>NZ_JBJGED010000007.1:0-301755 GCF_045062745.1 Paenibacillus sp. HJGM_3
GAGCTTCATCTCCACCCTCCTCAAGCAAAACCGACCGATTATTGCTTCCCTTCAGCTAGCCTATCGAGGGCATTTCCACTTTTAATCTTGCGCTACCTAAGTAGTAACACACTAGTTTGCTTTATGTATGACCGAGATGGTTCCATTACGAATCCTCGGGGGATTGAGAATGATTTAAATAGAACCTAAGGGGATTTGTCCGCTCCGGCATTTCGGTCCGTAAGGTGCATCTCATGGAAGCGATTCGACGGACAACACCGCACCGGCTAAGATAAGACGAAACCCCGAAATTAGAAAGACTATAAATATATTAGTTCAATTATTTTCCGAGCAGACTAGCAATCAACTGTTATTTATTGCAAAAATTTTTACTATACACTCAAAAGGATGTGTACATATGGAGAAGGATATTAATTCAACAATACAACGTGAATTATCGATTAGAAGCGAAACAATTCAACGTGTTTATAACTTCTATAAAAATTATTTACTTTATGTTAATCGCCGATATCAACGAAAGCTAATATGGACAATTGAAGAAAAGAAGAAGTTTATTGACTCTCTGATTAAAGGTTATCCTGTTCCGCTTATACTATTAGCCGAGACAAAAAATGATGAGAGACATGTCTTTGAAACAATGGTTGAATCTAAGTCTGCTTTGGACTCAGGGGATATAAATCAATTAGAACCTAAATTAAGTAGAAAAGTATGTGAAATTTTTGCTAGTTATGTACTACCCCTATCAGTTTATTCTTTTAGTGAAGAGAAAAAGGTCGATGAGATTTTTATTCGAATTAATAGTTACGGTAAGCATCTATCTAGACAAGAACTACGTTCTGCAGGAACATTGGGAATATTTACAGATTTAGTAAGACAGATTGCTTCTGAAATTAGGACCGATGTAACATCTGGTGATATTCTTAATTTAAATAAAATGCGTGAGATCAGCATAACAAATACAGGGCTTGATTACGGTATTCCGGTTGATGAGATATTCTGGGTTAAGAATAATGTAATTACTAAAGAGATGGTAAGAGAAGCGCGAGATGAGGAGATTATTGCCGATATTTTAGCTGCAATGGCATTTCCTGAAATTCCTCCTACTAGCTCCCCAATTTTAGATGAATATTATGGTTTAAGAGAAAGCGATCGCTCAAATGAACTTGGGCAGGCACTACAAAGAATCGGTACTGAAACTTTAAGTAAACAATTTTTAAGTATTTATAACGAAATTAGAACAGTATTAAACATTTCTGGTAAAAACTTCAGAGAATTGATATTTAAAGATCCTGCTCAACGTCTGCCAAGGTATTTCCAGGTTGTTTTTCTAGCAATGCATAAATTGCTGTATAAAGATAATAAACAAGTGCATAGCTACACAGAACTCGAGAAGAAACTTGATGGTATCTCAGATCATATAATTATTGCTGAAGGCGGAAATTGGAGTGCTGCAAACAAGAATGATAACGTGGATGCTGTCGCAGGCATTATTCAATCTTGTTTTAAGGATAAAGACGTGTCGGACCCTGCCAAATTTAAGTGGTTAACTGAATTTGAGTCACTACTAATGCAATCAAAGACAGAGCAATCTCTTTATGATTTCAAGCAAGGTCTTACATTGCTTGATGGAACAAATTCATTTGACCAAGGAAGCTTTTCTAAGATTATATTAACCCTTACAGCAATGGCGAATAATAGTGCAGAAGCAATTGGTTATGTTTGTATTGGAGTTTCGGATAGCTCAAAAGATATGGAGCGAATTGAAAGAATTTATGACATACAGTGTATCAATTATAGAGGGTTTTATATATCAGGTATTAGTCATGAAATAAAATTTAACCATAAAGACTTAGATACCTTTTACAGGTGGCTTGTACAAGAAATTAAGAAGCAACCAATATCAGCCGAAAGTAAAGATATTATTTGTAGAAATATTAGAATTATCAACTACTTTGATAAAGATGTGTTGATATTTAGAATTCATGCTGCAAAAGATCCAATGATTTACAATAGTAAGTATTATCAAAGACATGGTGCTAACGTTGCAGAAGTACCACCTGAAGAATATCCTAACTTTTTTAGAAGATTTAAATAAATTCCTTACCCGAAGCAATTGATTCGGGTGATTTTATACCCATTATGAATGTAACCTCGAGGCAGACTGGACATCGCCACAGCAGACAACCCTGCACTGATTAAGTCCATCGGCTCCCATGGTCGCCTTAAGCCAGCAAGGTTTCGTGGAAACAAGAATGTTAGGTGAAATTCTTGCAGTACAGCTACCATTCACCACATTCGGGGTGCATTGATCTGACTAATTCTAAGGATCATGATATCTTAATTTAATCTGTGAGAAGATGATTCAATCAACCTGAGCGGATTTCCCACTATGCAAATGAATCATCGAGGGACTAACATTTGCTGAACAATATCATCTTGCTCGGAACGGCGCCCGAAGTTGGGCGTCTTTTTTGTTTTGCTGAATGATCGTATCCTTTTCCCAGGGAGTCAACAAATTAATGCTGAAATGAAGCCTGTATTATGAAGAGACCGTCATAAACAAAGCTCAAGATTCTCTACGATCGCCCGCTGCTTCCGGTGCGCCGATTGTTGCACATTTTGTTTATCGAGTACAAAGTGTAGATTGAGTCCATATAGGTGTCTGGATATAATAGTCGTATTCTTGGCTGAATCGATGGGAGTTGAACAATGACAGTCAAATAATTAATCGACTCCGACCTTGATGACGATATCGATGACGTGCTTGCACTTGATTTTTGAACCGGTGCGCCCGTGCGCATTCCCTCTATTACAGGATCACCCCTGTAAAAATACTTAGCCCTTATATAGCAGAAATCTTAACAAATTCCTATCAATCTTAATAGTTTATCACTTACCCGTCTGTAAGCGCTGTAATAAGATAACGGTGCAACTTTATTATAGCCGGCCATAGCGGATATAGCTGGAGTGCTCTATGTCGGAAAGCTTGCAAGGGGGCTATCATGAAAAAACATTGGTTTTACCGCTTGCTTTTATCGTATCTCCCCATCTTTTTCTTCGTCGTCCTCGTTTTGATCATGATTTTCTATTGGACGGTCTATACGTATGCCTCCCGCCAAATCTCCAAAACGAACGAATTATTTGCCGAACAAGTGATCCTTGCGGTCGACTCCGCGCTTAAAACGACGGAACAAATCGTGACAAGGGAAGTCGGATACAACGAAAATCTGATCCGGTTTTTTATGGAAAAAAAACCGTTGTCCCCCTACGAGCTGTTTCTGATTTCGCAAGAGATCAATAAGCTCTATTCAAGCATTCCTTCCATCCATTCCATCTATATTTACAATCCGTATACAGGCCAATTGCTAACGCAAACCAACTTGAAGACGCTCGATGGGTTTATGGATAAGGCGTTCATTGAGGATCGTCTGCGGGACCAATCCGTTCCCAGATGGACCGATCCCCGTGCATACAGCGAGTTTGCGAGGGATGAACTACCGGCCGAGGTGGTCTCCCTGGCCAGGAAAGCGCCCTTTAATTCCGTGGAACAAGGGTTAATCGTCGTGAACCTGCAAGCGAGTGCGATTCAAAGCATGATTACTAACAACGCGCGCTCGAGTCTTAATTTCGTTGCGTTGCTGGACAAACAAGGGGTGGACTTCAAGCGGAATCCATTCCTGAAGGAAACGAACCGGATGCAGGACCCGAACAGCAAAGTTCTCGCCCAAGTCCGCTCCTCCTATACGGGTTGGACGGTTCAAACAGGATTATACAACGGGAATTTTTCTTTCTTCTCTGCCGTGTCTTTCGTTTGGGTCGTCCTGGGCGGAGTCGTCGTGTTGGCCGGCCTCGTCTTGCTGACCTATATTACCCATCGTCATTATAAGCCCATCGAAGCCATCATCCGGAGAATGCAACCGTATTCCGTCAAGCTTCGAAATGAATTCGACCCTCAACAAAGGAAAGAGGATGAGTTCACCTTTATTCATTCGGTGTTTGATGAGCTGGAGAAAAAATCGAATTCCTTGGAATTGCTTCATCGGGAGGATTTGAAATTCCGCAGCAAGCATTTCTTCCTGGAACTGCTTCAAGGCAATCGTCCTGTCGAATTGGAGGAGTGGCGGCAGGAGCTGGAACGAATCGGTCTTCCTGCCGATTTCGATCAGCTCTGCACGGTTGTCGTTGAAATCGACCAATACAACCGTTTCGGCCACCAGTATTCCCCGCGCGATCAAGCGCTTCTCAAGTATGTGATTGCAAGCGTTCTGAGAGATCTTGCAACCCATCATCGGACAACCGTATGGAGCGAATGGGTGGAACCCCATCAACTGGGGGTCATCTGCCTGCTAAAAAACGGAATGGATCTCCATCACGTGTATGATTGGTGCAAGAAGGCTCAAGTGTGGGTGAATGAGCATTTGTCTTTCACGATTACGGTCGGCATCGGCACGAGAATAAGCGAGGTTGACGAAATCGCGGACTCGTATGAGGAAGCCAAAGAGACGATCGAATATAAGACGGTGCTTGGAAACAATCGGGTGATTGCGCAATGGGAGCTTCTCGTCGGACACAACTCCTTTGTGTTCGGGTATCTCAACATCATTCACAGCTTTGCGCACTCTTTCCGTCTGGGCAATGAGGAATGGAGAACTCATATCGCACACCTTTTCGAAGAGCTGCGGAATGGATTGTTTCTGCGCCGGGATATCGGCAATCTGATGCATTATGTCCTCTATTATTTGGAGAAAGAAATGACGGAGCTTTCGTATGAGTTCTCCCATGTGTTTCTGCAAACGACACTTCCGCAGCTTCGGCGAATGATCGCCGAGGTTGAAACGATTGATGAAATCCAGGAGCAAGCGACTAGCTTGCTTGCGCATTTTCACGCACATTTTCAGGAAATGAAAGAAAAACGAAGCAACCATCATCTGCTGTCCGAGGTGAAGGCCTATATCGAAACCAACTATGGGAACCCCGATCTTTCGCTGAACCATTTGAGTGATGCGTTCGGGTTAAGCCCGCGTTATTTGAGCAAATTGTTCAAGGAACATTTCGGAGGCAAGTTTGTGGATTACATGGTTGCCGTTCGCATTGATCATGCCAGGAACCTGCTGGAAAAGACGAACAAGTCGGTTTACGAAATCGGAGAAAAGGTCGGGTATGTGCATGTGTTGTCTTTTATCCGCGCCTTTAAGAAGGTAGTCGGCCTTACACCGGGGGATTATCGAAGAAAAAGGAATGACGCTGGGTAGGTTCGGTCTTCCTAGGCTTCCCGAAGGTTTATGTTCAACGGTTTTGTTCATTGGGGAAAAAGGTCTATGTCGATAAAGTCGCCCTGGGATTCATGTATATTGATGCTTTCGCAGCCTTTTCGTTATATTGAGCTTGCATCGATGCGCAACAAGCCATAAAACCCAGAGGTGGTGAATCGAAACCTGTATGCTGGCCAAAAAGTGGAAACAGAATGTTCCCCTGTACATCATGTTCATCCCGATCATCGTTTACTTCCTTCTATTCAAGTATTTTCCGATGGTGGGGTCTGTGATCGCTTTCAAAGACTATAATTTCAGGGACGGGATATGGAACAGTCCGTGGGTGGGTCTCGATCATTTCCACATGCTGTTCAGCAATCCCGGGACGGTGAAGATTATCCGCAATACGCTGTTTCTAAGCTTTTTCGGAATTGTGTTCGGCTTTCCTTTTCCGATCATCATTGCGTTGCTTCTAAATGAAATACGCCGAATGTGGTACAAGCGGATCGTGCAAACGCTGATCTATTTGCCGCATTTTCTGTCCTGGATTATTGTCGGCGGGATGGTGATCACCGTTTTTTCCCAGGAGGCGGGAATCGTCAACCATATCATGAAATGGATCACCGGCAGCCCATACCCGTTTTTGTATAAGGAACCGACTTGGCTCGCCATATTTTTCGGTTCGGGCATCTGGAAAGAGGCGGGTTTTGCCGCTATCGTCTACTTGGCCGCTCTCTCCACCATCGATCCGAGCTTGTACGAAGCCGCCGATATCGACGGGTGCGGCAAATGGCGGAAGATGTGGCACGTTTCGTTGCCAGGGATACGCGCCATGGTTGTTCTGATGCTCATTATCAGCCTGGGACACGTCATGGAGGTCGGTTTCGACAAAGTGTTTGTCCTGCAAAATGCAACGGTAACCGATATTTCCGAAGTAATCAGCACGTACATTTACAGGATCGGCTTGCAAGGAGCGCAATTTAGCCTTTCTTCCGCTATGGGACTATTCGAGTCGTTAGTCGGATTGATATTGGTATTGCTGGCCAATTGGGTTGCCCGCCGATACGATCAAGCTCTGTTTTAGGAGGCGGAAGATGAGACTTTCCCGTAGTGATCGAGCGTTTGATGTTTTGAATTACTTGGTGCTGGCCTGCATTTCGCTAACGTGTCTGTTGCCGATTGTTCACTTGATCGCCGTTTCCTTCAGCGATGCGCACGAGGTTTTATCCGGCAACGTTTCTTTATGGCCTGTGAATTTCACATTCGAACCGTACAAGGTGCTCGTGAAAGGCACTTCGATCGTGAGAGCGTTTGTCAACAGCTTGGTCATCACCGTTGTAGGCGTCTGCTTGAGCATGTTATTTACCGTTTTGGCCGCATATCCGTTATCCAAGTCGTATTTTATTGGCCGCCGTTTCTATTCGCTCGCCGTCATTTTCACCATGTTGTTCGGGGGAGGCTTGATTCCGACCTATCTTACGGTCAAAACGTTAGGTCTCATCAACTCCTACTGGTCGCTATGGATGCTCGGTCTAATCAGTGTATTCAATTTGCTTGTCATGAAAAGTTATTTCGAAGGTTTGCCGGATGAGCTGGAGGAGGCGGGCAGGATCGACGGCTGCGGGGAATGGCGGATGTTAGTCCAGATCGTGCTGCCGTTATCCATGCCGATGCTGGCCGCAATTGCGTTGTTCTATGGCGTAGGCTTCTGGAATTCGTTCATGAACGTGCTGATTTACATTACCGACAGCACCAAAGTCAATCTGCCCGTCTTGGTTCAGCAAATGCTGCGAAGCCAAACGTTTTTGGCGGAAATGAGCTACGAACGTCCCGAGGACAGCGCCATGCTGACACCGGAATCCGTTCGGGCGGCGGGGTTGATGGTGATGATCTTGCCGATGCTCATCGTGTATCCTTTCATCCAGAAATATTTTGTCAAAGGCGTATTGATCGGGGCCGTAAAGGGATGAGCAAGATCCGATGATGGAAACGAAGATCGAGGAATGAAAAGGGGAGGCTTCCAAATCGATGATTCAAGTAAAAAAACGGAGCATGATTACCTTGGCGGCGGCAGGACTAAGCTTAGCTGTCCTGGTATCCGGATGCAGCGGGAACAATGCGGGATCGGGAACCGAGGCGACACCCGGCAAGTCGTCTCCTGACAAAAATGCAAAAAAACCGGTCATCACCGTATCGATGTATGACCGCGGCAACGTACCCGCCGAATTCGGCACACCGGAGAAGAACATTTGGTCCGAATGGATTAACGAGAATAGTCCGGTCCAAGTGAAATTCGTGCCGATTCCAAGGAACGAGTCCGTGCAAAAATTAAACGTCTTGTTCGCTTCGGGCGAGGCGCCGGACGTCATCTTCGAGTTTGATGCGAACTTCCGGAATCAGCTTTACAACCAGAAGCAAATTATGCCGCTCGACGATTTGATCGAAAAACATAGCGTCGTATATAAGAAGTTGATTACGGAATTCCCGGAATTAAAAAAAGCGGGCACCAAGTCCGACGGGAAACTGTATGAATTCGGGAAATTGAAGTTCTCGCATTCGTTTAACGGATTGTTTATCCGCAACGACTGGTTGAAGAAGCTGAACCTGAAGGTGCCGGAGACGGTCGACGAACTGTTCGCGGTGGCCAAAGCGTTCGCCGAGCAAGATCCCGACGGCAACGGGAAGAAGGATACGTACGGCATCCACCTGAGCGGCGCCAATCTGATTCCAGTATTCTTCGGAAGCAGAAGCTTGTACGTCAAGGACGGAGCCTTGATTAAGGATCAGACGTTAGCCCGGGAAAAAGCCGCATTGGATTTTCAAAAACGTCTGTATGACGCGGGGATTGTGGACAAAGATTTCTTGACGGATAAAAACGGGGAAAAGGCGACGCAAGATTGGATCACGGGCAAGCTGGGCATATTCGCGGGGCGAACCATCGATCTCGATTCGTACAAAAAGTTCTATGAAGCGCTCAAGAAAAATGATCCGCAAGCGGAAGTCATTCCGATCGCGGCGCCCCGCAGCGAGTTCGGCCAGTTCACCTTGGGGCTTAACAACCCGGTTCAAATGACAGTGGCCGTTAACGCGAATGCCAAAGATCCTGTCGCCGTGATGAAGTTCATCGACTTTATGGCTGCCAAATCGACCGGCATGACATTCGCATTCGGCAAAGAAGGCGAACATTGGACGACCGGCCCGAACGGCTGTCCGGTACAGAAGGATCCGGAGAAATTCAAGAAGGAGCTCTCTTGGGCGGCTGATTATCTGATGGTCACCTCCACCAATCAATTCGGTCCGTGCTTCTTGCCGGAAAATCTGTTAAACCCCTCGAACCCGAGGGAGAAAGAGTTTATCGACATTATCCGCGCCAACAATAAGATCAATCTGGATACCGTCAAAAATTATCCGGACATTACGCACTCGGAGCATATGCCGAGCTTGCCGCAAAATTTGCAGGTGACCAAATCGAATTTGGACAAAACGTACGGCGATCTGATCAGCAAAGCGATCGTGTCCGGCGCCAGCTATACCGCAGCTCAGGCGATCGAGGATTACAAAAAAGCTTATCAAAGCACCGGAGGTCAGCAACTGGACGACTTCTATATCAATTGGTACAAGGAAAACAAAACCAAAGCGTTTTTGGCGGAAGATCTGTTCAAAATTAGAATCGACAAGTAAAGGCTATGGCGATCGGCGGCGGTTCCATAGGGGAGTCGCCTGTCGCCCCTACATGAAACGAAAATGATGAAGGAGCTTGTCATGATGGAGAGAGAATTGCGAATTGCCATAATCGGTGCGGGCTCGCTATCGACCAAACGCATCTATCCGTATATCGGCTCTGCAGGGGCGCGGATCGTCGGCTGCTGCGATTTGAATGAGGCGTTTGCTGTCAGAAATGCATCCCGCTTCGGCGGAAACGCCTATAAGGATTACAGGGAAATGCTGGAGCGCGAGCAACCCGACGGCGTCATCGTCTGCATCGGACCGCAGCAGCATTACGAGCTTGCCATCGAGGTCATGAAGCTGGGCTTTCCGGTCTATACGGAGAAGCCGCCGGCTGTATCGTCCCGGGACGCTTACGAAGTGGCGCGCGTTTCCGCCGAGACCGGCGTGTTGTGCTCGACCGCATTCAAGAAAAGGTACAATACGGCCTATTCGCGGGCGAAAGAATGGCTGGCCCAATTTTCTCCCGCGGACTTGTATTCCATTTCCGCCGACTACGCTTCCAGACAATACGAGAACCATAGGGATTTTTTATTCGATTTCACCATCCATATGATCGATTTGATGCATTATTTGTTCGGCGATGTGGAGAAGGTGTTCAGCTTCGCCAAGGGAAAGGACGCTTATGCGGTCAGCTTGAAATTCACGAACGGGGCCGTCGGTTCGCTGAACCTGAACTGCGGGAGGAGCTACAATCTGCCTACGGAAGAGGTGGAAATCTCGATTAAAGGCGGAAATTTCATGACCGTTCACAATTCGTCCTGCTGGAAAATAAGCGAGAACGAGAAGGGCGTGGAATGGAGAGAGCCGCCGACCTTCATCAGCGCGGGCGACAGCGGTTACGACACCGGCCACTTACCGGAGCTGATCGACTTCGTCCAAGCGATCCGCGAAGGAAGAACCACGAGATCGAACATTTACGAAAGCTACAAAAGCATGGTTCTTTACGAGGGCATTCGAGATTCCGCCGCATCCGGGGAAGTGGTTCAGCTCAAGTATGAGACGCTATAACGAACATCCTGAACTCACAAGGAGCTGGAGGAGGCATCCATGGAAAACATAGTGATCAGTCCGATCTGCAATCCAGATATGGAATTGGAAGAAGCGTTATTGCGCTATACCACGCTGGGATATCATCAATTCGAAGTATTTACGGGCCGCGTAAAATCTGCGTTTGATATAAACCTTGACCCCTCTATCTATTTAGAGGCTGGCAAGAAGTACGGAATGAGCTACTATTCGTTTCATCTTCCTCAAATAACCGATGACGGGGACTCGTTGGAGTATTCCATCCAAGCCGCCCATTTTGCTGCCAAACTGGGAGTGAAGGTCGTCTTATTTAAAGCCAAAAGCCGCGATCTCTATATTCAAACCGCCAAAACATTCCTGGATCAAACCGAGCATCTAGGTATAACCCCTGTGGTTCAAAATCATATTGGCACCCCAATTACAACGATAGAGGACTATCGCGAGGTGTTGGAAGGCATTCGGGACACCCGGATGAAGACGTTATTAGAGGTCGGACATTTTCACTCGGTTGGCGTTTCGTGGCGGGAAGGCTATGAGCTGCTGGGAGATTCCATTGCCCTTGTGCATATTCAAGACCGCATCGGAAGCCAAGGCGTCCCTCTAGGAACGGGAGAAATAGATTTGCAAGGTCTTTTCCAGCACATGCATAGGGTCGGTTACAGCGGCCATTATGTGCTTGAGTTGATCGTGAAGGATCAGGAGAACACGTTACACTACTTGGCTGACGCCTATCAATACCTTACCCATTCTTCCTATGTATCTCAGCGGGGAATCCATTGAGCCGTGGCACGGGGTTAATAGGAACATGGCGGTTGGTTTCCTACGAGAACAAGATGAAGAGCGGAGAGAAGATCTATCCTTTAGGGGAAGATGCCATCGGTTATCTTATGTATGCTGCGGATGGACACATGTCCGTTGCGCTCATGGGTGTCCATCGCCGCCCGTTCGAGTCGGGTGTATTGGACGGAGGAACCACGGAAGAGAAATCGATGGCGATGGGCACGTATATCAGCTATGCCGGCATGTACGAAGTTCACGAGGATTGTGTGCTGCATCACATCGAAGTATCGTTGTTTCCGAACTGGATTGGAGTCACGCAGAAACGTTTCTATGAAGAGGATGAAGACCGGTTGACGCTCATTTCTCCTCCAATCGTCGTGCAAGAGCAGACGGTCACCTATCGTTTGGTTTGGAAGAAAGTGAAATGATGGAGGGATTACGCACGCATGCTCAGCAGAATAGGATTGCTCGAAAGCTTCCATAAGAAACGGAAGGAAGGCTTGCCGATCATCGGCGGCGGGGCCGGAACGGGAATCAGCGCGAAATTCGAAGAAGCGGGCGGCATCGACCTGATCGTCATATACAATTCGGGCCGTTACCGAATGGCCGGCCATGGCTCGCTCGCCGGTTTGATGCCGTATGGCGACGCCAACGCGATCGTCATGGATATGGCGCGCGAGGTGCTGCCCGTCGTGAAGAATACCCCAGTGCTCGCCGGCGTTTGCGGTACCGATCCGTTCCGGATCATTCCTCAGTTTCTGAAGCAGGTGAAGGAGGCAGGGTTTGCCGGTGTTCAAAACTTCCCGACCGTCGGGTTGATCGACGGGAACTTCCGGGCCAATTTGGAAGAAACGGGAATGGGGTACGACAAGGAAGTGGAATTGATCCGGTCTGCTCGCGAGATGGATTTATTGACGACGCCGTATGTGTTCAATCCGGAGGATGCCGTCCAGATGACGAGAGCGGGGGCGGATATACTGGTCGCCCATCTCGGCTTGACAACATCGGGTTCGATCGGGGCGCAGACTGCACTTACGCTGGAGCAATGCGTCCCCATCGTTCAGGACATCATCGCGGCGGCCAAACGGATTCGCGGGGATATCCTCATTCTGTGCCACGGCGGTCCGATCGCCGAGCCAGAGGATGCGGCATACATGATGAACGAAATTCCGGAACTCGACGGCTTCTACGGCGCGAGTTCCATGGAGCGGCTTCCGACGGAACGGGCGATCAAGGAGCAGACACAACGTTTCGCGGCAATTCGATCATCGTATATTCCGGAACCGGGGAAAGGATGAACGCGATGTCCAAAACGATTGCTTTGCTCGGTTCGCTGGATACGAAAGGAGTCGAATACGGGTTTATCAAGAAACGCATTCAAGAGCGAGGCCATAGAACCTTGCTGATAGATACGGGCGTATTGGACGAACCGGCACTGTTGCCAGATATACCGAGGGAAAGCGTCGCCCTGGCAGCCGGAGGCGAAATCGCCGACCTGAGGACCCGCAGGGACCGCGGCGAAGCCGTGGCCATCATGGGGCGCGGTGCGGAGCTAACGCTTATGCGCCTATACCGGGAAGGCGCCATCGACGGCGTGATCGCGCTCGGGGGAACGGGTGGGACGTCAGTGGCCTGCCAGGCGATGCGTTCCCTCCCGGTCGGCTTTCCGAAGGTGATGGTTTCGACCGTCGCCGGGTCGGACGTTTCCGGTTATGTCGATGGGAAGGATATCGTCATGATCCCGAGCATAGTGGACATCGCCGGAATTAACCGAATCAGCCGAACGATCCTGGCCCGTGCGGCAGGAGCGATCTGCGGCATGGCGGAGGCGGTCATCCCGGAAGCGCAGGATCATCCGCTGATTGCAGCCTCGATGTTCGGCAATACGACCCGTGCCGTCGAAGCGGCGAAAGCCGTTCTGGAACAAGCGGACTATGAAGTGCTCGTGTTCCATTGCACAGGCGCCGGCGGGCGCACGATGGAAAGCTTGGTCGAGGCCGGAATGATTGCGGGGGTGCTCGACATTACGACGACCGAGTGGGCGGACGAATTGGTGGGCGGCGTATTCAGCGCCGGAGCCGCCCGTCTCGAAGCGGCGGCCCGTTGCGGTGTTCCGGCGATCGTTGTACCCGGATGCCTGGACATGGTGAACTTTTGGGCGCCGGACACGATTCCGGACAAGTTCCGCGAGCGATTGTTTTACCGGCACAATCCGAACGTCACCCTGATGCGTACGAATATCGAGGAAAACCGGATGTTGGGACAAATTTTGGCGGAAAAGCTGAACGCGAGCCAGGCGCCCGTAACGGTGCTGCTGCCGCTGCAGGGGATCAGCCTCATCGGCGAGCATGGCGGTCCGTTCGGCTGGCCGGAGGCGGATCGGGCGTTGTTCGATTCCTTGCGGGAGCATCTGCGGCCCGATATCCCTGTCGTCGAGATGGAGTGTACCGTTAATGCGTCCTCGTTCGCCGAGCGGTGCGCGGAGGAGCTGTTGAAAAACATGGGGCTTACCCGATAAGGAGAGAACGAAGATGACCATACAGAATGCTGCGGAGTATGTAAGCAGCTTGAACACAACCGACAAGGTCGAATTGAGCTGGGGCAGGTTGAACTGGCTGATCGGCAAACAAAATATGCCCAAAGCGGAGCAAACGTTCGGCGTGGTGGTCATTCACCCTGGCGAACGCAACCCTCTTCATTCCCACCCGAATTGCGAGGAGCTGCTCTACGTCATCTCCGGGGAATGCGACCATCGGCTTGGAGACGATATCGTCCGGTTGGAGCCGGGCTCCGTCATCCGCATCCCGCGAGGAGTTCCGCATTGGGCGAAGTGCACGAGCCCAGAGCCTCTAGTCGCCGTCATCTCCTTCTCCTCGGGCGACCGCAGGACGGATACGCTTGAAGGCGATGAAATTGCTTAATGAAAGCACTCCCCAATAAGAGGATGGGGTGATCAAGTTGAAGCTTAAAATAATAGTTGCTGTAGTTGTGATGCTTATCCCGGTTGCCGGCATCCTCTTCTATTATGCTTTAACCGGGTCGAACTCGAATCGGGCTCCTGTTGCGGAGGTGAACGGCAGCCCGATCTCGGTGACGGAATTCAAGCGCGAGCTTGCACGGCAGAGAGCTGCGGTCATCGACTATTACTATCGGACATACGGAGCGGAATATGGGGGGGATTTTTGGAGGCGCGATTACAATGGGGAGATCCCGGAGGATACGGCGAAGGAGCGGGCATTGAAAGAAATCGTCCGCATCAAGCTCGAACTGGAGCTGGCCAAACAGCACGGCCTAATACAAGGGACTTCTTATGACGATTTGATCCGCGAGATGGACAAAGAAAATAAGCGAAGGCTGGCGGCCGCCAAAGCGCACGAGCCTATTTACGGTCCCGTCCAACTGGATGAGCGTGCATTTATGGACTACTACATAAGCAAGCTGCGGAATGAACTGAAGGAAAAGCTGTCCGAAGACGAGCTTAGCGTGAGCGACGAGGAGTTAAAGCGGCAATATGAGCTTGTCAAAGATACGCTGCTAAAGAATGAAGACCGGATCAAGTTCGAAGCATTATCCGTTTCTTACAAGAATAACGAACGGAGCAGTGGCACAATCGATCAACAGAAGCAAACGGCTAAGAAGCTGATGGATGCCATAAAACCGCTCTTGGATCAAGGCAAAGAGATGGAGGAGGCGGCAAAAGAACTTAAGGCCGGCAGCGAGGCGCCGGCGATCCGGCATACCGAAGAGGAATTCAACGACCATACGGCCCGTACCTTTTTCAAGTCCCAACCGGTGCTTTATTCCATCCTCGCGGGCAATCTTGGAACCGGGCAGGTCAGTTCAGTCTTCGATGAAGCCGCGCAGGGCGAGTATGTCCTTATTAAGGTTCTGGAAAGGGAAACAAACGGGTATAAAAGCTTCGATGAGAACACCCGCAATGTTTGGAACCGTTACATGGATACGGCCTACACGGCCTTCCTGAACAAACTCGTTGATGACGCCCGGGTTCACGTTTACACAACTAAATACGATAAAATCACATTGCAGTAAATTTTATACAATTCGATCTTGAAAGCGGTTTATTATACGAAGGAGGAAATGTGACGATGAGAACGATGAGGTTCAGATTCAAGATTGTCCATGTGCTTCTAGTAATATTTCTCATGTTTGCTAGTTTTCTGCAGGTAGTTGCGCCGTCGGTTGCTCATGCGGCCGGCTCTGTGTATTACGTGGATTCGTTGGGCGGCGATGATGCCAATGACGGCACCTCGGCAGGCGCCCCGTGGAAGACGCTGGACAAAGTGAACGGCACCGTGTTTCAGCCGGGCGACACGCTGCTGTTCATGGCAGGCGGCGTATGGACAGGTACGCTGTCTCCGAAAGGCTCGGGCACCGCGGGCAATCCGATCAAGATCGATATGTACGGCACCGGCAACAAGCCGCTGATTGCCGGGGCAGGCGCAACGGCTGCGGTCTATTTCTACAATCAGGAGCAGTGGGAAATCCGGAATCTGGAAATCACTAACGATGCGGCGACAAAAGGGGTCCGCAGAGGCATTCATTTGGACGGCAGCAGCGGTACCTGGACGAATCCGAAGGTGTATCAGCATTTTGTGTTTGAAAATCTGGATATCCACAATGTAAAGGGAACTACCGGCACGGATTATGCCCACAATGGCGGTATTATCGTATGGGGGACCAGCTGGGATTATCACGTATCGGACGTGGTAATCAATAACTGCAAGATTTATTCGCTTGACAGTGTCGGCATTTATTTGAACGGAGCCCAAACCAAATATTCCACCGGCCTCAAGGTAACGAATAACCTGATCTACGATGTGGCCGCCGATGGAGCCTTCATCTTGAATACGACGAACGGTTTGATCGAAAACAACCTCGTGCATGACACCCACGTCAGAGCGAGCGGCTATCACGTCCCGCTGTGGGTGTTTGCCGCCAAAGACAATGTGATCCAGTTCAACGTGGTTTACAATACCGCTCCGGGCGGCGACGCCATGGCCTATGACGCGGACTACAACAGCGAAGGGACCATTATCCAGTACAACTACAGCCATAACAATGCCGGCGGCGGCTTCCTCGTGACCAATGACGGTACGAATGCGATGAACCCGAACAAGCCGAACTTCAACCGCAACGCGACGGTCCGCTACAACATCAGCCAGAACGACAGCGGCGCCGTATTCACGATCGGGGGCACGCCGGATACCACGTATATCTATAACAATACCGTCTATTTGCCCAAATCGTCGAACGCCAAGGTCGTGGATTTTATTAACTGGGGCGGTTATGCGAAGAATACGTACTTCTACAACAATATTTTTTACAATTTGGGATCGGGCGGCTATAGCTTTGCGGGCAGTACGAACAATGTGTTCGAAAATAATCTGTTCTATGGAAACCATCCGGCAAGCGAACCGGCTGACCCCTACAAGATTACGGCGGACCCGCAGCTCGCTTCCCCGGGTTCCGGCGGGATCGGCAAGGATACCGTTATCGGATACCAGCTGTTGAACACCTCCCCGGCGATCGGAGCGGGCAAGCTGATCGCTAACAACGGCGGCAAAGATTACTTCGGCAATCCGGTTCCGGCGGACATCGCACCGAATATCGGCGCATATCAAGGCCAGGGACTTGATCCGAACAACCTTCCGCCGCTTCCGCAGCCTCCGACCGAGGAGAACCTGCTGAAAAACCCCGGATTCGAAACGGGGGACTTCACCAACTGGCCGGTCCATTACAACGGAGCGACCATCGAAAGCGGCAACGCCAAGACCGGAATTTTCGCCGCCAAGCTAACGGGATCTACCGCGGGGATGGAGCAGGTCGTCACCGGCTTGTATCCCAATACAATTTACAAAATATACGGAGTGGGAAAAAGCGCGAACGGCGGCGACGCGGTAATCGGCGTGAAAAATTACGGCGGCAGCGCCAAAGATGTCCATATGACCGCAACCTCCTATACCCGGAAGGAGATCACTTTCACGACCGGCAGCTCCAATACGAGCGCTACCATATACTTGTATAAAGCCGGCGGAAGCGGGGACGTTTATTTCGACGACCTGGAATTGTTCCAGTTCAGCGCATCTCCGGGAGGGTCGGAACCGCCGCCGGTTTATACGGAAGGCTCTGACGACGAGTTCGACTCCGCCACGCTGAATGCGCAATGGCATTGGATTCGTGAAAATCCGGCCAACTGGTCGTTAAGCGCCAATCCGGGGAATATGCGGATCGTCAGCGAGAACGGGGACATTTCGGGCACGTCTGCCGACGCGAAGAACATCCTGCTCACAGGCGCTCCCGAAGGATCCTGGGCCATCGATACGAAGCTCGACGGCAAACCGAGCTCCCGGTGGTCGCAAGGCGGCTTGGTCGCATATGTCAATGACGACACGTATATCCGAATGACCCGGTTGTACGGAAGCGGCAATCAGTTCCAATTCGACGTGAAGATCAATGGCGTGCGCACTCATATGGAAGTACCCGATACGATCGAGTCGACGGTAGCTTATCTCCGCCTTGTGAAGTATGGAAATCTGTATGCCGGCTATTATTCCGCCGACGGTATCCAATACACTCAAGTAGGGAACACGATAGCCGCCGACCTGACGGATCCGAAGCTCGGCTTCATCGTCTGTGCGGGAACGGGACTTACGGCGAATTTTGACTATTATCATGTCACGACGGATGGGATCACGCCTCCTCCGCCTCCTCCTCCGCCGGCACCTGTTCCGGTATCGGGCGTAACGCTGAATCCATCCGCTTTAAACATGAAGCTGGGCGAGACTGCCGTACTGACGGCGACCGTTGCCCCTTCCAATGCGGCTAATAAAGCGGTGACCTGGAGCTCGGACTATCCGGCGATAGCGGCCGTGGATGCGAACGGAACCGTAACCGCGGTGGGGGAAGGGACGGCCACAATAACTGTAACAACGGTGGACGGCGCCAAAACGGCCGTTTGTACCGTACAGATCGTGTCCGGCATCAATTTGCTTAAAAACCCCGGTTTTGAGACAGGTGATTTCACCGGCTGGCCCACTCATTTTACCCAGTCGGCCATTGTCAATTCGAATGCCCATACGGGAACGTATGCGGCCAGATTGTCGACCCAATTCGGCGGCATCGAGCAGACGGTTACCGGATTGACTCCAAACACGACCTATACCGTATCTGCCTGGGCGAAAGCGGCTAACGGAGGCGGAGCGGAGTTCGGGGTGAGGAATTTCGGCAGCTACCAGCGACAGGTGAATGTCGATTCGACGGAATATACGAGAAAAGAATATACTTTTACCACTGGAAGCACCAACACAAGCGCCGTCATCTTCATGTACAAACGTGTCGCGGCCGGAGAAGTTTACTTTGACGACTTTGAGCTTGTTCAGAAGCTCCCGACGCCTGTCCCGGCAACCGGGGTTTCGTTGGATAAAACCGACTTGAGTCTGAACATCGGGGGAACTGCCGCCTTGTCAGCAGCTATAGCTCCTACCAATGCCACGAATAAGAAGGTGACCTGGAGCTCGGACAATGCTGCCGTGGCGAAGGTGGACAGCAACGGAAAGGTAACTGCTGCCGGTGTAGGGACAGCCAAGATTACCGTGACGACGGCAGACGGGGCCAAAACAGCCGTGTGTACCGTTCGGGTGCTGCCGGTGCTGCAGCAAGTCCTTGTATCGCCCGCCTCGTTGGTCCTGAAATCGGGGGACACCGCTGCACTTGCCATAGGCGGCTTGATGAGCGACGGATCGCCAGCCGACTTGAGCCAGTTGCAAATTGCGTATTCCAGCAATAACGCGCAGGTAGCCGTTTGGGACGACAGCGGTGTCGTGAAGGCTATCGGCGAAGGTACGGCGACGATCAAAGCGACGGTAGAACTGCGGGGTATCAGCAAGACAGGCAGTTCAACCGTCATAGTCGACAACACGCCGCCGACAACATCGTTCGGGGCGGATCGAGGGAGCCGTAACGGTTGGTTCAATTCCGATGTTCTGGTTACTTTAAGCGCAACCGATAATCTCTCGGGAATCGGAAGGACGGAATACCGTGTTGATGGCCAAGGTGACTGGATCGTATATTCGGCCCCGTTCGCGCTGACAGGTGAAGGAACGTTCAACTTGCAGTACCGCTCGATAGACCGTGCGGGGAATACGGAGGAGCTGAAGCAGCAGTCTGTCCGAATCGACAGGACTCCCCCCTCCTTCATGCTGAGCGCAAACGGCAGTCCGTTAGGCAATGGCGGTTCGTTTGACGTAACGGTTCCGTTGAAATTCCAAGCCTCGGATGCCCGGTCGGGATTGGCTGCCGCCAGCCTTACGGTCACCGGCGCAACATATCGGATCGATCCTCAAGTGTCATCTGCAATTGATATCGATTTTGCGGGCATGCCGGGAAGCCATATGGCGACGATCTTCCTAGAGGATCAGGCCGGCAATACGCTCGAGACGAGTCTCACATTCACCGTGACGACAAGCATAGACACCATCAGGAACTTGTTGATTCGTTACATGGACTCCGGCTATACGGCGGGACCGTTGTACAATAACCTTGATCAAGCTCAGCACCAGCTGGATAATGGTAGGAAGCAACAGGCGGCCAAACATCTTCAAGATTTTGTAAAACATCTCGACAATGAAGCGTTTGGCAAAAATATGGGCGAGAGGGAAAAGAAGATTCTCCAAGTCAATGCCGACTTGTTAATTCGGATGTGGTTAGAACCATAATCATAATCATCTTTGTTTGCGAGAGAACAGCCGATGTCCCGTCATGAATAGGGACTCGGCTGTTTATTCATTGCATCATCACCGATTTGACAGGAGCGACCTGATAAGGCAGTAGTGGTGCGTCGAACTATAAACATGAAGTAGGGATGATGCGCCCTTTGGTGCGTGTCATCTTTTTTGTATTCCAACATTTCCAACTCATGGTAGAATGGGAACAGAAAAAACCGCAGAAGGAGACGATCATGTGCTGATCATCGGGGTCGATTGTGCAGTCAGTCCTAAAAATGTAGGCATAAGCGTACTGGACTATTCCGGCAAGAAATTCCTCCCTGTCCCCAGCAATCCCGATCCCAGCAAGACCCTCCTCCATATCCTTGAAGCCAATCCGAGCCGGAAAACCCTTCTTTGCCTGGACGCTCCCTTGGGTTGGCCGAGTACTTTCGCGCCCGGTCTAATTGGCCATTCCGCCGGTGAATACCTAGGGAATACGCTTGATTCCTTTTTCAAACGAGACACGGACCTTTTCTGCTACTATTTGCTGAAGAAAATCCCTCTGGATGTAGCCTCCGACAAAATCGCCCGAACCACCTATAAAACCTTGGAGATGCTTAATGCCATCCGAGTCCGCTATCCTTATCTCAAGATGCTGTGGGACCCGCAGGAGAAGTATGAATTGGGTTTCATCGAAGTGTATCCGGCTGCTTGGCTCGTATCCGAGTTAATTACGCCTCATGTGACCAGCTACAAAGGAACGAAGGATATACATCAGGCCCGTAGAATGGAAATGTTGGAACGGATTCAGAGAAACGGAATGGACATGAGCGTTTTAGAGAAGAGGATGATCGAGGATGAGCATTTCTTCGACGCGTGCGTCTGTTGTCTGTGCGGCATGGATTTCGTGGACCTGCGGGCAATCAAGCCTTTCCCGCAATTAACCTCGGTGAAGAAGGAGGGGTGGATCTGGTTGAAGCCTGTGATTTAGGATGGTAGGAACTAAGGAGGTTATATGTATATTTTCAGCTTACGGGGCTTTATAACTTTGATCGCTGCGCTGTTTACTACACTGACTTCATGTTCGATCGATAAAGATACACCCTTGTTTAACCACAAGGATCTAAAAATCAATCTAGTCCGTGCCGAAAAGGACTTTGGGGCTTGGTATTATGACCTTGAGCTCCAAAACACAGGGAAAATTGAGATTGGATTTATTAGCTTATTTCTCGGATACCCGATTAAAGTGTCTAATGGCTCCAAAAGCAATCCTTTCAAAGTGGAAGGTGCAACCCGCGATGCTAAACCTATAAAGCTTGGCACTAACGAGAAAATCACATTCCATGTTGTTGCACCCGTAGAAGAGGTTTTTGGCGCTACCGCCGCTTTGGATTTTGACCATCCTTCCCTGGAGATTAAAGGTTATGCGATGAAAGGGGATCAAGCCATCCCCTTCGGCATTTCCGGGAGCTTGGAATTGCTAGTTCGGAATGATTGAGACGCGGCGGGTTCGAGTTAACTGTAGTTGGAAAAGGTGGGACTGGGAGGGGCTGTGCCGATGGAAGCAGGGGAGCACTTGGAGTATGTGGTCAAACATCCTAAGAGGTTCACAAATATAATTCTTTTCAGTTTACTGCTGGGTATTCTCCTCTTGACTTTCGAATTGGACGGTCCTATGGGTCTCTTAGTCGCGAAGATCCTATGGATGGCCTTAATCGTCGCTATGATAGGCTATTGGATATTCGGAATCAAGAAGAAGACCGTCAGGTTCGACGTGGAATCGCTTCATATCAACCAACGCATTCGGGTGAACGCCGAGGAAGTGGACCTCATTTTATTGGATTTCAACAAAATCGGAATCAAGGTACGCGGCAAGAAAATGGTGCCGATGCAGCTGTATTTTGCGTTTCGGAAGTCGGATCGAATGGACGGATTGGCGCAACTGAGGCGATGGGCCGAGAAGAACAACGTAAGCATCCAATACAAATCCTTTATGATGTGGGTCTAATACCGGAGGCGAACCGTAAATGCATATCCCATCCAAGTCATTAATCGAGCAAATAGAACGTTCGGAAGTCGACTATATGGTGGACCGAATGATCGCCATTCAAGAAAGATCGAACAACCCGGAAGGGATTGAAATCAAGCAATTCGGAAACGCGGTCTGCCTGTACAGCCGGACGATGCCTTGGGGTTCCTTCAATACCGTGAAGGGTCTGACCGGCGCGGATTTGGAGCACATTGATCCGATCCTCGACTTCTATCGCACGAGGGGCCGGAAAGCCCAGTTCGAGATTGTGCCCTCAGCAGTCGATCAGAAAGTACTTCAGCATTTAGCAGCGTGTGGACTGTACCAGTCGGGTTTTCATACTTCCTTATATTGGGAACCGGAGAAGTTGGAATCCGACCAACTAGCCATAAAGATCCAAGAGCTGCGTGAGGATCAATTCCCTACGTACGCTGCCATTCATTGCAGAGGCACGGGATTGCCCGATAACGGAATTCCGCCCGTAGCCGCGAACAACCAAGTGCTGTACAACCGCCCCGGCTGGAAATTTTACCTCGCTTACGTGCACGACGAGCCGGCTGCCGTGGGGGTCATGCACATGAAGGATGGCATTGCGTCCATGACTTTCGCCGCCACTTTGCCTCAATTCCGGAGCCAAGGGCTGCATCGATCTATATTGAGGAAAAGAATGGACGAGGCCCGGCACAATGATTGCCGCTTGGTCGTAAGCCAATGCGCGTTCCTGTCCCAAAGTCATCGGAATATGGAACGGGTCGGGATGCGAATCGGATATGTGCGAGCCACTTGGATGGAACAATAAGCGGCATCGGGGAGGAGGGGGATGATGGAGCAGGACGTCATGGATTCAATCCGACAGATGGCGTTAGCGCTGCCAGGCATGGTGGAAAGCGTATCTTACGGTACGAAGTCCTTCAAAGTAAAGGATAAGTTGATCGCCCGGTTTCATGAGGACGGGGTATCCTTGGTGTTGAAGATGGACATGGATACCCGCGATTTCCTCATGCAAGCGTATCCTCACACGTATTCTATAACGGAACACTACAGGAGCTATCCCTACGTCTTGGTTGATTTAAGCCATGTTGACCTGGAGGAGCTGAAGGGGCATTTGCATAAGGCGTGGAAAGCTCAGGCCACCCAAAAGCTGCTGAAAACGTATGAGGCGATGAGATGGGAGTAGGGCTAACGTATTGTCGACTAAGCATGCCAAATGGAATGGAGGAACACCTCGAATGCGTGTAGAACCGAACCCGAGCATAGTGTTGCAGTCCAGAATCAAGGGGCTAAGCTTGAACTTCGGAGCGGCCTTTCTGTCCGGCCTCGGCACAGGAATCGTCTCCGGCCTCCTACTCCGTGTAATCATGGGGATTGTGGCGATAGTCTTCCCTGAGATGTCTCGAGGATTGACGCTGGAAGGGGTGCTCGCGCTCCTGCTGGTCGGCACCGGGTTCAGCCTTGCCAATAGCGTCTGGTTTGGCTGCATGAATCGCCATTTGCCGAAACATCGGCTGGCGAGAGGGTTAGGGTACGGAGCCATAAATGCGATCGTGTACGGCATCCCATTTTTCCTGTCCAATCCCGACAACGACTTGTTCGGTCCGCAAGCGCCTCTAGGGATAGCTCTGTTCACGGCTCTTTTTCTATGCGGGGGCTTGATGCTGACCGTAGGCTACGACCGAATCCTGAACTGGGCACGCGAGGGGCGCAGGGAAAAGGTTTTGCACGTCAGCTTTGCCGTCCTGCTGATCCCGGCGATGATTATGCTGATAGGCACCACTTACGAAATGTTCGACGAAGTCATCCCGAGAATCCGAGCCAATTGGTAACGACGACACCGGGTTATTGGCCGGACCTCCCTGTGCTTTACACTCCCTATCCCCCGGACTATAATGGAAGAATAATTCAGGGGAGTTGACGGAGGGGTGCCATTGACGGAAGGACTGCTGACCGAAGGGATCAAATGGCTGGCGGTGGCGGGGACAAGCGTACTGGAGCTGTGGGCCGCGATCCCGCTCGGCTTCGCGCTCAAGCTGCACCCGAGCCTGACCGCTCTCTTCAGTGCCATCGGGTCGATCGTGAGCGCTTATCTCGTCATCGTCGTCGGAGGGCCTCTCCGGCGATGGATGATGCGGCGCTGGGAACGCAAAGCCCAAAAGCCGGGCCGGATCGCGGCGATCTGGAATCGGTACGGCGTCATCGGACTGGGGTTGGTTTCGCCGCTCCTCACGGGAGCGCCGCTCGGCGCGGTAATCGGCGTCTCCTTCGGGGCGGCGGCCGGCAAGCTGTTGCTCTGGATGACGATCGGCATCGTCTTCTGGTCCATCGCGCTGACCTGGGCGGTTGACCTGGGCATCGCCGGGTTCATGCGCACCGAGGAGCAGGGGGGAGCGTCGTGAGCGAGCGCAACAGCGAGAAATGGCTGCTCGAACGCGACGCGATCCGCCAGTTCATCGCGCTGTACAACGCGAACATCGCGGCCGACAGTCCGATCCGGCTGTTGTACCAACGCGAGCGTCCCGATGCGGTCGTCGAGTACACCCGCAGCCGGAGGAAGCTGGGCGTCGAGATCACGCACCTCTACTATAATGAGTACGAGGCCAAGCAGCTGCTGGGGCGGGCAGCGCCGGGCAGCTTCGGGCCGGAGAGCTTCGATCAGCTGCTGATCGAGCTGAATCACCGCATCGAGCGCAAGGAAGCGAAATACGCTTCCGTATCGCTCGAATATCCGATTGCGCTGCTGATTCGGAACGCCTCTCCCACGTACGGGTTAACGGAATTCATCGCGAATGCCGACCGGATGGCCCGTTCCCATCATATTTTCCAGAGCATCTGGCTGCTGACCCGCGACGGCGCGGCGCAATGGCATTTGTGCCGGTTGCCCGAAGAAAAGTTGCCGGAAGCGGAAGAGAAGCGAGACTCATAAACCAAAAAGCAGGAGGCAGTTTCGATCATGACGGTAAGACTTGGCTTTGTAGGGGTCGGAGGGATGGCCCAATATCACATCAACACGCTCAAAAAAGTGCCTCAAGCATCCGTAGTGCGCGTTTATGACGCCAACCCGGAGACCGCGAAGAAGGTCGGTGCCGAGACAGGGGCGGAAGTGATGGACAACGCGGATAACGTGCTGGACCCGAACGCGATCGACGCTGTGTTCATCTGTACGCCGCAATTCGCCCGCGAAGCGCTGGAAGAAACCGCAGCCTCGCGCGGCATTCATGTCTTCGCCGAGAAGCCGCTCGGCCTGAAGATGGACGTCGTGCGGCGCAAGGAGCAGGCCATTCGCGAAGCCGGCATTATCAATTCGTCCGGCTACTGCCTCCGGTATCTGGACACCGTGCAGAAAGCGAAGGCTTATTTGCAAGGAAAGGCGTATCACATGGTAAACGGGTACCGGTTCGGCGGCCTGCACCCGTCCAAGTGGTGGAGAACGCTGGAGCTGTCCGGCGGGCATTTCGTGGACACGGCCACGCATCAGGTGGACATGATTCGCTTCCTGTGCGGAGATTTCGCCGAGATCGACGCGAAGTTCGAGCTGCGGTCGCTGCAAACGGTCGACCCGGATGCGACGATCTATGACGCCGGCATAGCGGCGTTCAAGCTGCAGAACGGCGTGACCGGTTACGTGTCGGATTCGTGCTTGTCCCGCCAGCAGACGCGGGCCGAGGTGGAAGTGTACGGCTCGGATTTCTACTTGCAGCTGAGCAAGAACGGCACGGTGCTGACGCTGATCGACGACACGCAGCACATTGTGGAGACGTCCAAGGTCGATTTCTACCTGGAGCAGAATCGCACGTTCGTGGAAGCGGTGGCGAACCGCAGGCAAGACGGCATCTTGAGCCCCTACGCCGACGCGATGCGCACGCTCCAAGTGACACTGACGGCGAACGAGTCGACGCTTATTCGCAAGCCGTTGCCGATCGGTACGTTATAAGCGACCATTTAAACCAACAAGCAACCCGGATAGCGGTCCGCCGCCACGGGTTGCTTTTTTTTGGCACCAAGATTAAATTACGGCACATCGTGTAGTGCAATTTTTGACACTTATAGCATAAATGGTCTGTTTTCTCCGGTTCTCGCAGGAGATACGATCAGTTCGCCAGCTCGCATCAAGTGCCTGTGCCTTGTAAAACGGTTACCTGGCAGCCGATCTCCTGGGGAAGGGGGGCCTTTATGAAAGGACCAATTTGAAAGCGCTTAACTTGTCCAATGAACGACATCCGCACCAACTCAAGCTGACGAGGGAGGATTCTAATGAACATTTTCAAAAATATGGGCTTGTACGTAACGGTATGCGCCGTCTTGATCAGTGTAAGCCTAATCCCGGCCAAAGACACCGGTGTTGCCCATGCGTCGGGAACGGAAAAGCTGCTGAGCGGCAACATATTGGGAGCCACGTTCCCGGTCACGACGCCGACCCTTGCTACAGGCGCTGCTTATTCCTGGCTGACCGAAGGTATTCACGCCACGGACGCTCTTCTTGTCTCGACGGATAACGATGGCGCTCCGGATATGTCCGATGGGACCAACGGACCTGACGGCAATTACAGCAACAACTCGACGTGGGCCGCCAACACAGCCGCCTATGGAACGCTTATCTACGACTTGAAGGCCGTTTATAAAGTATCCTCGGTAAAAGTGTGGGCCGATACCGCAACGAACAGCGGGATGAAGAAGTTCCAGGTTCTCGCCAGCATGGATGGTCTGACCTACAACTTGGCAGGTGCAGTGGAAAATACGAATGCGGTGAATAGCGGCTTCGCCCCTGTGGAGCTGTCCATAAACCCTGTCGTGTATGCCCGTTATATCAAGGTCATCATGCACAAGGATACGCCCAAATTTAACATGAGACTAGGAGAGGTGGCGGTATTCGGAGATGAACTTGAGCCCCAGGCGCTGCTCAGCAACAATTATCTGAGAACATATGGGCCCTATAATGCCGGAACGCCCAAGCTGCCGACGGGAGCTACGTACCAATGGGTGACGGAGCAGCCTTTTGTCACGCAAGCGGACTTGATCACGACGGACAACGATGCCAAAAATGATGGTGCAGGCGGTCTGCCCGACCTGACCGACGGCTCCAGCACGGAGACGACCGCAGATATGACTGTAAATTCCGCCTGGTCTTCGCAGGGCAAATTCGGCACGGTCCTGTTTAATCTAAATGAGATGTACCAAATTGGCTCCATCGATGTATGGACCAAGTCTGACAGTTCGAAGTTCATGGATGGCTACGAGGTACTGGTCAGTACGGACGGGCTCAACTTCACCTCACTCGGCTACACGGCCAATAAAATCAGCCGTTCGGCTAGCGCCATGGTGAATACGGTCGCTTCCGGTGTCCCCGGCCGTCATGCCAAGTTCGTCAAAATCATTATGCATAACGCTAACGATTCCCAGCAGCTGACGGTTGGCGAGATCGCGATCTGGGGCTGGAAGCTGTACGACACGACGCTGACGCAGAACAGTGTGCCCGACCCCGTATCGCTCAAGGCGGAGCTCAAAAACTACAGTACGGTCTACCCGGACTGGTCTGCCTATAACCACGTCGTCAATGATGTCAACAAGTATGCCGTCTATATTGAAACTACGGACTTTGCCACAACGGCAGGCTTAACCCCCAAGATCAACTTGAACACAGGCTGGAATGGACAAATAGGCAAATATGTCCCTTACTTCGCGCTGAAACCGGAGACTACCTACTACATCGCAGTAACCCCGTTTAAGTCAACGGGCGCAGAGCGGACCGACGTGACGACCATCCAGGTGAACACACCTAACGTTCTTGGAGGCGAACGGGTTGGCGATATATTCGCCGTCAACGATCCGCCCTATGGCGGAGGCAACTATGTCAACCATGGAGCGACGGAAGAGCAGAACCTGACGAGCAAATTAAATCTGCTGAGGGAAATCGGGGGCATCAACAAGAGCAGATGGTGGGACCACAGCAGCTCGATGAAAACCAAATACGGCAGCTATGGCTTGAACTTCCATCTGTTCTACCATGGCGACAGCTATGTGCCGGGGGATAACAACCTGGGGGCTTGGACCTTTTCGACCTTCAATGAGCCCGATTTGGCAGGCAGGCTGCCCTCGGTTGTAGCGACCACCATCATGGGCAATCACAGCAGCATGAAGGCGGTGGACAGCCGAAATTTACTGGTTGAGCCTTCTGTCGCAGGGGTTGATGCGACCAGCCTGGCTTGGTTGGACGATTTCTACAATTCGGACGGACAGAACGGGGACCTGGTCAAGACGTATTTCGACGTGATGGATGTGCATCCTTATGTGAAATATGCGGATGCGCCCGTCACCGGATTGGACTTCGGTGCTCCGGAGAAGCTGATATCCAAAATCACCGATCTCAAGGCTCTGATGGCCAGCCACGGGGATGCCGATAAACCGATTGTGTTCACGGAATTAGGCTGGAGCACGTACAGCGGCGGTAGTTTCCTGAAGACGGTCGACAGAGCGACCCAAAGAAATTATGTGGCCCGAGCTTATATGCATGCCATTGCCGGAGGGATCCGGACGTTGTATTGGTACAACTTCCAGGACGAGGGGACGAACGCAGCCAATATAGAGCATAACTTCGGGCTGATTGACTGGAACGCCGTGCCCAAGCCAAGCTATTATGGGTACTATACGATGGTTAGAGTGCTTCGGGATGCGTCGTATCTCGGGGCTGTCACTGGAATCAGCAACCCTTACTACGGGTATAAGTTCTGGGACGAGAATAAGAACAGGTACATCACTTCCTTGTGGGATGCCGGCTGGCAAACCGGCAGCACCAGCAAAGTCGCCACACTCAGCACCAGTGACCTCGGCGTTTCCGTTGTCAGTATAGATGGCAGTCATAAATATGTGGCCGCCACGGCGGGAACCGTACAGGTGACGTTAACCGGTGCGCCTGCGTTCATCTACTCGGATCATGGCGTTACGGTATTGTCCATCAGTTAGATCCACTCGTACAGCAGCAGTCCCGTTGGTTCAGGGGCGGCTGCTGTTTGGTTGTGTGCCAAAACACCTCCTTAGTCAGCTGTCACCTTAAAGGAATACACCTTCTGCAAAAAAAGTGACCGACGATTCGATAAGAATAGACATCGGGATCAAGACGTGTCTATAGGCAATCCGGCCATCAAAGGGTACGATCAATTCACTGTCACTGGCTGTCTCACATAATGGAAGGGGAATCAAACATGGAGCAACGATTCACAAGCCTCCATACAGGACCAGATCAGCAGAAGCAGGTTAAGTCGAGGTCGTCGCAGTCCACAATCCGGGGCCGATTGACCCGGGACCGGCATCTCTATTTGATGCTGCTGCCTGTTATCGCTTTCTATCTGGTCTTCAAATACGCTCCGATGGCTGGAGAAGTGATAGCCTTCAAGGATTACCGTTTTGCCGACGGGATCTTCGGCAGTAAGTGGGTCGGATTCAAGCATTTCGCGAGCTTATTCGAGAGCATCGATTTCTGGAGAGTATTAAGGAATACGCTGCTGCTCAATGTATACAGTCTCGTATTCGGCTTCCCGGTGCCGATCATACTGGCATTGTTGCTGAATGAAGTGCGCAAGGAATGGTACAAACGGACCGTGCAAAACTTGCTTTACTTGCCTCATTTTATTTCGTGGGCGGTGCTCGGGGGTATCTTCATCGCCATGCTCTCTCCTAGCACGGGGGTGGTCAATATGGTGCTGACCAAGGTGTTCGGCATTGAGCCGATCTATTTCATGGCGAGTTCAGCCTGGTGGCCGTTTGCCTACACGTTGTCGGGGATCTGGCGAGAGGCCGGATGGGGTACCATCCTTTATCTGGCCGCCATGGTCGCCGTCGATCCGCAGTTGTATGAAGCGGCCAAGATGGATGGCGCGTCCAAGCTACGGCAGATCTGGCATATCACCCTGCCGGGCATTCGGAGCACGATTGCCATTCTGTTGGTGCTCCGTATGGGGCACATGATGGATGTCGGACTGGAGCAAACCCTGGTCTTGCAAAATATGTCCGTCCTCGATGTTGCCGATGTCATCAGCACTTACGTGTACCGGGTAGGCTTGCAAAATATGAGTTACAGCTATACGACCGCTCTAGGTCTGTTCCAATCCGCAGTGGGACTGATTCTGGTCTTAGGCGTGAACAAATTAACCCGCGCATTCGGGGAACGGGGGCTCTGGTAAGCGATGACGAAATCCAAGGAACCTCTTTTGTCCCGTGTCGGAATGTCCGCCAATCAACTGATTCTCGCCCTGCTTTCTCTAATCGCCCTCTATCCTTTCTGGTACGAAATCGTATCGTCCTTCAGCAGCAGCAGAGCGATCACAGCCGGCGAGGTCTCGCTGTGGCCCGTTGATTTCAATACGGAAGCTTACAAGCGGCTTTTGGAGGATGGGCAATTATTCGTCTCGATGCGTAATACCGTGCTGGTTACGGTGATTGGAACGCTTATGAATATGGTGTTTACCGTACTGGCTGCATACCCGCTGTCCAGACGCAGGCTGATGGGACGCCATGCGCTGCTGATGTTCATCACCTTCACCATGCTGTTCGTATCCGGGGTGATCCCCAACTTCATTCTCGTCAAATCGCTGGGGCTGATGAATACTTACTGGGCGTTGTGGCTGCCCTCGCTCATCAGCACGTATAACATGTTTGTCATGAAAACGTTCATGGAAGGACTGCCGGAGGAAGTGATCGAGTCTGCAGCGATCGACGGCGCAGGAGACTGGCGGATTCTGCTGAAGATCATCCTGCCCTTGTGCAAGCCGATTTTGGCCGCACTCTCCTTGTTCTATGCCGTAGGCTGGTGGAACTCCTACTTCCACGTCATGCTGTACATTACGAAGTCTTCGCTGCAAACGTTAACGCTCAAGCTGTATCAGATGATCCTGCAGGTCGACCAGAACTTATTGGAGAATGTGTCGGGCAGCGAGGGCGTTGCCGAAGTGACATTGACCCCGGAGGGAATTAAGGCGGCGGCGATTGTGATCGCGGTGACTCCGATCCTCATTGTGTACCCGTTCCTGCAGAAGCATTTCGTAAAAGGCGTCTTGATCGGATCTGTGAAAGGTTGATATCATGGGGCTACTTGTCCTTGATATAAATGCCAATTATGAATAGAGGGGATGAATGCACGTTGAATAAGTCACCTAATGCCTGGAAGTCCATTGCCGCAGCCAGCCTGTCCTTGGCCTTATTGGCCGGTTGTGGCTCAAACAAGCCAACGGAAGGCAATGCCTCCACGCCGCAAGGAAGCTCGGCGTCCCAGACGGCGGCTACGGCGGGGCCGAAGAAGGAGATCAGCATCTCCGCCTTCGACCGGGGCAGCATTGCCGCGGAGGAAGGAAGCTACGAGAGCAACCGTTGGACCAAGTGGATCAATGAGAATGCGCCTGTCATCATGAAGTGGGTTCCCGTCCCCCGGGGACAGGCGCAGCAGAAGCTGAGCACGCTCGTCGCTTCCGGCAGTGCACCGGACCTGATCTGGGAGTACGACCGCAACTATATTGCCCAGCTGGCCAATCAGGGAGCGATTCAACCGATTGACGGATACATAGAGAAATACAGCACCACCTTGAAAAAATATTTGGCTGAGCATCCCGAGCTTAAATCGGCGATGATGATCAACGGCAAGACTTATGCCATCACCAGTGCCCGCAGTATCGACGGCATCGCCAATCACGGCATGTGGATTCGTCAGGATTGGCTGGATAAGCTGGGACTCAAGGCGCCTACCACAACCGAGGAACTGATCGAAGTAGCCAAGAAGTTCAAGGATGCCGACCCGGATGGGAACGGCAAAGCGGATACGGTGCCCATTGTTTTTAACGGCAACGCCATGCAGGTGATGCGGGCTTTTTTCTTTGTGAATGAGAACCAGTGGTACCTCGAAGAAGGCAAGCTGAAGTTCGGCAGAACGCTGGATCGGTATAAGGGTTCCATTGCTTTCCAGAAATCCTTGTTCGATCAGAACCTGCTCGATAAGGAATATATTACCGACAGCAACTTCCAGCGTGCCCGTCAGCTGTGGACAACCGGAAAGGCCGGTATCTACTTCGGCAGCTGGAACATGGAGAACGAATTCAAGGATCTGAAGAAGAATGTGCCGGACGCCAAGATGGTCCCAATGGAGCCGGTCGCCACTAAGTATGGCAAAAACGGCTTGTACCAGGAGCTCGCGGCGAATGTGCTGGTCGCTTTCAACAGCCAGATGAAAGAAGACAAGATTGAGGCCGCCATCAAGTTCCTCGACTGGATGATGGAGAAGGGCGACATGTTCATGAAGTTCGGCGAGGAGAACGTGCATTACAAGCTGGTCGACGGCAAAATTCCGCAACGCCTGGATGCCGACAAGTTCCGTAAGGAAGTCGCATATGCCACTGAGTATGCGGTTGTAAGCGACTTCAACATCCAGGCCGACTGGTTCCCGGCTATGTCTGCGCAGGATGAGCTCTCCCAGGAATATGCCAAATTGAAAACAGAGGCGCTGAAGGTGGCATTGAAAAATAAATACCGAAGAGATATTGCTTTCAGTCCCGACCTGCCCGAGGTTAGCCAACTGATCGCCACCTTCCATCCGATTGCTACGCAAATCGAGGTGAAAGCCGTCACCGGCGGCAGCGCCGTTACACCGGAATCCGCGATGGAAGAGGTTCGCAAGGAGTGGAAGCGCCTGGGCGGAGATAATGTCGAGAAGCTGGCTCAGGATTGGTATGAGAAAAATAAGCAGTTTTTGAAATAACCGCAACCACGCTATAAGGGGAAGACAGCCCGCTTGCTGGGTGAGCTGATCTTCCTACTTCGAGGAGAAGGGAGTTAGATCATGAACGGACTTAAAAAAGTGAGCTGTATGATCCTGGCTGCGTTGTTATTGCTGCAATCCTTCCTTAGCGTTGCGCCTCCCGTACATGCCATACAATCCGGTTCGCCCAAGCTGCTCAGCGGCAACGCTCCAGGCCCCTTGTTTCAGGACAATGGGGCAGTGATCGATACGGGAGCCGTATATGTCTGGCAACAGGAAGGCTCATATGCCACAGACGCAGGCTTCCTGGGCGGCGAAGCCGTCCATGCCGGGCTTATGTCGGATGGTTCTGCAAACGCTGTCAGTTCAACTCAAGATCGGGTCGGCGCTGCGTATGGAACGCTTGTGTTCGATCTGAAGGATGTTTATCAAGTCTCCTCGGTGCAGATGTGGGTGGAATTCTCGGAGAACAGCGGCTTGCAGCAGGCTGAAATCTACGCCAGCATCGACGGTGTCAATTACAATCGCGTTGGTTCCATTGAGCGCGCATCCGCTGGCGAGGGCGGGCTCGTACCTGTCATTGGTGATTTGAAGCCCGCTCCCTATGCCAGATACGTGAAGATCATTCTGCATAAAAACCCGGCCAAGCTGCGAATGAGCATCGGCGAGGTGGCCATCTGGGGTGATACGGCGCCGGCACCGGCGATTCTCAGCGGCAATCAGTTGAAGGCCGGCGGCTATTATGCCATCGGTACACCGAAGATCGATACGAAGGCCACTTACAAATGGGGCACCGATCAGCCCTTCGTCACGCAAGCCGGACTCATCGCCAGTGACAATGAAGCCGGTGCGAAGAATGACGGGAGTCCCAGTGGTTTGCCGGACCTGATCGACGGCTCCAGCACGGAGGAGACGATAGATACAATAGCCAGTATGGACTCGGGCTCTCAAGGCAAATACGCAACGGTCACCTTCACGTTGAACGACGTGTACCAGATCGCGAACGTCGACGTATGGACCAAAGCGGGCGGCGGCAGCTTCATGGACGGTTATGAAGTATTGCTGAGCCTGGATAATGTGAACTACTTCTCAGCCGGGTACACGGCCAATCCGAATAGCCGCTTCGCAGGAGCAATGGTCAATACCTCGGCTTACGGTACCCCGGGCAAGCATGCCAAGTATGTACGGATCGTAATACACAATGCGGCCGACTCGGACCGTCTGATTGCCGGAGAGGTCGCGATCTGGGGCTGGAAGTTGTATGATGCGGCGCTGCCCAAGCAAGATACACCGGATCTGGTCGAGGTCGCCACGCAGATCAAAAACTACAATACCCTCTATCTGGATTGGTCTGCTTACAATTCTGCAGTGAATAAGGTGAACAAATACAGTATCTATGTCGAGAAAAACGACTTCACGACAACAAGCGGGTTAATGCCACGGGTAACCGCGGAGAACGGGTCCGTCGAACAAAAAGGGAAATTCCTGCTCCTTTCTTCACTGGAACCGGAAACCGTCTATTACATCGCCGTGACTCCGACAAGCACCGCGTCCGGAGAACGCAAGGATGTCCGCACGGTGCGCGTGACGACACCAAACGTGCTTGGGGGAGATAAGGTTGGCGACATCTTCGCGATCAATGACACGCCGTACGGGGGCGGCAATTACGTGAATCACGGCGCTAAGGAAGATGAAAATATTATCCGCAAGCTGATCCTCTTGCGAAATATCGAAGGCGTGAACTTCAACCGCTGGTGGATTCATGATTCCTGGGTCAAGGACTTTTCCAATAAATACGGCATCGGGTTCCACACCTTCTATCATGGACCCCAGGATGTCCCGAATGAGAACAGGCAAGGCACTTGGACGTTTTCTACGGTGAACGAGCCTGACCTGAAGGGAACGAACCCGGCGGCACTGGCTCTACAATTCAAACAGAATCACGAGAGTCTGAAGGCGGTTGACAGACGCAATCTGCTCGTGGAGCCTGCTTTGGGTGGAACCGAGCCGGCCAGCATGACGTGGCTTGAGAATTTGTATAAGTCCGACGGGCAGAATGGAGCTTTGACGAGAACCTTCTTCGACGTGCTGGATGTCCACCCCTATGTCAAGAATCATGAAGGGGCGCTACCCGGACTGATTCCAGGCGCACCTGAGATGCTGCTCGGGAAGATGCAGGAGATCGAAGCGCTTAAGGCCAAATACGGCGATCAGGCTAAGCCGGTCGTCTTCACGGAGCTGGGATGGAGCACGTATACGGGAAGCGGATATCTGCGTACTGTTGATCTGAATACACAGCGCAACTACTTGGCGAGAGCTTATATGCTTGGGGTTGCAGGCGGGATCAAGCGAATGCACTGGTATGATTTCCAGGATGACGGCACGGATAAGAACAATCTGGAGCACAACCTGGGACTGATCGATTGGTATGGAATTCCCAAGCCGAGCTACTATGCTTATTATACGCTGGCCAAGGTATTGAAGGACGCCAAGTATGTTGGGGTGAAGACGAATGTGGAACACCCCTACTATGGCTACGAATACTGGCATGAAGGCAAGAATCAGTACATCACCGCGCTATGGGCGGCGGATGAATCCACGAAAACAGCGACCTTGAAGACGAAGGATGCCGGTCTCTCGGTTGTGGGAATCGATGGCAGCTATGCCTACTTGCCAGTAAGCGAAGGCAGCGCCAGTTTAACGATCGGAGGCGCGCCGATGTTCATCTACTCCAGCTCCAGACTGGAGATAGCCTCAATTGACGATTCCTTCGTGCTGAAGGATGCTGCTGTGGATGTCCGGCGCGGAGATGTGATCCATACGGCGATTACCCGCTCCGGCATGGGTACCGAGCTCGCGGGCCGAATGGAGCTCATCGGTCCTTCCGGTGCCTGGAAGCTGGAGGGCGAAGTGAATTTTACACCGGGCACGGCAGCGATTCCGATTGCCATATCCGTTCCCCTCGATGCTGAAGAGAAGGTGCATGAGCTTACGATTCAAGTGATTGCCGGCAATTCGCTCATCGCTTCCGCCAAGTTGAAGGCTAATGTTTTGGAAACGGTCAGAGTGCGCGTGCAGCCGGAGAGGAACGCCGACGCGCCGTGGGATCAGTGGCATGCGGCTATCTATGTGGAGAATGCCACCGGTGACAAGGAACTGATCGGTTCCGTTCGCGTTACCGAGTCTGTGTACATGGCTCTGCAGCCTACCGATCCGATCGTGTTCGAGAAGCTCTTACCGGGTGAAATTAGGAAATTCACAATACCGATTACCGAGCTGCCCGAAAAAACGAGAGCCCGCTTAAAGCTTGCGGTACTGTTGGACAGCGGATTCGAGAAGGTGATTGAGCGACCTTTTAACTTCATTGCCGCGGTGAACGATCAGACGGCGCCCGTCATCGACGGACGTTTATCCGAACCCAGCTGGAAGAACGGCATGCCGATCGACATCAACCGGCCGGACCAGGTTAAGAACATCGTCAATTGGGGCGGAGAGACGGACCTGAGCGGCAAAGGATATTTGAAGTGGAATCCGGCCTACCTCTATCTCGGAATCGAAGTCCAGGATGACGTCCATTATCAAAAAGGTACGGGCGGCGATATGTGGCAGGGCGACAGTGTACAGTTCGCTATCGATACCGGGCGTGCGGATGGCGTCGGAAGCGCCGAGAACAATGAATTCGGCGTCGCGTTAGGTGAACAGGGGCCGATAGTCTGGAGATGGTTAAGCACCGCAGGCCGGCCGACGGGAGAGTTGACAACCGTCCAGACGGCTGTGTACCGCAGCGGCACCGTCACGAGCTATGAGCTAGCTATCCCATGGTCCGAGCTACTGCCCGAGGGCCGCATGCCTAAGGCTGGGGATACTTTCGGCTTCTCTATGTTGATCAATGAGAGTGATGGAGGCGCCAGAAGAGGCTGGCTCGAGTATATGAGCGGCATCGGCGGCAGCAAGAATACACAGCTGTTCGGAGACTTAATCCTGGCTGAAGGTGAGGCGCCCGAGGTGCGTGTGACCGATATCTCGCTGGACCGTTTGAGCGCAACGCTGGATCAGGGTCAAACGATCGTACTGAATGCGACGATCACCCCGGACGATGCTACGAACAAGCATGTACGCTTCACCTCCAGCGACCCGAAGATCGCAAGCGTAGTGCAAGACGTCTATGGCCGGCAAGCTGTTGTCACAGGCCTATCGGCGGGTACGGCAACGATTACGGCGACAACGGATGATGGAGGATTCACGGCCAGCAGCACGATTACGGTCAAGGCGCCGCCTGTTGTGCGTGTGACCGGTATCTCGCTTGACCGCTTGAGCGTAACACTGGATCAGGGTCAATCGATCGTTCTGAATGCGACGATTGCTCCGGTCGATGCTACGAACAAGCAGGTGCGCTTCACCTCCAGTAATCCGAAGATCGCAAGCGTTACGCAAGATGTTAATGGCCGAGCAACGGTCATAGGCCTATCGAAGGGGAAGGCTACGATTACCGTGACAACAGAGGATGGAGGATACACGGCCAGCAGCACGATTAAGGTCAAAACGAAGTCTGGGCATGCTGACGACGATGATGAAGATGAAGATGAGGACGAGGATAATGACAATGACTAGAAAGGAGCAGCGCCATGCGTTTTACTAAAATCGGTATTGCCCTTGCAGGTGCATTCATACTGCTTTTCAGCCCGCTGTTGTCTGACAGGTCTGAGCAATCCGTTCATGCTGCTGTCGAAGAATCCTTGTTAAGCGGGAATGTAATCGGCGGCCCCCTTTTCCCCGCCGGTACAGCGGCTGTCACAACCGGAGCCTCTTATCGGTGGCTGACGGAAGGGGTTTATGCGACAGATCCGTCCGTTGTGGCTTCGGACCCGGCTGACGCACCCAAGCTGTCGGATGGAGCGATCGATGAGGACGATACGGGCAATGTGGTGACGACCCCCGCAGGGGAAGCAGCGTATGCCGCCCTGCTGTATGATCTCAAATCGGTCTATCAGGTGTCTTCGGTTGCGGTCTGGACCGATACGGCCCCGGATAGCGCGATGAGCTATTACGAGGTATACGCGAGCTTCGACGGACTGACGTATAACCAGGTTGGTCTTCAGGAGAACGTCAATACGCAAGGCAGCGGCTATGTGCCCGTCCACCTTACGCTCAAGCCGGCCGTATACGCCCAATATCTCAAAATCATCATGCACAAGGCCGAGGGACAACAGACGATGAGGCTGGGCGAAATCGCCGTGTACGGCAAGGCTGCGGAGCCGATGTCCATCCTGAGCAACAACGCGCTCCGGTCATCCGGTTATTACAATAAGTCTCTGCCGAAGCTGGCGACGGGCGCTTCCTATGAGTGGCTGACGGAGGCCCCCTTCATTACGGATGCGGATCTGATCAAGACGGACAATGATTCCAAGAATGATACCGTAGGGGGCGTGCCCGATCTGATCGACGGCTCCAGCACTGAAGCGGATGCGGCATCGACGGCCAACTCGACATGGGGGTCCAAAGGCAAGTATGGCGCCGTCGTGTTCAACTTGAACGATGTGTACCAGATCGGCAAAATCGACGTATGGACGAATGCCGCTGACAACAATAAGTTCATGGACGGGTACGAGGTGCTCGTCAGCACCGACGGCGTGAACTACAACTCGCTCGGCTACACGCAGAATGCCAGCAGCCGGACGGCGAACAAGATCGTCAATACGCCCAGCTACGGCGTTCCAGGCAGAAATGCGAAGTATGTCAAGATCATCATGCACAACGCCAATGACTCGCAGATCCTGACGGCCGGCGAGGTGGCGGTCTGGGGATGGAGGCTGTACGATGCCGCGCTTCCCAAGCAAGCGAGCCCGGATCAGGTTCCGCTTACAGCAGAACTCAAAAATTACAGTACGGTATATCTAGACTGGTCCGGCTACAACAGTGTAGTCAATCAGGTGAACAAATACGGCATCTACATCGAGACGACGCCCTTCACCAGCACGGCGGGACTGAAGCCGAAATTCACAGCGGAGGCCAAGTCTGTCGAGCAGGTCGGCAAATACATGCCTTATGTCGGCCTGCAGCCGGAGACGACGTATTACATCGCAGTCACGCCCTTCCATACGACCGCTGGAGAGAGGAAGGATGTAGAGCCGCTGAAGCTGACGACGGCAACCGTTCTTGGCGGAGAAAAGGCAGGGGATATATTCGCCGTCAACGATGCTCCTTACGGGGGAGGCAACTATGTGCATCACGGCGAGACCGAGGACTTGTTTCTGATGAACAAGCTGCGCCTGCTTCGCGATCTAGGCGGTGTCAATAAGAACCGGTGGTGGGATCACAGCAAGGCGATGAAGGAGCTGTACGGCAAAAGCGGCGTGAACTTCCACTACTTTTACCATGGCCCCGGATATGTCAAGGCGGATAATGAAGGCGGGGCTTATACCTTCTCTACGTATAATGAACCCGATCTGGCCAATAGAGACCCCGCTGCAGCAGCAGCAGTCATCAAGGCTAATCATGAAAGCCTGAAATCGGTCAGTGCCAATAGCTTGCTGGTAGAACCCGCTCTGGCCGGGGTGGACCGGCTCGCGCCCAATAAAGGTTTGAATTGGCTGGATGCCTTCTACAATTCGGACGGACAGAACGGCGCTTTGGTGAAAACGTATTTCGATGTCATGGATGTTCACCCGTACATCAAATACGAGTATCCGGCTGTACCGGGGCTGGACCAGGGAGCGCCGGAGAAGCTGCTGGAGCTGCTGGCGCAATTGAAGGAAACGATGGTCAGCCACGGCGATGGGGACAAACCGGTCATCATTACCGAGATCGGCTGGAGCACCTACACAGGCGGAAGCTTCCTGAAGAAGGTAGACCGGGCCACCCAGCGCAACTATCTGGCCCGGGCTTATATGCACGCCATCGCGAGCGGAGTACGCACAATGCATTGGTACAATTTTGCCGATGACGGACTGGATGCCGGCAATCTGGAGCACAATCTGGGGCTGATCGACTGGAATGGCCGCCCCAAGGAAAGTTATTACGGCTTCTACACGATGATTCGAGTGCTTAGCGAAGCGAAGTATGTCAGTGCCCTGTCTGAAGTGGCCAATCCTTACTATGGCTACCGTTTTTGGGACGAGAATAAGAACCGGTACATTACCGCCTTGTGGGATGCCAGCTGGCAGACGACAAGCACCTCCTCCCGGACGGCGAGCCTCGCTACGACTGACCCTGGGGTAGCGGTAGTAGGGATTGACGGCGGCCAACGTTATGTCGCGGCATCTGCAGGCGTGGTCCAGGTACCGCTGACGGGAGCCCCTGTATTTATTTATTCGACGGGAGAACCAACTGTACAATCGATCCAATAACGGATAACTTTTCCTCCTGGTTCGCGATGTTAGTGGTACAATTGTAAATATAATAACGCGACCGATTATGGGGGGCCATCATGAGAAGCAGTATCTCTTCCAAGGCGATGATAGCCTATGGCATTGTCTTCATCGGCATCATCGCCCTGACATTCTGGCTTTCCTACGCAGGCACGGTGGGCCGGCTCCAGAAGGATCTGCAGAATACGAATCTGGCTTTGCTGAAGCAGGTGGATGACAAGATCGAGGCCGCCTTCCGTCAAACCGAAAAAGACCTGCTGGCCTTGGCGGAAGGCTTGGATATTATCTATTATATGAATAACAGCTACAGTGACGATGCCCAGAGGTACAGTATACATTACACGCTTACGACGCGGCTGAAGGACTTTATTTACAAAAATCCGAACTATTCCTCCGTCTTCGCTTATTCCCATATCAGCGGCGACCTCATGACTGAAGAGACGTATGTCAGGCAGGCCGCCTCGGAGTTCAACTGGCTGTCGCAATACCTCGATATGCCGGAATACTTCAAATGGCTGGCGACCCGGAAGGTGTGGGACGGGCAGAAAACGGAGGATGTCATTACACTGGTAAGAAGCTTCCCCGCCCTGAGCGGCCCCGGATTCAGAAAGGGCCTTATGGCCATTACGATCAAGGAAGATCAGCTGTCCCAAATGGTCAAATCCATCTATGAAGAGGGGTACTCCGGCCAATTCTTCATTCTTGATGCTCAGGGAAGTGTCGTTACGCATGACGATAAGACTCAGCTCTACCGCAATATGACTGCTTTGCCTTATATCGGGACCATTTTGGCCGATGCCAACAGCGGCTCATTGAGTGTGGAGCAGGATGGGGTCCAGCAGTCTGTCTTTTACCGCACAAGCGGATATACAGGCTGGAAGTTCATTAGTGTCATCCCGGAATCCAAGGTGTTCGAGCCGATTCGGGTGACACGCAATTTGTTGTTGCTGTTTGCCGGAATCATGTTTGTTTTGGGACTGGCCGCCTTATTCTATGTCAACCGCCGCACGTTCCAGCCCTTGGACCGGATGGTGGGCAAGCTGTCCAGTGTCAATAAGCACGCAGATCGGGCAGCAGGAGGGGTGGGCCTCGTTAAGCTGGAGCATATCATCGATCAGATGATGGCCGACCGAGAGCACCTGGAGCAGCATGTCCGCGACTCCAAGCCGATGCTGAAGTGGCGGCTCCTGACCGACATCTTGAACGGCAGCCGGTCCGATTTCCAGGCGATCCATCATCATCTCGAGTTCTTGGGAATGGAGCTGTTCCCGGAACGGTTCCTAGTCTGCACGGCGGAGATTAGCAAGGAAAACGAGGCGCTCACGCCGCGGGATGAAACGTTGTACACCTACATGTTCTGCAATGTGGCCGAAGAGATGATCCGATCCGAGCATGCGGGCGCCGCGATCGATCTGGGGGACGGCAGAGCAGCCGTGCTCATGAGCTTCGCCGAGGGCGATGCGGAACAGAATCATCTGAGGGCGCTGGTCATCCTGGAACTGATCCTCGCCGTAATGAAGAAGCAGTTTGGCTTGTCGGTTGTGGTTGGTGTGGGCAAATGCCGCATAGAGATGGGGGAAATCCCCGGTTCCTTCGACGAGTCGCAGAAGGCGCTGCGGTATAAGATGATCTTCGGCAGCCACTCCGTTATCTCGGTGGATGACCTGCAGCCTCCTGACAGGAAGGACTATTACAGGTTGAACCGGATGACGGATGCGGTGATGGAAGGGCTGAAAAGTGCGGACCGGGCCAAAATGTTCACGCACCTGTCCGAGGCGTTCCATGAGGCTGTCGAAGGCAACCTTCCGCCGGAGCTGATCCGACAGCTCTGCTATGATCTGATGAAGAAGTCGCTGGAGGCTGTAAGCACGATCGGCATCAAGCCCGAGGTATCCATGGGCCCCCTGAGCAGGTTCTACGAGCAGATTGCCCATTGCGAGAACTGGATGGAAGCGGAGCGGCTGGTCGGCGATATTCTCGAGGGGCTGCTCTCCCAGATTGAAGCGAAACGCAGCCAGCGGGGCAAGAATGAGACCATCGAGCGTATGCTGGACTATATCCGGGAGCATTACCCGGAGCACGACCTCTCTCTGGACCGGCTCGCAGTGGAGTTCCAGCTGACGCCGCCGTATATCAGCAGACTGTTCAAGGATCACACGGAAAGCAATTTTATCGATTACATGATCGAGGTCCGCATTCAGGCCGCGATGGAGCTGCTCAAGGATAGATCGATTAAGGTGAATGACGTTTCGGGCGCTGTCGGGTATGCGAATACGCGCAGCTTCCTGCGGACCTTCAAGAAGTACACAGGTGTGACCCCGACGGAATTCCGGGATCGTGTATTGCCGGGTTAATCCCTCCGCCTCATGGTTAGACTGAGGGTAGGGAGGGAGGTTCCACCATGGCGATTAAAAGCGAGGAATGGATCAAATATATCACCGAGCAAGTGGTGACTTATATCGAAACGCCGGCAGATGTGCGCAAGGAGCAGCGGCAGAACCAAAAAATACGAAGAGAGCCGTGGAGCATCCGCTGGTTCGGCATGATCCCGCTGGCGCTCCAGTTTTGGTTCGGCAGCCGCCGCAAAAAAAGGACACCCCGGGCTCAAGATGAGAGCGGGGTGCCAAGGTATAGAGAAGAGGAGGAGAAATAACTAAGGGAAAAAGAAACCGTTCTCAAAAAGCTCTTGAAGCGGGATATAGCGCGAGCCTTCCTGCTCCAGACGGATGAACGGGACGGAGGCGCCTGCCCAGACGGCGTAACCGGTGACCGCGAACGGGGCCAGCACGCGACGGTCATACAGATCGGCGACATAGGTGACGCTCGAATCGGCGCGAAGCGCTTGCTGCAGCTGCGCGAAATTCGCGAGCTTCAAAGGTGTGCCGCGCAGCCAGGACGTGTGGTGGAAGGGGTCGAAGCCTTCCAGCTCCAGCGCGTTCTCGATGCGCGGCGCTGCCGTATCGGCCGGTAGACCGGTAGCAGTAGGAGAAGGTAGTCGGCGCCACGGATCCGGCGACAGCGGCAGCTGTTCTCCGGTCTTGGCATCGATATAGATTGTGCTTGCTTCGCCCGCCGCCGGAGGAATGACCTTCCATAGAGCGTGCAACGGGCTGTGGTACAGACGCTCGATCACGAGATCGCTTGGAAGCGTGACGGTCTCGGAGGATGAGGGATCGATAGGATCCGCTATTAGGGCGAGCTGTACCAACGAGCGATACAGCGTGGTTAAGCTGAAGAGAGGACTGCTGCCGGTGCCGTACTCCGTGAGTGTCCAGGAGCCTTCCGGTGTAGCGCTGACGACCAGATAGCCGACTTCGTCGCCGGCTTGCTTCAAGATGACGACCCAACCATGGGTGCCGGGGCCTAGCGCATAATGGGTCCATTGGGCGTATTTCCACGCCTCAAAACCCGGCTGGACGGCCATGGAATCGATCCATGTTTGAATCTGCTTGCTTAGGTCATCCTGGGGTGCCAGGCGAGCCTGCGCATTCGTACCGGTAGCCGGTACCGGAGAAGCCGGTACGGCATTGCTGGGCGTATCGGTCGGTCCGGCCGAGGAGACCGGGGCTAGTGCCATGTACAAGACGGCGCCGAGCGCAAGCGAGGCCACCGCAAGCCGCAGTTTGTTCATCGAATCACCTACGTTTAAGAGTGACAGCGGTGTACTACTAGCTTATGTCCACATTGTAACGGATATGCCTAAAAAAGTTTGTTAGAACGTGTCACCGCAATCCCTGTTTTTTGCTTGTTTTTATAAGAAGTTTTAGCGGCTTTCGTCAGATCGTGCCAGTCACGCTTGGCGCAGGTGAAAGATTCCGCAGTTTATGGCGGTCACTTGGACCCGAGGCCTATACTGCCACTCCATCTCCTGACGGCGGCTCTCCCATTGGGCGGTTGCCGCCTCCTTCTTGTCCTCCTCGCATGTCTCCAGGAAATCCAAATAGTAGCCGTCTACTTGGGCCACTTCATCGGCCATCCGCTCATGAGCCTCCGCCGCCCATGTATGATCGGTATGCTTCAGCAGCTTCTCCAAGTATTGCTCCACAATGCCGCGGGCCCGGGTAATCGTAATCTGATGGCGCGGAATATGGCTGTTGACCGGGAAGCGGGGCGACAGCTTCTTTTCTAGCAGCTTCTCGTGAAACCCGGTCACGAGCTGTCCCGTCAGGAGATCGACGCCGATCGAGTGCAGCTCATCGCGCTTCATGTCGCACAGAAATTCGACCTTCAGGTTCACACCGAGCCAGGAGGTGTACGCTACCGAGGCGGGACCGCGCGCGGCGGCCCCGGGTTCTTCGAACATCTGGACGAAGCGGCCGCCCTCCTTCACGACTTGGAACAGCTGCTCCAAACGGCGGCTGCCATAGGTGACGTCATCCCGCTGAATGCGGCCGGGGCCCATCACCGGTGGGGGCACGACGATGCCGAAGTAGCGGCCCAGGATCGTGTCCTGGGATGCGGCCGGCTGTCCGCCGGGCCCACCCCCGGCGGGAGCGCCGCCTTGAGCGGCGGCGTTCTCCTCCTCGATCCGCAGCCGCTCCGGATCGAACACAAATTTAAAGTTCATTGTCTCCGGCGGTGTCCCGGTTTTCTCGATGAAGCTCCAGTAGTAAGGGCGGTTCGTGAGGCTCTTGTCCGCGGCCGGAGACAGCTTCACCGTCACATACGCCGGATGCTTCTCCATGATGTGGCAATCCGTCGCTTCCAAGTAGCGCATGACGAATTTTTGAATTTGCTTCGTATTCACGGTCTGGTGCTCGCCTCCTCGGGGATGATGCGCCCGACGTCATTCAGCAGGCGGCCTATGCCGGGGTGCTCCTGTTCTTCCTGGGCGACCTCTTGCGCGGCATCGCGGAAGCTTCGGCCGAGCCTGTCGAGCTGGAGCTTGACGTCGTCATCGGAGCGGGATTCCGTCAGGATGCGGAACAAGCTGGATTCCAGCGTTTGCTTCTTCTCGAGCCGCTCGAGAATGACGTCCAGGCCGCCGATGACGAGTTCGAACATGTTGATTTTCTCGTGCAGCAGGTTCAGAATATGCTCTTCGATCGTCCCGACGGTAGAGAGATTGTAGATATGGACGTTCTCCGTCTGGCCGAGCCGGTGCACACGACCGATTCGCTGTTCGACCCGCATCGGATTCCAAGGCAGGTCGAAGTTGATGATGTTGTGGCAGAACTGCAGGTTGATGCCTTCGCCGCCGGCTTCCGTCGCGACCATCACTTGCATCCGGTTGCGGAACAAGTCCATCATCCAATCTTTTTTGCCTCGGTTCATCCCCCCGCGATAGGGAACGGCCGTAATGTTGTGTTCTTTGAAAAATTTAAGCAAATATTCTTGCGAAGCCCGATATTCCGTGAACACGATCACCTTCTTATCGCCCAAGCTGCGGATGATCTCCATCGTCTTCTCGGCCTTCGTATTCGACTTGATGCTCTTGATCAGCTCGACGAGCTCCCAGATGCGGGCGCGAATAGGCGAATCTTCCTCGGCTTTCTTGAACAGGTTGAAGAGCGTCAGGAACACCGCATCGCGGCTGCTGCACACTTCCCGCTGCAGTGTGACGAGCGACAGCATGCTGCTCACATCGCCGAGACCGGCAGCATCCTTATAACGGCCCTTGACGAAGTCGCAGACGCCCTGGTAGAGCGCCATCTCCTCCTCGGAGAGCGTAAGCGGCACGTTCTTCACGATCCGTTTCGTGAACCGGGTATCTCCAGCGCCGCGCCGGTTACGGATCATGACCTTCGACAGCTGCTCCTGCAGCTTGTCCTCGTTCTTCGGCTGCCGCTTGTCGACTACGTAATTGTAGGCGAAATCCCCGGCACCTCCGAGCTGGCCCGGCTTGAGCAGGGTGATCATGTTGTACAGCTCGCTCATGTCGTTTTGCACCGGCGTAGCGGTGAGGAGCAGGCAATATTTTTTGCGCAGCGCGGTGACGAATTTATAATTGGTCGTTTGTTTATTCTTCAGCTTGTGCGCTTCGTCGATGACGAGCATATCATATTCCATGCCGGTCACGATGTCCCGGTGCGGTTCGCGCTTCGCGGTGTCGATGGATGCGACGACGACGTCGTACTGCGTCCACATGTATTCTTTTTTTTGCGCCACGGCGGGGATGGCGAATTTCTGATTCAACTCGCGCACCCACTGCAGCACCAGGGAGGCGGGTACGAGGATCAAAATTTTGCGGGCGAGCCCTCGCACGAGATATTCCTTCAGAATAAGACCGGCTTCAATCGTCTTGCCCAGGCCCACCTCGTCCGCCAGAATCGCTCGGCCTCGCATCTCATGCAGCACGCGCTTCGCCGTCTCGATCTGGTGCGGGAGCGGCGTGAGCTGGGGAATATGGCTCAGACATAGCAACTCTTCGAAGCTCGCTACGAGGCCGGACTGCTCCGCTTCATAGGCGAGCTGATACAGCGTCCAATCGTCCCAAGGTCCGTTCTTCAGCGTCCGCGCTTCCAGTTCCTCGAACCAGGACCGGTCGAAATGGATGTTCAGCCGATCGTGCAGTGGTCGAATGTGTTCCGATTTGTCGGTATTGAGCATGGGATCTCCTCTATTCGGATGCAAGATAGTCCCCGACTTGGCGGTCCGAGGTGCATGTTAGGTTAGTATTCACCAAAAGAAAAAGAAACATAACTTTACTCTTTCCTCAAGTCGCCCGTTGATGTAAAATGGGAAGGGTGTTAAGCGGACAATCGAATACCGAGCGGATGAACGTACAAGGAGAGATTATCGGAGCGTCATACGGGCGCGGCCGGTAACGCCGAAGGAGTAAGCCTGCGGGTGAATCTCTCAGGCAACAGGGACTTGTGCCGGACGCATCTCTGGAGAGCGCCGAATCGCCCGAGGGCGAAGGAGGCCACCCAAGGGGTAACTTTCGTGCCGCTCTGGCGGGTCGGATAGGGAACTCTCAGGTACAAGGACAGAGCAAAGAAATGCAGGTTGCATTTTTTTGCTGTGTCCTTTTTTGCTGTGCGCGGCATGCTAGAGGCTAGGACCACATCTTCCATTGAGGTGAAACGATGGCAACTTTGAAGCAAACCCCGCTTTACCCGCTGTATGCCAAATATGGCGCGAAGACGATAGACTTTGGCGGCTGGGATTTGCCGGTGCAATTCTCGGGCATCCAGCAGGAGCACGATGCGGTGCGGGGACAAGCCGGCCTGTTCGACGTGTCGCACATGGGCGAATTTTACGTCAGCGGTGCCGGGGCGCTCGCCTTCCTGCAGTGCATGACGACGAACGACGTCTCGAAGCTGGAGACGAATCAGGCGCAGTACAGCCTCCTGTGCTACCCGGACGGAGGCGTTGTGGACGATCTGCTGGTCTACAAGCTGGCGGAGGAGCGTTATATGCTCGTCGTGAACGCGTCGAACATCGACAAGGACTACGACTGGCTGGCGCAGCACTTGACGACGGGGGAAGACGTCTCGCTTGTCAACGCGTCGGACGAGACCGCGCTGATCGCGCTGCAAGGGCCGAAGGCGGAGACGATTCTCGCGAAGCTGACGGCGGCGCCGATCCAGGCGCTGCGGCCGTTCCGCTTCGTGCAGGACGCGGACGTAGCGGGCGTGAAGGCGCTCGTCTCCCGTACGGGCTACACCGGCGAAGACGGCTTCGAGCTCTACGTGAGCTCGGGCGACGCCGCGGCCGTGTGGGAGGAGCTGCTCGAAGCCGGAGCGGGCGAAGGGCTCGTCGCGGCCGGTCTCGGCGCGCGCGATACGCTGCGGTTCGAGTCGCGGTTGCCGCTGTACGGCCAGGAGCTGTCGGCCGAGATCAGCCCGCTCGAAGCGGGGCTCGGCATTTTCGTGAAGCTGGACAAGGGCGAGTTCGTCGGCCAGCAGGCGTTGGCGGCGCAGAAGGCGCAGGGGTTACCGCGCAAGCTGGTCGGCATCGAGATGATCGACCGCGGCATCCCGCGTTCGCACTATCCGGTGTACAACGCCGCCGGCGAGCGGATCGGCGAGGTAACGACCGGCACGCAGTCGCCGACGTTCAAGCGCAACGTCGGGCTGGCGCTGCTGCAGCAGGCTTACACCGCGCTCGAGACGGAAGTGTTCGTCGAGATCCGCGGCAAGCGGCTGAAGGCCGTCGTCGTGAAGACGCCGTTTTATCGCCGGGCTTAGTAATAAAAGTAATTGGAGATTTCGCTTTGTTCCAGGTCGAAGGAGTAGAGAGTGAAAAAGAGGACCCTGGCGAGTTTTGGCTTGAACCTCTTACCGCTTATTCCCTTATTCAATCAAGAGAGGTTCAAACAAGATGTTTGAGCTGAAAGGGTCCTTTTTCACTCGGAACGGCCGTTTATGCATCGTTAAGAACAACGCGAAATCTCCCCACAACAGATAGATGAGAGGAGCCATACCCTGACATGACGCACCGTTACTTGCCGATGACCGAACAGGACAAGGCGCAAATGCTTGAGACGATCGGCATCCAATCGATCGAGGAGCTGTTCACCGATATCCCGGCCGAGGTTCGCTTCAAGGGCGAATTGCAAATTCCGGCCGCTATGACCGAACCCGCCTTGCTACGCCACATGCGCAAGCTGTCCGGGCAGAATGCCGACTTCGACCGCTACGCGAGCTTCCTCGGCGCGGGCATCTACGACCACCATGTGCCGGTGGTCATCAATCACGTCATCTCGCGGTCGGAGTTCTACACCGCGTATACGCCTTATCAGCCGGAGATCAGCCAAGGCGAGCTGCAGGCGATCTTCGAATTCCAGTCGTACATCTGCGAGCTCACCGGCATGGCCGTGGCGAACGCTTCGATGTACGACGGCTCGACGGCGCTTGCGGAAGCCGGCGCCCTGGCGCACGGCGCGACGAAGCGCCGCAAGCTCGTCGTGTCGCGCGCGGTGCATCCGGAAGCGCGCAGCATTCTCGCCACGACGGCGAAGGGCCTGAACCTCGACGTCGTCGAGGTAGGCTACGCGAACGGCGTGACCGACTTGACGGCGCTGCAAGCCGCCGTCGACGCCGAGACGGCGGCCGTCATCGTGCAGTCGCCGAACTTCTTCGGCTGCGTCGAGAATTTGGCGGCGATCGAGCCGGTCATCCACAGCGCAGGCGGCCTGCTCGTCGTGAGCAGCAACCCGCTCGCGCTCGGCCTGCTCGAGGCGCCGGGCAAGCTCGGCGCGGACATCGTCGTCGGCGACGCCCAGCCGTTCGGCATCGCCGCTTCGCTCGGCGGGCCGACGTGCGGCTACTTCGCCGTCGCCGACAAGTGGATGCGCCGCATGCCGGGCCGCATCGTCGGGCAAACCGTCGACCGCGACGGCAAGCGCGGCTTCGTGCTGACGCTGCAGGCGCGGGAGCAGCACATCCGCCGCGAGAAGGCGACGTCGAACATTTGCTCGAACCAGGCACTTCTCGCGCTATGCGCTTCCGTCTACTTGTCCACGATGGGCAAGCAAGGGCTGCAGGACGTCGCGAATCTGAACGTGCAGAAGGCGCACTATGCCGCCCGTACGATCGGGGCGCTACAAGGGCTGAGCTTGGCGTTCAGCGCACCCTTCTTCAATGAATTCGTCGTGAAGGTAGGCTCTGGAGCCGACCTGCAGACCGTGAACGCCAAACTGCTGGAGCAGGGCTTCATCGGCGGCTATGACTTGGGCCGCGACTATCCGGAGCTGGCCGGGCATATGCTCGTAGCCGTCACGGAGCAGCGGAGCAAGGAAGACATCGAGCAGTTCGCAGCCAGCCTGGGGGAGGTCGTAAGCGCATGACAACAGCAACCGCAGTGAAACATGACAAAGCCCTTATTTTCGAATTGAGCCAACCCGGCCGGGTCGCTTATTCCATGCCGGCATGCGATGTGCCGGAGGAGGAAGTGTCCAGCCTCATCCCGAGCGAGCTCCTGCGCGCCAAGCCGGCCGAGCTGCCGGAAGTCTATGAAGTGGACGTCATTCGCCACTACACCGCACTGTCCCGCCGCAACTTCGGCATCGACAACGGTTTTTATCCGCTTGGCTCCTGTACGATGAAATACAACCCGAAGATTAACGAAGACGTAGCCCGCTTCCCGGGCTTCGCCAAGATTCACCCGTATCAGCCGGAAGCGTCGATCCAGGGTGCGCTCCAGCTGCTGCATGAGCTGCAGGAGGACCTGGCCCAGATCACGGGCATGGACCGCGTTACGCTGCAGCCGGCGGCCGGCGCTCATGGGGAGTGGACGGGGCTTATGATGATTCGCGCCTACCACGAGAGCCGCGGCGAAGTCCGCACGAAGGTTATCGTGCCGGACTCCTCCCACGGGACGAACCCGGCGAGCGCGACCGTCGCCGGCTTCGAGACGATCACGATCCCGTCGAACGACAAGGGGCTCGTCGATCTCGACCAACTGCGCGCTGCCGTAGGTCCGGACACCGCCGCGCTCATGCTGACGAACCCGAACACGCTCGGCCTGTTCGAGGAGCAGATCGTGCAGATCGCCGAAATCGTGCATGAAGCGGGAGGCCTGCTGTACTATGACGGCGCCAACTCCAACGCGATCCTGGGCATCGCCCGTCCTGGTGATATGGGCTTCGACGTCGTGCACCTGAACCTGCACAAGACGATGAGCACCCCGCACGGCGGAGGCGGCCCTGGCGCCGGTCCGGTCGGCGTGAAGGAGAAGCTCATCCCGTTCCTGCCGGCCCCGATGGTCGTCCGGAACGACGACGGCAGCTACGCCTTCGACTACAACTACCCGCAATCGATCGGCCGCGTGAAGGGCTTCTACGGCAACTTCGGCATTCTCGTCCGCGCCTACACGTACATCCGGACGCTCGGTCCGGACGGCTTGCGCAATGTGTCCGAGTACGCGGTACTGAACGCGAACTACATGATGCGCCGCCTGGCGCCGTACTATGACGTACCGTTCGAGCGCGCATGCAAGCACGAGTTCGTCATGTCCGGCCGTCGTCAGAAAAAGCTTGGCGTGCGGACGCTTGACATCGCGAAGCGGCTGCTCGACTTCGGCTACCACCCGCCGACGATCTACTTCCCGCTCAACGTGGAAGAGTGCATCATGATCGAGCCGACCGAAACGGAGAGCAAGGAGACGCTCGACGGCTTCATCGATACGATGATTCAGATCGCTCAGGAAGCCGAGACGAATCCGGATCTCGTCGTGAATGCGCCGTACACGACCACCGTTCGCCGTCTCGATGAGACGCAAGCTGCGCGGAAGCCGGTCCTGAATTGCACCTGCGGTTAATGCAAACAAAGAACAAACAGCCCGTACCTGGACGAAGTTCGTCCGGATACGGGCTGTTTTTTTATACCCACTTCGTATTCGCTTCTTGGAAGAAAAATTCCAAATATTCCAGGTCCGTGATCGCCTTGTTGCACGCCTCGCTATCCAAGCACATGTAGTTGCCGATCGCCTTGTAGTAGTCCTGGGAGGCGCCTGCCGGCGGCTTGCACACGACGGAGTAGTAGCCGATCGTCTCCGGCGTTCCCGGAGTGTTGCACATGCAGCATAAGTTCGCCTTGGGCGAGGACGAGAACGTCCCTTCGATTCCGTTCAGCCGGCCGTCCTTGGCGTACACGAGGTAATGCTTCTGAGCCGCGACGTCCGTCCAGCCCCGGTAGCTCATATTGGACCAGGGAACGGTGTCTGGGTCCGGCACCTTCAGCTTTTTGCTTTTCGGGAACAGTTTGCGTACTTGCGCCTCTGACAGCTGTGGGAACGGCTTCACCCGCTCGGACAGCCGTTCCAGATAGGCCAGCAGGTCGTCCTTCGTATTCAGCTTCCAGAACGCCATCAGCTCATGCTTTTCCGTCTCGGAGAGCAGGGGCATCGCCGCCACGATCGCCGTTTCCGCGCTGTATCGCAGCGCTTCGACGACACGCGCCTCCGACCCATGCTCGAAGGCGTAGATCAGCTTCTGGATTTGCTTGCGGATCTCGTTCCCTTGATGATTCAGGATGTAAGCTTGATTGGTTTGATTCGATACATTCGTTTCCATAGAGGTCCTCCATTTTTGCCGATGAAGCCAGTGTAGCACAGGTGGACAAAGATGAAAAAGGAATGATAAATTACAATGGAACTTTCAGAATACGATCGCATACGACTGCGAAAAAAAGGGGAGAGTGCCATGCAGCGCAGATTGATCATTGCGGGTACCGGCAGCGGCGTGGGCAAGACGACTTGGACGATCGGCCTTATGGCGGCGCTTCGTGGGCGCGGCAATGTCGTGCAGGGCTTCAAATGCGGACCGGACTACATAGATCCTACTTACCATACGGCGGTGACAGGCCGTCCTTCGCGGAATCTGGACAGCTGGATGATGGGGGAGCGGGCCGTTCGGGAAGCGTTCATCAAGGGCAGCGAAGGCGCCGACATCTCGATCATCGAAGGCGTCATGGGTTTGTTCGACGGCAAGAGCGCGCTCTCGAATGAGAGCAGTACAGCCCACATTGGCGAGATCCTGGAGACGCCGATCCTGCTAGTGGTGAACATACAGAGCATGGGGCGGAGTGCGGCGGCGATCGTGCGCGGCTTTCAGCAGTTCGCCGAGGGCGTGCGGATCGCGGGGGTAATCGCGAACAATGCCGGGAGCGTAGGGCATTATCAGCTCGTGAAAGACGCGGTCGAGCAAATGTGCGGCATTCCCGTCGTCGGCTGGATGGACCGGGATGCGCAGTTGTCGATCCCCGAGCGGCACTTGGGACTCGTTCCTTCCATTGAGCGCGGGGAGATGGACGCTTACATAACCCGGTTGGGGGAGCGGGTTACGGAAAATCTCGAGCTGGACCGGGTGCTGCAGCTGGCGGAATGCCCTGAGTTGGCACCGGCGCTGCCTCTCGCGGATGATACGTTAGTTCCATCCTTCTCCCTAGCCTCGGCCTCAGTCACGCCTCGCGTTCGTCTGGCGATTGCCCGGGATGCGGCTTTTCATTTTTATTATCCGGACAATCTGGAGCTCTTGGAGCGGTGCGGGGCGGAGCTCGCCTACTTCTCTCCTCTGGCCGGGGAGCCTGTGCCGCCGGATGCGGACGGCCTGTATATCGGCGGGGGGTTCCCCGAAGAATTCGCCGAGCGGCTCGCCGGGCAGCGTACAGGGAAGCGATCGGTTCGCCGTGCGATTGAGGACGGCATGCCGACACTGGCCGAATGCGGAGGGTTCATGTATTTGACCGAATCGATCCGGGATACGCGGGGGCAGGAGTACGCGATGGTCGGGCTGATCGCCGGGCAATGCCGGATGCAGACCAAATATGCGGCGATGGGGTACCGCGAAGTGAAGGGACAGCCGGGCAATTTCCTGCTGAACGAAGGCGAGTCGGCGAGGGGCCATGAATTCCATTACTCGGCGTTCCACCCCGCCGGCGATTTGGCCTTGTCGCCCGCCTATGTCTCCGAAAGCCGATGGGGGACGAAGCCGGAGGGGTACATCACCCCGAATTTGGTTGCCGGGTATACGCACTTGCACTTCGCCTCGCGACCCGAGCTGGCTGACCGGTGGGTGGCGGCTTGTGCGCGATATCGCAACATCCGGCGGGGTCGAGCCACGGAAGTTGTGCCGGCGTTCGACGATCGAGTACAATAAGGAAACATTGCGAGTTCAGAGCATGGACAACAGGAGAGGGGATGACCGGGTCATGGCAAATGAAAATGAGGCTTCAACCGCTGCAGCCGCTGCCGGGCTGCCCGCCTGGCGGTTCGTTCATACAGGCTTCGGTTCGCCTGCTTACAACATGGCGGTAGACGAGGCGATCTTGACCGCGCACAGCGAAGGACTCGTTCCCCCGACGGTCCGATTCTACGGCTGGGACCCGCCGACGCTGTCGATCGGGTATTTCCAGAAGGCGGAGCAGGAGGTGGACTTCGAGGCGGTGGAGCGGAGCGGCGTCGGCTTCGTCCGCCGGGCGACCGGCGGGCGCGCGGTGCTGCACGACAAGGAGCTGACCTACAGCATCATCGTGTCGGAGAATTACCCCGGCATGCCGACGACGGTGAACGAAGCGTACCGGGTGCTGAGCGAAGGGCTCGTGCTCGGCTTCCGCAAGCTTGGCCTTCGCGCCGAGATGGTGAGCCTCGCCTCCGAGGAGGAGAAGCTCAAATACTCGACCGCCGGGTCGGCGGCGTGCTTCGATTCGCCGTCCTGGTATGAGCTCGTCGTCGAGGGGCGCAAAGTAGCCGGCAGCGCCCAGACGCGGCAGAAGGGCGTCGTGCTCCAACACGGCTCCATTCTGCTCGAGCTGGACGTGGAACAGCTGTTCTCGCTCTTGCAGTTCTCGAGCGACAAGCTGCGGCGGCGCTTGATGGACTCGTTCGCGAGCAAGGCGGTCGCCATCGGCGACGTGTGCCGGGCGATCGGACTGCCGCCGGTGACGCTGGCGCAGGCGGAGGCCGCCTTCCGGGCCGGCATCGCCGAAGGGCTCGGCATCGCGCTGGCGGACGGCGCGCTGACGCCTTACGAGCGGGAGCTCGCGGAGCGGCTCGCCCGCGAGCGGTACGGGCACGACGACTGGAACCTGAAGCGGTAGGCCGCCCTTCAGGTTCCAGTCGTTATTGCAGCGCATCGATTCGCCGCTGGAACGCTTCTTGCAGCCGGCGCGTAATCGGTCCCGGCACACCGCGGCCGAAGGCAGCGCCGTCCACCCTGACGACAGGGGTGATCTCGGCCGACGTGCTCGAGATAAACACCTCGTCCGCCTCCCGCAGATGCTCGAGGTTTACCGCTTCCTCGACGCAAGGAATGTTCAGTTCCCTCGCGAGCTGCAGGACGACCATCCGCGTAATCCCGTGCAGAATCAAGTTGTTTGCCTGATGGGTGTACAGCGTCCCGTCCCGGACGACGAATACATTGGAGGAGCTGCTCTCCGTGACCATCCCCTCCCGATGGAAGATGACGTCCTGCACGCCCATGTCGAGCGCCTCCTGCTTGGCCAGCACGTTCGGCAGCAGGTTCAGCGTCTTGATGTCGCAGCGAAGCCAGCGAATATCGGGGCAGGTATGTACTGCGATGCCTTGCTTCATCGACTCATACGGTCTCTCGAGCTCGGAGACATAGGCGATCAGCTCCGGCTGCGCCTTCGCGGGGAAAGCGTGATTCCGCGGCGCCGCGCCACGTGTAATCTGCATGTAGATCGTACCGTCCTTATTCAGCCCTTCCTCCCGAATGAGCCGCTTCAACTGCGCATCCAGCTGCTCCGTCGGGTACGGCGGCTCGAGCCGCACTTCTCGCAAGCTTCGTTCCAGCCGGCGGTAGTGCGCTTCCGGTTCGAACAGAACGCCCCCGTACACTCGGATCATTTCATAGACGCCGTCCCCGAACATATACCCGCGGTCCAAATAAGAAATCGCCGCCTCGCTGCGGTCGATAAGTTCATCGTTTCGTAATAATAGCTTCATGGATGTGTTTCCTCCCAAGATGTAAGTTTTGCCAATCACTAGAATTGGACAAATCGCTAGGTAAATTGTACACTAAATTTCCGACCTTTAGCAGGGTGCTGCCGGTTTAGCAAATTCAAGAAACAGAGCTTGATAGAGAAAATGCGAGAGAACGAGAATCTGCTTCTCAATATTTACCGAAATTCGAGACTGTCTCATTCGATACACAATATATTGTATTGTATAATGATTTTCGCACACTATATATTGTGGTGAGCCCAGCACACCTTCAGATTCACTCTACATATCATAATGCTAGAAGAATGGCAAACATGTCAAAAGTACTATTTTTGGGAGGTTTTCGTTGTGGAAACAGTGCAAGCGAAAAAGCGGTTGGAAGGCTTAAGCGAGAAAATATTCTTGGACCGGTATGCCATGAAGGATGCCGATACGAATAATACCAAAGTGGGCGATACCGTCCTCGTGCTGACCAAAGACGATCCGAAATTTCCGAGCAAGGACGTAGGGGAGGTTGTGGCTCGGCAAGGGCGCAGCGTCACCATCAAGCTGCGGAACGGAGAGCTGTTCGAATCCACAATCGAGAAATTGACCCTGAACGTTGAGCATACGCCGGAGCAGCTCTGGGACCGCTTGGCTACCGCCATGGCTTCCGTCGAGACGACACCGGAGAAGAAGAAAGAATGGAAAGAGAAATTCAACTACATTCTCGAAGACTGGAAGCTCGTGCCGGGCGGCCGGATCGCGGCGGGAGCCGGGGCGAGCGACGAGCTGACGCTGTTCAACTGCTACGTTATCCCGTCCCCGCATGACAGCCGCGGCGGCATCATGAGCACGCTGTCCGAGATGACCGAGATCATGTCGCGCGGCGGCGGCGTCGGGATCAACCTATCGTCCCTGCGGCCTCGCCGGTCCGTGGTGAAGGGCGTGAACGGCTCTTCCAGCGGCGCCGTATCGTGGGGCGGTCTGTTCAGCTATACGACCGGCTTGATCGAGCAGGGCGGCAGCCGCCGGGGCGCACTCATGCTCATGATCAACGACTGGCACCCGGATCTCGTCGACTTCATCACCGTCAAATCGACGATGGGCCAGATCACGAACGCGAACTTGTCCGTCTGCGTCAGCAACGCGTTCATGAAGGCCGTGAAGGAAGATCTCGATTGGGATCTCGTCTTCCCGGAAACGACCGATCCTACCTATAACGATACTTGGGACGGCGACTTGGCCAAGTGGCGCGCCGCGGGTAAGCCTGTCCGCACGTACCGCACGGTCAAAGCCCGCGAAGTGTGGCACACGATCATCGAATCGGCCTGGAAATCCGCCGAGCCAGGCGTCGTGTTCATGGAATACTACAACCAAATGTCCAATAGCTGGTACTTCAACCCGATCATCTGCACGAATCCGTGCGGCGAGCAAGGGCTGCCGGCTTGGGGCGTCTGCAACCTGTCGGCCGTGAATCTGTCCAAGTTCTACGACGAGAAGAACCACGATGTGGCATGGGCGGATCTCGGCAAAACGGTCCGCTACTCCGTGCGGTTCCTGGACAATGTCATCGACAAGACGCCTTACCATTTCGAAGAAAACCGGATTAACCAGCAAGGCGAACGCCGTGTCGGCCTGGGCACAATGGGTCTGGCCGAGTTGATGATCAAGCTGGAAATTCGCTACGGCAGTGCGGAATCGCTTGTGTTCCTCGATAAATTGTACGGCTTCATGGCCCGCGAGGCTTACCTGTCTTCGGCTGATATCGCCGGGGAGAAAGGGTCGTTCAAGCACTACAACCGCGAGAAGTTCCTGCAGAGCGGTTTCATGAAGCAGATGGTGTCCACGTATCCGGAGGTAGGCGAGGCGATCACGAAGAAGGGCATCCGCAACGTAACGGTCATCACTCAGGCGCCTACGGGCAGCACGGGGACGATGGTCGGCACGTCGACCGGGATTGAGCCTTATTTCGCCTTCGAATACTTCCGCCAGAGCCGTCTGGGCTTCGACAAGCAATATGTGCCTATCGCGCAGGAGTGGAAGGATAAGCATCCGGATCAAGACTTGCCGGACTACTTCGTCACTTCGATGAGCCTGACGGCGCAGGATCACATCCGCGTACAGGCGGCAATCCAGAAGTGGGTCGACAGCTCGATCTCGAAAACGGCGAACGCGCCGCACGACTTCACGGTCGAAGAGACGAAAGAGCTGTATGAGTTGGCGTTCGATCTGGGCTGCAAAGGCGTGACGATCTACCGCGACGGCAGCCGCGACGTGCAAGTGCTCTCCACCTCCAAAGAGGAGAAGAAGGAAGAGGCCGCACCGGCTCCGACTGCAGCACCATTGGCCGAGACATCGCCGGATGCTGATTCGAAGGAAGCGGCCGAGACGCAGCTCGCCGAGCTGTCCAGCACGCTGGCCGTGACCGTGGATGCGAAGACGCAGCAAGTATTCGACAAGCAGTACAAGCGCCGTCCGCAAATTCTGAAGGGTGCGACCTACAAGTTCAATACGCCGTTCGGCATGGCCTACATTACGATCAACGACATGGACGGCAGTCCGAGCGAGATTTTCCTGAATGTCGGCAAAGCCGGCTCCGACGTGTTCGCAATGTCCGAGGCGCTCGGCCGCGTCTGCTCCTTGTTCCTGCGCTACGGCGACCATGGCGACAAAGCGCAGCTGCTCATCAAGCACCTGAAGGGCATCGGCGGCTCCGGCGCGATCGGCTTCGGCCCGAACCGCGTCGAGTCGATCGCAGACGCCGTCGCGAAGGCGCTCGAGGCCCACATCGGCGAAGACGAGGACGATGCGTACGTCACGGCTACGCAGGAAGTGACCGCTACCGCTGAGAAGCCGACGTTCACGTACGCGGCCGTGTCCGAGAGCTCGTCGCTCGACCTGTGTCCGTCGTGCGGCACCGCCTCCCTCGTTAACTCCGAGGGGTGCAAGAACTGCACGAACTGCGGGTACAGCCGCTGCTCGTAATAAAAGACTGCAGCCGTCTGGGTTTGCCGGTGTTTGTGAGTTGTAACTAAAAATGTCGCTGATTTGAACATAAAATGTCGTTGAGTTTGAACATAAATGTCGCTGGCTCGTACCTTGATGGTACGGGCTTTTTTATGTTTTTTGAGTTTACTGATTGGTTTTAAGATGAGACATTTTACTGGTGCGAAAAATGAGGCTAAAAGTGGAATTTATTTCGACGTTTTATTGGAAATGATGGCTGTATTACTTCCTGACCTGCAAGCGGTCGCTGACTGCGCTAAAGTCATTTCCTTGTCCGCACGATTTGGAAGGGTATACACTGTGGCTGACGTAATAGATGGTTGGCGAGAGCATATGCAGCGCGCTGGAGGTTCGACAGGCATAGAAAAGGCGGCTCAGCTGATAGCACTGGAAAGACGTAGTGTTGGAGATCAAACATCGGTAGAAGAAGCGAATGCAAAACGGCTCATAGCCGAATATGAACGAATCACCTCTTGAACAGATTGAGAGGGACATCGAAGACCTGCTTTTTGAGATTCCAGTAGCGAATCAGCTCGTACCCGATTTGGGGTTTGGTAGATTCCTTCGCAAACGACCGGCGCCAGGGCTCCGACGGAGGCACGTTGGCTGAATAGAGAAGCGCGGCAGGGCCTGAATGGAACGCTTCGCGTCGATCGTCGTCGCGCCGCCGGCAGAGTCAGTGGGGCTGATGAGCTGCGGCAGGGTCTCGCTCGAGCGCTGCGCGTCGTCCGTCGCCGTTCGACGCAGAGGCACGCCAACATAAAGCTAAAGGGCTGGATAGGCACACATTAATAAGCAGGCGCTAATGCCTGCTTATTCTATTAATCAAAGTAACAATGTATATCAAGATAAAGTGATAAATGAAATTGTTGAGATAGATCAGCAGAAAAAAAGAGTAACAATGATGGAGTATTTTCGTCATACTTGTGTTGCGATCCGTTGTGAAAATATTAGAAAATGCATTCAGAAAGTTAATGAACAACTGCTTAAACATGTGATCGCGCATGAACTGGCCCACTACTAACGAAAGGATACGATCTGGAGTATGGTCGGCAGTCTGTATTTTCATTTAATGATAGAGCTATTCGTTTGTACACTAAGATTGGTTTTCAACAGGAAGGAAGCATAAAAGAGAGGAACAGTTATGGAATCGCATCAACTAAAAATGATAAAATAGATAATTAAAGTGAAATATGTTTGACTGCAAATCGATTAATATAATTCCGAAAAGAGTGGTAAGCATGAAGTCATATATCAATTGGAGATATACGATCACCATCTACAAAAAAGTGATGAAAGGAGCGTGATAAATTAAAAAGAAAAAGGAGCAAAACGAAATGATACAAAACAGAAAAGCAACCGTTAATGACTATGATATGATTATAAATATTTGGGAAAGATCGGTAATGGCCACTCATCATTTTTTGAGTTTCAAGGATAAAGAGGAAATCAAAAAAGAATTACCTATGTATTTTCCTCATCTTGATGTACGTCTCTGGTATACCGAAGACTCTATCATTGGTTTTACCGCCATCAATGAAAATCACTTGGAAGCACTATTTCTCGATCCCGATAAAATCGGTAAAGGGTATGGGAAACAAATTATGCAAATATGCATCAATGGTTTTGGGATCACGTCCGTTGATGTGAATAAACAAAATGAGAATGCGACAAGGTTTTACTTAAAAAGCGGTTTCGGAATAATCGGTGAAGATTTGACGGATGGAGCAGGCCGCCCTTACCCCATTTTACATTTGAAATACAATGAACAGCAGAAGTAATTCGTCTGTCCAGGCTGTCGAGAAATCGACAGCCTTTTAAATAACTATTGAATATCTTTTTTGATAGCACACAGAAGTTTAATGATTTTGCAAGTCATAACGTTACATAACTAATTAGGTGATTCAACAATTCTGTTAGAGGAACATCGATGGAATGACGGTGGAACAAAAAAATCAAACGCGTAAAGTCAAACTCGAACAAACAAGCATTACTCTAATCATTAAGAAATGCTTTTTTGTTAGTTGAACCATTACGGGAACGATAGTTCAATGGTGATTCTCCAGCTACAGTCAGAGGATCCCTGTTTCTTTGAAGAATGGAGAGGAAAGTATAAGATCTTTCTCACTGGGCCTTTTCAACTTGTGACGAGGAGATGGTATTTTTGCAGGAAACAATAGCGATTGATTTGGAAGAAGTGGCGCCCTTCAAAGCATTGGCAGTTAGAACGGGAATGACATCCGACAAGAGCGGGACGCGGGTGGCGTGGAGCAAGCTCACAGATCAGGTCCCGCTAGACGATGCTCGACTCACCGATGGGCCGTCAGCATATGTGTTTATTCCACAGGAGCAATGGAGCAAGAAGGTAGATACGCTTTGGGTCGGATTGGCGGTTCGTGAGTTTAGAGATGTACCGGATGGCATCGAGACTTTGGAGGTAAACGGAGGGCTTTGTGTGAGCGCATCAGTCTACGGGAATGAGGCCCATATGTGGCGAGTATACGATGCGATATTTACATGGCTCGAGCAGTCACCTGATTATGAAATCGATCGGCGTGAAGGGGTACTCGGGATGGAGACAGTGCCGTTTGAACCGTTCAACGCTCTAACAATTCCTAATACTAAAATCGAAACCTTTAACTTTACAATGCTATACCCGGTTCGCAAGAAGTCGCCGTAGACTTCTACGAAGATTTTAATTCAATAAATCCGCAAAGGAGATTTCAACATCCGGTAAAAAGTATAGGGCTGTGACAGGTTTGGAGCAAGTAGCCTGTTGCAGCCCTCTTTTACTCGTTTTTACCGTTCCTGTTATATAGATGTCATATTACGTTGAAGCGCAGCGCAAGCGAGAATGTCTTCTGTCGTGCGGATCCTGCCAATGCGCGGAAAGATGATCTTGCTCACGTGCTCATGTTCCGTTTCGCTGAAGCCAGTCATGGCATCGATCGCGAAAACCACCTGATATCCATGGGCAAAAGCTTCACGCGCTGTGGTATCTACACCGATCCCGGAAGCAATCCCGCAAAGCACGATTGTCGTGATGCCCCGCCGGCGCAACTGCTGATCCAAGTCTGTTCCATAAAACGCTCCCCATTGGCGTTTCGTAATCAGGTGATCGGTGTCGGTGACTCCGATCTCGGGTACGATCTCATCCCATCCCGGCACCAGATTTAAGGCTGGAGGGGCCTGATCTAGCAGCGGACGAGGCATATCTTTGAAGTCTTTCGTGGATACGCGAACAAGCCCGACAAAAGCGCCTGCCTCACGGAATGTTTGAACCATGGCGGCTGCGCGGCTGATGACTTGCTCCTTCGAATAAGGGGCATAGCTAGTTCCAAGCCAGTTTTGCAAGTCAATTACGATTAATGCCGTCTTAGGAAATTGAAACAACAAATCCTCCAAGATGGATCACCCTCCAACTAAGAAATCGAGCACGCCCCTCACTTGACTCTGAGTATAAAAAATTTACGAGGGGTCAATTGACTCTGTGTTCATTATTTTGTACCATGAGTTCAAAGGTGTCAAGAGGGGATACGTGAGAATGAGCGCAACCAAGCAGGATATCATTCATTCGGCTTCAAAGATGTTTAAAGAAAAAGGGTTTCTGGAGACTTCGATTCAGGAAATCGCCAAGGACTGTTCCATTGCAAAGGGTTCCGTGTACAAATATTTCCAATCTAAAGAGGACTTACTGTGCGTGGTTTTCGACGAATGTCAGACCGTTTATTTTGATCGGGCCGAGCGTCTAAAAAAAACCGAGACAGCTACTCCCAAAGAGAGGCTCGTCCATCAGATCGTATTTCGCTTTCAGTATTTTATTGAATACCATCACATTATGGTCGACTTCACGGATCTTCCGATTACGCAGTACGCCGCTTTCCGTTCGCTGAGGAGTCATGTTCGCGCCCGCATGATGGAGTGGCACAGGTCTTTGCTGCTTGAAGTCTATGGTGAGCGAATCAAACCGTTTCTTTGGGACTTAATCTTTATATACCGCGCGATCCTGAAGGACTATCTGCAGCGCATCGTCAATGAGGTGGAGCTGCTGTCGATAGAGGATACAGCTTGGTTTATCGTCGATAAGTTGGATGCGCTAGTTGAGCATATGACTAGATCAGGTTCCACGGGGCTGCTTAGGCGAAGCTCTTTCGATAAATTCATTCACTCAGGCTCGAGCGGCTGGAATAACGAAAAAGAACGGATTGCCGAGAAGATGTTCAGCAGAGTGGTTGCGTTGCTGAAGTCTTGGCCTGGCGGGACCGCTCGGCGGAATGAACTGCAAGAGATTGCCCAAATGCTTGGCGCGGAGATCACTCAAGCTCAGCCTAGAAAGCCGCTCATTCAGGCACTTTGTGCTTACTTGGAACAAGAGCAAGAGCTGAGAAGCCCGGTAATCCAGTTGAAGCAGATTGTTCTGGAAGAGTAGGAATGAGGGGATCAGGCCAAGGGACAAAAGGCCTTTCTTGCCGTTTCAGATAGTACGGAGAACCGTATCACAAAAAACGGCAAGCTTTTTGCAGAACTCATTCGGCGCATGGGTTTGAACAATATGGTCCCTATTATTCAACGACACCTTTCATCGCTTGATACATTTTATCTACGTATATGTCGATTTCGTCACGTGACATGCGCAGGCGATTCAAGGACGAGCCATAGCCAATCTCCTGTTTACCTTCTTCAAATCCCTGGAAAATTCCATCCGCGAATGCATCTAGAGGCTCTCCATTATTATGGGTAAAGGCAGTTTGAACTGCCGGCGGAGCCACTTCAATGACTTCTACAGATGCTTCGGAAAGTTGGTGTCTTAGACTCATCGTAAAGGAATGTAGTGCCGCCTTTGTTGCGGAATAAATCGGGCTAATTGCTAGGGGGGTGAAAGCCAACCCAGACGTAACATTCACAATAGCCGTATCTTGTTTTGTTGAAAAAAATGGTGCGAACAGCAGAGAAAGATGAACAGGGGCTTCAAAGTTGATCGCAATTTCACTGTTGTAATAGCTCCAATTCTCTTTTTCTTTCAACACATGAAACTGGTCCCCAATCCCCGCATTATTCACCAATACGTTGACGTCTGGATAATTCGTGGTCACCCAGTCAAACAACGCTGTACGCTCAGATTCAAGCTCAAGATCACTAACTCGAGTAATGAGACTTGGGAGCTTCTCCTTAGCCTCCTGCAGAACACTTTCACGTCGTCCGCAGACAATGACCGTATTGCCAGCTTTGATAAACCGCTCTGCAAAAGCTAGACCAATTCCAGAACCTCCACCAGTGATCAGTATCGTGTTCCCTGTAAGTTTCATCAGAGTTGCCTCCTTGTATAATATAATGTGTCTAGTCAAAGTCACCCATTTAATGCTTGAACCCAGCAATGGAGGCTCTTTTTTCAAACCAAATGTTTCTGCAATATTTTCCTTGTCATAGCCACCCATTGATCACTCTGATTCCCCCCTCAAACCAGATTTTCGTTAGATCCAGCCCAGCCGTAGCTTGATTATATTAAAAATTTTCTATGGCAATTTTACCGATAACTCTGCCCGTTTCCAGCAATGAATGAGCTTTTCGTAAATTCTCTGCATGGATAGGGGAAAGACGTTCGCTCAGGGTAGTTCTTATTTTTTTACCATCAATTAACTCAGCTACTTCGTTCAAAAGTATGTGTTGTTGAATCATGTCTTCCGTTTGAAACATAGATCTTGTAAACATGAACTCCCAAACAAAAGTTGCACTTTTGTTTACTATCGATGGCATATCAAGCGGCCCGTCTGCAATGATCGAACAAATGGTTCCTTGGGGTGCAATCGCATTCGCCATGTTTACCCAGTGCTTAGCAGTTGTGTTAAGACAAAGAATGTATGGAACGGTTTCATACCCTAACTGCTTTAATTGGGGGACGAACTCTTCGTAGTGGTTGATGGTGTGGTCAGCCCCTTGTTCTTTTGCCCAAGCAGCGGAATCAGGTCTGGAGGCAGTTCCAATAACGGTCAATCCAGCCCATTTTGCTAATTGGACGGCTATAGATCCGACCCCGCCTGCAGCTCCAATAATAAGAATAGTTTTATTCTTATTTTCGTTAGGTTCACGACTAATGTTCATACGTTCAAACAAGGCCTCATAAGCAGTCAGCGTTGTTAATGGCAGGGCAGCAGCTTGTGCAAAGTCCAAAGATTTTGGCTTTTTCCCTACAATCCTCTCGTCAACAAGATGGAATTCACTATTACCCCCTTGCCGAGTAATGTCACCAGCGTAATAAACCTCATCACCTGGACGGAATAACGTGCAATCTGGGCCAACTTCTTCAACAAAACCCGCCACGTCCCAGCCTAATACTTTGGGGTTTTCTTCAACTTGTTCTTTAGGCGATCGAACCTTATAATCAACTGGATTAACGGCCACAGCTTTTACACGAACGAGTAGATCTCGGCCGGTAGCAACGGGCTTTTCAATTTTTAGATCCAACAAACTTTCTGGGTTTTCGATAGGCAAATAACGATGCAAGCCAACAGCCTTCATTGTTTCCATAGTACATTTCATCCTCTCGTCTAGTTTTTTAGAGTTGTTGTAACGGTATAAAAATGGGTGTTGCTTACCGTTTATGTTCCGACTTCTGTTATAATAATGCAGTTAGTTGCTTTATGTAAGTACGCACATTTTTGTTGTATAGTATCCTTTTTTATACTAAGACTTGATTGGAGGCATAGGCAATGAAACGTATTAATAATGAGTACCCATCTTGTCCTGACCCCCGCGGATGTCCCGTGGAAGCCACATTAGAAGTGATTGGGGGAAAATGGAAGGGGATTATTTTGTATCATTTACTGTCGGAGACAAGGCGGTTTAATGAATTTCGCAGGTTAATGCCAGATATCACACAGCGAATGTTGACCCTTCAACTTCGCGAATTGGAAAATGATGGGGTAATACACAGGGAGGTTTATAAAGAGGTTCCGCCAAGGGTTGAATATTCGTTAACGGAGTTCGGACATACCTTAGAACCCATTATTAATCTCATGAGAGACTGGGGCGAGAGGTATAACCAGGGGCTTGCAAACAAAAGGGATATGTTAGTAAAAGTGGAGTAACAAATTACTTGCATCACTCGATCCAGTTACAGAGTTAAAGGCTCACGATTTGCACGAGTACTATGCGTCAAATACTTTATTTTCTTCAAACAACGATAGCAAAAACAGAAGGAGCAGATTGCCACGGCAGCTGCTCCTTTCCTTTGGGGATTTACATTTCGCTAACGAGGAACGGTGCAGCACAGGATGCATGGATGGCTAACGGGAAGTTTAACTTAAAAAATTAAATTAAGGTTCAACTTTCGAATCGGCTGAGTTACTTGTTGTGATTTGGTGCTTGTTGTGCTTCTTTCGTTCGATATGGGCTACTCCCCATTGGTGTATGGTTTCCATCACCGGAGACAAGCTCTTGCCGTATTCCGTGATGGAATATTCCACCTTCGGGGGGATTTGCGGATAAATGACTCGTTTAACGATCTCTTCCCTCTCCAATTCGCGTAGATAGAGCGTAAGCATCCTTTGGGTGATATCGGGTAACAATCTTCTTAATTCATTGAACCGCAAAGGTTTGCCTTGAAGCAATAGATAAATGATTAACGGCTTCCATTTGCCGACGATTGTATCCAGCGCTACAGCGAATTGACATTGGTCAGGGTTCTTTTGCATACGTTGTTCTCCCTTACAGTACCTTTTTTCATACTATACCACATTATTGTGCCTACTTACAAAAAGTTAGTATGTATTATATGATCAGCCTTGGTAGTGAGTAGTGATATACCGAGGGAGGATATTGATATGGAACAATTCGGTAATGGGAGATTCTCTGGCAAGAAAGTCGTGATTACGGGAGGTAGCAGCGGATTCGGCCTGGCGACGGCAAAGCTGCTGGCGGATGAAGGAGCACGCGTTCTGATCACCGGACGTACTCAGGCGACGCTCGACTCTGCTCGTGAACAACTCGGCAACAACGCAATCGCAGTCTTAAGCGATGCTGCATCGTCTAAGGATATCGCCACGTTGGCCGAACAGGTGAAGGCTGAGTTTGGAACAATAGATGCCCTGTTCGTTAATGCCGGTGTCGGGCGCTTTGCTCCCTTCGAGTCAGTGACCGAAGAAACGTACGACGAGGTATTTACAATCAATGCCAAAGGACCGTACTTCACCGTACAAAAACTCGCTCCGCTACTGAGCGCAGGAAGCGGTGTAGTACTTACCACATCGGTCTCCAACGTGTTGGGTACCGCTATGATCAGTGCGTACGCAGCCAGTAAAGCAGCGCTACGTTCCATGGCTCGAAGTCTGGCACGCGAGTTATTACCTCGAAATATTCGCGTCAACGCAGTCAGTCCTGGCCCTATTGATACAGGTATCTTGGAGAGATCCATGCCGAAGGAAGCTGCCGAACAGACCAAGACACAGATGACCCAGGAGAACCCGATGTTGCGTTTTGGCGATCCAGTCGAGGTAGCTAAAGCCGTAATATTCCTAGCATTCGACGCCACCTACACTACTGGGGCTGAGTTCCCTGTCGACGGAGGCGTCTCCCAGCTCTGAGCCATCTCAGTTCGCAGCACAGGCAACTCTGAACGAACCATTTGTTTGCAACTGGAGTCTCGTACCTAAAAGTAAGTCTCGCGAAGAGAGGCGAGATCTGCCATTACGCTAACTGATAACGATAGTTCAGCCGCGACATGACGGCAGCCGGCACACGGCTGCCGTTGTTCGTTCAACTAACTGGCAGGATAGTTACAAATAAAGGAAATTCTAAACTGACGAGGAACGATAATTCAATTACGGCTGCCGACTGGATCGGCGGCCTTTTTTCTCAATTAACTGGCAAAGAATTGAACTCAATGCTACCAAGAAGCCATGGATTTGCTGTACTAGGAATGATGGGACCGCAAATCGTGTGTTGACCTGGAGGCGGCTCCAGACTTTAGAATAATAATATCCGGAGCAGGGAGAGGTGGCGATCAGATGTATTCGATCGGGCAAACGGCCGAGTTGACGGGTTTCAGCATCGACACGCTCAGGTATTACGAGAAGATCGGCTTGACGAAGCCCCCTGAGCGAGGGCCGGGGGGCCTTAGGTCGTATAGTGATGAAGACGTGCGGGTGCTTTCTTCCTTGCATTGCCTGAAAAAGACAGGTTTGTCGCTAGAAGAAATGAAGGCGTTTCTGCAGGAAGGACGATGCTTCGCGAATTCTGCTTTCCCGCTAAGCGTCGAAGACAGGGAGGTTATCGCGAGCCGAACGCAAATTCTCTCGCAGCATCTGGCCAGAATGGAGGCTCAATATTTAGCGCTGGCGAGCGTAATCGGGCAGACGAGAGAGAAGTTGGATTTCTACAATGGAATATTAGAAAAGGAGGCGGCAATAAAATGAAAATCGCTTCAATTGGTTCTGGGAATATGGGCGGGACATTAGGCAAAAGATGGGCCGCTCTTGGACATCGCGTGATGTTTGGCTCGCGGGATCCACATAACGAGAAGATGAAGCTCTTGCTGCAGGTTGCAGGTGCTAACGCGCAGGCCGGCACGATCAAGGAAACGGTCGCATTCGGCGAGGCGATCTTGCTGGCCGTACTGCCCGATGATGTGGAGAGTGCGCTGGCCGAGGCGGGGGATCTGGACGGCAAGATACTCATCAACTGCACCAATCGATACGACGGCGCGTCCGAGGACGTGGAGGTGCGGCGTCTTGCTCGGAATGCGCGCGTCGTCCGCGCTTTTCACACACTGCCCTGGGAAGTACTCTCGAACCCACGGTATGAAGCAGGTACCGCAACTGCTTTCTTAAGCGGGGATGATCCCGCAGCAGTGGCAGCTGTCGCCAATTTGGCAACTGATATCGGGCTCGATCCGGTAAACATTGGCGGTCCGGAGGCCATGGCGAAGGTGGAGATGGCGGTCGGGATGATTTGGAGTGTGCTTGCTCCCAAGTTCGGGCGGGAATATAGCCTTAGCGTACTAAGACGTTAACGGCAGGAAGTTGATGCCATCCGTTCAATCAGCGTTGTGTGGTCTTTTGATGTAAGGCCGTGAAGGCGTTTAAGGAAAACGTTGTTGTTAACGTAGATTCTAACTCAGCGTATCCCTACTCTAGGGGTACTACGCTAACGAAGAACGATAGCTCAATCACCACATGGCGGCCGTCGGCGGCTGCTCAGCAACCACGATCAACGGTTATTGCATCCAAAGCCGGACCACATCATAGTGCGCCAAAAACAAGGAGGATGCTCGTAATGGGACGCATCCGGTAACTTACGCGATAAAGGGAAGCTAGCGGAAAGCATGTCCCTTTAGGGGAACTAAAAACCGAGAAAAGCCTTATAAATCAAGGGGTTTCGGCATTTTGCATCGCCTTTCCCAAGTGCCACAAGGCGTCTCGGGAAATCATCAAAAAGTGACCTTGACAGATTCATTCGCTAGGTATTATAGTATGTCATATGACTAACATACTATAATACCTAGGGAGTTGAAAGAAATGAATTCGAGTACTACGCAATCAGGTCACAATGCGTCTGCAAAGATGAGTTCAATTGGATCGCGGATTCTGGATGTTGATGCACTGCGCGGCTTCGCGCTGTTCGGCATCTTGATTGTCAACATCGCCTACTTCGCGTCTGGCTATGCGTTCCATCTTGTCGAGGATCCCGCCTATAACTCCTGGCTTGACCAGAGTGCGCATTGGCTGGTGAAGTTCCTCTTCGAGATGAAGTTCTACCTTCTGTTCTCTTTCCTCTTCGGATACAGCTTTACACTTCAAGTTGATTCTGCAGTCCGGAAAGGCGTCGCGTTCTTTCCCCGGTTCCTTCGTCGGCTGGCCGGATTGTTCGTCCTGGGAACCCTGCACGCTGTGCTGCTGTTTCACGGTGACATCCTGACCACCTATGCCATACTCGGCTTAGTTCTGCTTGCTGCACAACGAATCCAGCCACGCACCGCGCTCATCACGGCGGGCATTCTGATCGGGATCATCACTTTCATGATGGCCCTGGCCGCGGCGGCCGGCGGCACCCTCATCGCGGATTCGGCAGCTGCCATCGCCGATGGTCAACAATCCACTGCGGCGTTACAAGGTGGGCTAGGCTCGGTGATCTTCGAACACCTCCGCTCAATGCCTGAGATGCTGTCAGCGTTAGCGGTACAGGGGCCCCTCGCGTTGTCTTCTTTTCTGGTCGGCCTCGCGGCAGGTAAGGGCCGGGTTCTGGCCAACCTCAATGAGCACACGGGCATGTTGCGCCGGTTGCAGCTGGCGGGATACCCGATCGGCCTGGCCGGCGCGCTGGTATTCGCGGTCTGTGGCGGTACAAGCAACCTATTAGGACTGGCGGTTAGTATCCTTACGGCTCCGTTTCTGGTCACCGCTTATGTCGCGACCATGCTGAGGATATTCAGCTCCGAACGGGGTCGCCGGGTTGCCGAGATCCTCGCCCCCGCCGGGCGGATGGCGTTATCCAACTACCTTGGCCAGTCGCTGTTCTGTGCGTTAATCTTCACCGGTTACGGTCTTGGTCTGATTGGTAGGGTGTCCCCTCTCATCGTATTGTTCATCGCCGCAGCGATCTTCTCTGCACAGTTGGTGCTAAGCGCGCTTTGGCTGAAAAGTCACCACTACGGCCCGGTGGAATGGATCCTACGTGCTGTTACCAATGCCGAATGGCCGGATTGGCGTCGTCGCGGCGGGAAAAACAACTCTCAGCCGACTAGAGTTACCTAGTAGGGGTACAACCAACATACGTGTAAAAATAGGTAACTTAAGGACTTAAGGATACGAGTTCAATAAACCTGCGGCAGTCTCGGACTTTATTTATCCGGTCCAAGGCTGCGGTTGGTTTATTATTGGAGTCAGTCTTATTTTTCGGAGCCTAACGGTTTTGCAATTCAGAATTTCGCGTAGGTTCAACAAATCCAGTCTAAGGATAAGTGCTGAAAAATTCGGGGATATGAAGAGAGAAAATAACGAATATCTTGTGGTTGTTATCATTTTTGGTGAAATCGTGATTCCAAGATGTCATTTATCGGATGCTCGACCTGGGCAACATCCTTATTTAATCCCCATTATAAGGTTCTCTTTTTCGTGAATAACCAGCCCGCAAATAGGAATATGCAGCTTGGTATCAAGCAAATGGCTACACCTGCAAACAGTGAATCGTTGAACAATAAGGTTTGTAGTCCATCCGCTAAATTATGGCGATACGAGGCAATCGATGTGCTAATCGGAATCGCCGCAATGACGATAACCCAGAGTGATATACCTACATAGCTTCGAATACCGGAGAATAACATACTTATTATTGAAATCAATAACATATATGCAGCGAATTGATATAGGAACATACCCAATATGCCAAATTGATCCCAATGGAAGATTTCTAGGATGTTAAAGTAGAAAGAATCATCCTTGTATAATTGATCCACAAGCTTCAATAATATAACATTGATAATCGACAATACTACTGCCGATAAAGTATAAATGACCACTAGCGCGGTATAGTACTCTTTTCTGGTAGCGCCGATATTAATAATCTTTCTAAAAAACCCGAGTGGAAGCGCCACTGCCATCATAATAAGGATAATACTCAGCATGTTACCTATTGATACTGGAGCTGGAGAGTTATTCGCATTGCCAATCGCTAAGAAAACAATGAAATTCGCTACCAATCCTGCTGCTATGTAGGCTAACAAGATCCAGATGTAAATGCGCATTTGAATATACGCTGCCTTTAATATCATTTTATTCTTATTCAACATGCTCACCTCCATCTTTAATCAAATAGGCAAAAAACTTCTGCAACGGCAATCCGTCCACGGTAACACCCTGCTTACTAGCTTCTACCTTGTCATGTTCGCTAATTTCATCATATACCGCGACAAGTGTTCCTTTACCGTATGCTTCTTTATAAATCACTCGTTTACCTTCTGTAAATTGGGATACAGCTGCATTACTGCCCGTTAACAGATGTGATTGTGAGCGGATATTATCCACCTCATCTTCCAATACTATCGTGCCTGCTTCGATAATATAAACCTTCTCCACTACCGTATCGATTTCATCGATCAAGTGAGTTGAGATCAGAATCGTCCTTGGATGCTCAGCATAATCCTGTAACAGCACCTTGTAGAATTTCTCTCTCATCAGTACATCAAGCCCTAACACCGGCTCGTCATAAATAGTAAGTGGTGCTCGGCTCGCAAGTCCCACTATATTAGCTACAAGCGATTCCATCCCTCTAGATAGTTGCCGAATCTTCTTTGTTGGGTTTAGCTTGAATGCTGTAATGAGTTGCTGTGCGAATGACCAATCCCAATTCGGGTAAAATGCTGCTGCAATCTCCAAACTCTCGATGACCGTTGCTCCTCCAAAGAAAAAGTTCTTTTCTCGGATATAACAAGTCTGTGCCGGGGATGCTCCCGGTATAAGACGTTCATCAGCGATAACGATCTCCCCTGTGTCGGGGAATATCCCTCCTGTTAGCATATTGAGTAATGTTGTCTTACCCGCTCCGTTACGACCTAGCAATCCACAGATCGTATTCACTTCTATGTCCATTGATAGATTGCGAACAGCTTTGGTTCTTCCATAGCTCTTGTTCAAATGCTTACTTGCAAGAATTGTACTCATGTGACAATCAGCTCCTCTTTTGTTGCTTAATCATTTCTATGACATCCTCTGCAGTTAACTCCAGTTTGTCAGCCTCTTCGAGTAACTTTAGAACAAGCTCATTAGAAAAGCGTTGCCGTCGTTTATCCTTAATCATCTTCTTTGCACCCGTCGCCACATACATCCCCAGCCCCCTCTTCTTATACAGAATGCCATCATTCACTAGCACAGCAATTCCCTTCACTATAGTAGCGGGATTGACTTGGAAGATGCTGGAGAATTGTGCCATTGAAATAATCTGATCTTCTTCACTATAAGTACCATTCAGAATATCATCCTCAATCATGTTGGCAATCTGCAGGAATATCGGCTGACTGTCATTGAATCTGCTCATTATTCCATCACCCAATCAGTATGTTAGTCTTATGACATACAGTAATACCTGTGCAAGATGTTGTCAACAATTCTGACGGGGAAAAGAAAAACCCTAGCTCAGTTTAATTAAGGCCAGGGCTTTCTTTGATTCGGAAGGACAGACGTTTGTGGGAATATCGAAGAAATCGCAGTTGAATTTTACCACTCAGGGCAGTTCGATCCGGCCGTATCCCGTCAGGTCCGGTGCTGTACCGAGCAGCTCTTACACGCTCTCGGTTAACGGGGAGAACATATTCGTTGAGAAATTTGGCGATGTCAGCTTCGCAAGATTTTCCTTTGCGGGAACGGCCAATTTCACAGTGACGGCGAACGAAACGGTTTCAACGTTTGGCATTAGCCCGCAAAGCTATCAAATCCAAGGCAGCAGCAGCGGAAGCCTTCTTTCTTTCTCCATTGATCAACCGAGAACGTTAATTGTGAGCGTAAACAATCTGGAGAAGCTGCTCCTATTCGCTGACGGGCCTGAACCCGCCGCACCCGATATTCATGATCCGAACGTGATCAATCTGGCCGACTATTTACCGGCGGGCCGGGATCAAGAAGCGGCAGTCACCGGTTATTTGCAGAAAGCGATCGACGATACTTCCGCATTGAACAACGGAGCCGGGGGAACTCTGCTGGTTCCCGACGGGAAGTACATGACCGCCCAGCTCAGGCTCAAGAGTAACGTGCATCTTTTTTTACAAAGCGGAGCCTGGATTAAAGCAGTTCCCGATTCCAGCACGGCGAATTATCCCGCGCAAAACGGCTCGGACTCTTCCTTTATTTTCATACCTAACGCAAGCCATGTGAAAATTAGCGGGAGAGGGATTATCGACGGCAACGGGATGGCGATCAAGACCTTGAACGACAAAGCGAACATCAAGCTCTTGCGGTCCGCAGATGTAACGGATTTGCAAATCGAAGACGTCTATTTCCTCGATTCGGCAAGATGGACGATTCATCTGTTATACGCCCAAGACGTTGTCCTGAGAAATATCAAACTGATCAACGATTTGAGGGGCGGTCCCGACCCGGCGAATCCGAATATCTTGCTTCCGACGGTAACCAATACCGACGGGATAGATATCGATTCATCCCAAAACGTAACTGTAGACGGTGCGTTTATCTACACGGGAGACGATTCGATTTCGCCGAAAGTCACCAACTATTTGAATTTGAAAAGACCGACGCTCGGCTTACAGATCAAAAATAACGTATTATGGTCCTTGAAAGCGGCTCTTAAGGTTGGCGATGAAACGCTGACGGATATCGGCGATATTCGGTTCGAGAACAATGACATCGTTCGTGCCGACCGTTTTGTTGCAATTTGGGCAGGGGATGCAAGCCACATTCAAAATATCGACGTGATCAATAATCGGGCCGAGTTCATCGGCGGTAATTATCACGAGCGCTACTTTTATTTCCGCATCCGGTTGTTGAATGGGAATTCCAAGCCGGGATGGATCGATCAAGTCCATGTGAAGGATTTCTACGTTCTTAATAATGCGGTTCAGACTTCATCGATAGAAGGGTACGATTCCGCTCACCTGATGAGTAACGTAACGTTCGATAATGTCGTGATTCAGGGAGTACAAGCGGAAGGCCGAGACGATATTCCGCTTGACTTCAAAAATGCATTCTACAATAACGTGGTTTTCCAGCCTTCCGGTGAAGTATACAGCGGTACGTCGCGAGTCCAAATTAATAGGCCGGCGAACAATTCGGTTACGAATAATCCCAATCCGCAGATAAGCGGCACAGCCATCCCCAATAGTACGTTGAGGGTCTATGTCGATCTTGCAGCACCAGTAACGCTAACAGCGGATGCAAGCGGCAACTGGAGTTATACTCCGGGTGCAGTGCTATCGGAAGGACCTCACACGGTTAAGGCAGTAGCGATAGATGCCGCCGGCAACGTAAGCGCGGATTTGAGCATCGTAACATTCACGGTAGACTTGACCGCACCGAATAGTACCAGTTTTGTCGAAGCCGAGGACATGACGCTCGTCTTGAATTTATCCTCATGGCCGAACCGGATCCGTCTAACCCTCCTTATCTTTACTCCGTTCAAGTAAGCGGGGCAATTCCCGTTCTGACTGCAGGCGGGGCGGGATACGATTTGAACGGACTCACCGTCACCGGAAAGGATCAATTCGGCAGCTCCTATGACTTGACCGGCCTTTCTAAGTCATGGACGGTAAGAACAGGGACCGGGTTTTCTACGGTGAACGGCACAATCTTGATTCCGCTGAGTGCAGGATCAGGCACCGTTACTCTCACCGTATACGGCAAGGAGAGTAACCCGGCCGCTTTTACGGTGCAGGTAGCCGCAAGCGGCGAGCCCAGGGTTTTGCTTGTGGACCGGCGAGGAATGACGAGTGGAGCTTACCCATCTATCGCCGCTGCCGTCGCCAGTTCTCCGGTACTCAAACCGGGAGACATCATTTCATTGGTACCGGGGAGTGGTCCCTACCATGAAACGGTCAAAATACACGCGTCCGGTGTTCCCGGCAATCCTATTATATTTGAAGGGAACGGCGAGTTGATTAGCGGATTCACGCCGTTTCAGTTCACCCAAGAGACGAACGGGCAATGGACTTATACGCTGCCGGCCCCCATACCCAACTCGCTTCCGGACGGCAAATCCAGTACGTTCAGGCATCTGGTAGCGTATAATGGCCAGCGGCTTTTACTGGATCAACCATCGGGACAAAATGCCGGGATATTCACAAGCGATTATGCGGTATTGTCTTCGGACGGCAGCAAGCTAATCTTGAATCCGGATGAGGCCTCGCCGAATTCAGGCTGGGAAATATCCACATTGATGAACGGAGTTGAAATCGTCACCCCCGATTCTTATCAGACGTATCGCAATGTTTGGGTCACAGGCGTACAAAACGACGGATTTAACATACATGGCACCGGAACGGGGCTTGTGTTCGAGAATATAAAAGCCTTTAACAATTTCGACGAAGGATTCTCCTCTCATGACCTCACGAACTCCACAATTGAAGGTGGGGAGTTCTGGGGAAACGAAAACGGGATCTACAATCAGTCGAGAGACACCGTTTCTTTTACGGCAAACAATGTCAAAGTCTATAGCAATATCGGGTACGGAGTGGCGACACAGATGGGAACCAACTCTTTTTCAAACGTTCAAGTCTGGGATAACGGCATCTCCAACCTTCGAGTAGGCGGCAGGGTCTTTACTTCCCATGTAGTGACCTACGAAAGCAGGTGGTCGCAGCGCCCTTGGGTAGGCTATCAGGAATCGCAGAATTACAAATTTAATCAGGAAGTGAAACCCTATGCTTATTCCGAATATGTGAAAGCGGAATACCCGATCACGAAAACCGGGACAGCGCCGACCGTGCTGCCTGCTTCCCAGCTGCCTCCATTTAAGGGTGCGTTAGATGATTGGCGACACATCTACTTCTCCGCAGCTGAGCTATGCAATCCGGAGATCAGCGGACCGGAGGCCGACCCGGATGGAGACGGGCTGGATAATTTCGGCGAATATGAGGCAGGACTCAATCCGAAGGTGCCTGACAATCTGGCCGATATAACTCCGCCAGCCGCGCCGATCATCATGGAGCCGGCGGACAATTCGGTGATAGGCAATCCGAAACCGACTTTCAGGGGAACCGCCGAGGCGGGCAGTACGGTAACGGTAAGCGTATACGGCGCACTAGCGGGAATCACGACGGCGGATGGCAGCGGCAACTGGAGTCACATGCCGGTGGAGGCGCTGAGCGAAGGCTTCCATACTGTATCTGCTACAGCGACGGATGAGGGGGCAACAGGAGCAGCAGCTCCGCTAATCTTCACTTTACGGATAAGTACAAATACTTAGTGCATTGACATTAGTGAAGTGCATCGTTAGACAGTTCAACAACAAGGTGATTATAGGGCTATTTCCTTATTTGTCAACATGCCCTACCAAAATCTTAAAAAGATTCCGAATATATTGTTGATACAATATCGAGGAGGATAAAAGAAATGAAAAAAGGATGGTTAGTGATAGCGTCTTGCGTATTGGCAACTAGCCTTATGGCAGGATCGGCATTTGCAAAATCGGAAGCGAGCGAGTCGAATAAAGGAAATTCTGAGCAAGCAAAAGCGAACGCGGATCTCAAAGCGAAACCGGGTTCGGAAGAGACAGTTACTTCTAGTACTTATGATGGCAACCAAGGACATAATGGATACAAGGGACTGCTCAATGCGATTGACAATGTGCAGGACAAGCCTGCTGGAGCTGTTATTGCCGATCTACTGTTGACCAAATATGAGACCCATCTGACAGCTGAACAGAAAGCGGAGCTGGAAGCTATCAAAGAGAAGGACCTTGCTTTGTCGGTAGTTGCCGATCTGTTGGATAAGAACGGGAGCGTAACCGATGCGGTATATGTTCAAAAGGAAGCCATCTTAGCTAACGTTGCAAATCTTAATGCTTACAAGCAGCTCGGTAAAATGTACGAGAAGCTAGGGAAAATAGGCGTGAAATTGTACGTAAACGGCGAAGAGCCTACTTTTGAAGTAGCACCGTTTATTCGCGAAGGCAACACGTTGGTTCCATTCCGTGCGATTGCCGAGGCTTTGAAAGCAACGGTTAGCTGGAACGAGGATGAGCGTTCGGTTTCTGTTACAAGGGACGGTATTACGGTGAAGCTCTTTATTGATAGTAAGACAGCAACTGTTAACGGGAATGAAGTGACACTTGAGGTTCCTGCAACGATTGAAAACGGCAGCACGGTCGTTCCGGTTCGTTTCGTAAGCGAAGCGCTGAAGGCAGCTGTCAAATGGGAGTCGGAAACACAATCTGTAGTCATTTACGAAGAATAATTTGCGATCAAGAACTAAGAGCCATCCAATTAGTGGATGGTTCTTTTTTATTGCCAAAGAACAGGACAGGCATCACATTCCTGATTTGCGAGTAGAAGCTGTGACATTCTCGACGATGATAGAAGGGAGCAGTGGAAGGTTCGACCCAACCAACCGCGGCTACGTCGTTCCATTTTTTACATAATGCTGATACTGCAAGGGTAAACTTGTCTTTGGGATTTAACAAAATTTTTTAGAACACAGGAGGTACAAATGAAAAAACGTATTCTATTTTTGATCCTGTTAACGAGCGTTGTAGTGCAACTCATAATCTTGCCAGCTGAGAAGATCTCCGCTGGGGAGAAAATCGTCGTAAACCAGAACGAATGGAAAACGCTTGAACAGATATTCGGCCGAAAGGGTACTGTGCAAGACAATGTATTCAAGGTTACGTTTCCGCGATCCGACCTAAAAGTGCAAGTCGGTGAAGTCATGATCGAACCGGGTCTTGCTCTTACTGGCTGGCTCGCTTTTAAACTACATGAGAACGAAACCATGATGATGGGCGACCTCGTTCTGCTCGATACAGAAGTGCCTCAGGTAATCTCAAAATTATGCAGTAGTGGTATTGACATAACAGGATTACATAATCACCTTATTAGCGAAATGCCAAGTGTCATGTATTTGCATGTTGAAGGACACGGTGAAGCTAAGAAGCTTGCCGAGAGCGTCAAAACGGCTCTAGCTCAGACAGGTACGCCGCTTACGCAACCCTCCGTGCCCACACAACCATCAGCCTTCGATTGGTCAAAAGTTGAAGCCATCATGGGCCAGAAGGCTCGCCGCAGCGGGGATCTTCTGCAATTGAGCATTTCACGTTCGGAACCTATCAAGGAAAATACGACGGTTATCCCTCCATTCATGGGAGTAGCTTCTCCAATCAATTTTCAAGCGGTTGGAAAGAAGGCGGTAACAACGGGAGACTTCGTTCTTTTGGCTAATGAAGTGAATCCGGTCGTTCGAGCTTTGACAGAACACGGGATTACGGTTACGGCAATCCACAATCACATGTTGTTTGAATCTCCGCGCCTGTTCTTCCTGCATTTCTGGGGATTTGACGATCCTGAAAAGTTGGCTCGGGGACTGAAAGCAGCATTGGAAAAAACGAATCATGTAAAATGAAAATAAAATCAGCTTCGCGGACATCATCTGCAAAGCTGATTTTATTTATTACGATATAATGATTCACTTTTGACCATCAGTCGGTGCGATTATCGGAATGGAACCTTGTTGCGCGTCGAAACGAAGGGAGTTATTGCTTGTAAATAGGCATTGATCTTTATTTGTTTTTGAACGAGATGAATTTTACACTTTTTCTTGGATCAGTTATAGTATGTTTATCGACACACGAAGGAGGTCTTGCGTTGAACAGGCCTACAATAGAGCACCAACACGAACAGCTTGAGTCTCACGATCACATCCACGGGCACCAACATGAACATAAATATCGCAAACAAATCGTAAATCGGTTATCCCGTATTGAAGGTCATGTTCGTTCCGTTAAAGACATGACATCCGGTGGCCGTGATTGCTCAGATATTCTTTTGCAAATTGCTGCGATTAGAAAGGCTCTCGATAATGCAGCTAAATTACTGTTGAAAGACCATTTGGAGAGCTGTGTAATGGATGCGTTGGAACATGGCGACAGGAAAACGCTAGACGATTTAAATAAGGCATTAGATCATTACATACGATGATAAAACCGTGAGACCCTAACGTAAGGGGTGTCACGTTTTTTAGTTTTGAAATATCCCCCCGGGGAGGATATAATGGAGTCGGATCATTGATCAACCAATATGTTGACCAGGAAGTGAAGGTGTACGATGCCAGAACCAATCCCACTAAGCGATACGACTTCAAGGGAAAAAATCAAAATCATCCTAACCCTAGGGATCCCGGCCATGATCGAAAACTTTCTGCAAACGATTGTTGGATTCGTGGATACGTTGTTTGTGGCGAAGCTAGGTTTGAATGAGGTAGCGGCTGTTGGAGTAAGTAACACCATTATCGCGATCTATATTGCAATCTTCATGGCTCTTAGTGTGGGCACATCGTCACTAATCGCGAAGAGCGTCGGTGCCGGAGATTTGCATAAGGCAAAAGCCATAGCGAAACAATCGACCATTCTGGCTGCCGCGGTTGGACTTCTTTTCGGATTGATCTCGCTCGTGTTAGCCGAACCGCTTTTGCGCTTAATGGGTGCAGAACCGAAAGTGCTGGCAGATGGTGTGGTTTACTTCCGCATTGTAGCTGTACCTTCGATCCTGATCTCTCTGATGACCATATTCGGAAGCATTCTCCGAGCTGCAGGGGATACCAAAACGCCGATGAAGGTCGGCATTTGGATCAATTTGATTCACGTGGCGTTGGATTACGTGTTGATCTTCGGCTTATTCGGTGTAGGTGGATGGGGGATTGCCGGCGCCGCGTATGCCACGGTGATTGTCCGGTTGATCGGGGCAGCGGCGCTCTACTTGTATATCTATAAGTCGAAGTTATCCTTCTCCTTCAAGACAAAAGTGGCCGGCGAGTATACGTTGCCGCTCCTCCGGCTCTCCGGGCCGGCTGCAGCCGAACGGCTCATCATGAGGCTTGGTCAAGTATTGTACTTCGGCTTAATCATTAGGTTGGGGACCGATGTGTACGCCGCGCATACGATTGCCGGCAACATTGAGATTTTTTCTTATATGCCCGGATTCGGATTGGCTGTCGCTGCGACGACGCTGGTCGGGCAGCAACTGGGAGCCGGCAGAAAGCATGATGCCTATCGGTACGGTTTGTTTAGCGCAGCTGTTGCTGTCGTCTTTATGTCCTTTGTGGGAGTATTATTGTTTATATTCTCACCGCTTGCTGCGTCATGGTTTACCAGTCAAACCGATGTCATTCGGATGGTGACAACTGCACTGCGCATCGATGCGTTCGCTCAGCCTTTTTTGGCCCTCGGGCTCGTGATTACGGGGGCTCTGCAAGGTGCGGGAGACACGAAGAGTCCTATGTACAGCACTGCGATCGGCATGTGGCTCATTCGTGTCGTTGGGGTATATGTTCTTTCGATCCAACTCGGGATGGGAATCGCCGGGATTTGGCTGTCCATTGCTTTCGACTTGGTAATCCGGGCCGTATTTTTATTATGGCGCTTCTGGCACATGTTCCAGTTTATGGACAAAAGCAACAGACGATAGTGGCCTCTTAATCCTAGCATACGCTATACTTACGGGGACGAGATCCGAAAAAAGCTTCTGCGGCATTTGGGGAAGAAAGGAGCAGCCTTCGTTGAAAAAAATTTTGATCATTGAAGACGATCTTGAAATCAATCAGCTCGTGACCAAGTATTTGGAAAAAGAAGGCTTCGGCATCCGATCCGCGTACGATGGGAAGGAAGCGCTCGCTGCTGTTTCCAGGGAGGATTACCAGCTTGTCATTTTGGACTTGATGCTGCCGCATATAGACGGCCAGGATATTTTGCGCGCCATTCGAAAAAAAGGAACGACTCCCGTAATCATTTTGTCTGCCAAAGATCGGGAGATGGACAAAATACGAGGGCTCGAGCTTGGGGCCGACGATTATTTGACCAAGCCGTTTACAATCGGGGAGCTTGTCGCCAGAGTGAAAGCGCAGCTTCGCCGTTCGATGGACTTTAATTCGGACGCCGCCTCCGGGTCGAACCCCGAGTTATTGAAGCTCGGAGACCTGGAGTTGAACGCGGATACGTATGAAGTCACTGTCGCTGGGATAAACAAATCGATAACCGCAAAGGAATTTGCGATTCTAAAGCTGTTTATGACTTACCCCACCCGAGTGTTTACGAAGTCGCAAATCTTCGAAGGGGTTTGGCGAGAGGAAAGTCTTTCTGACGATAATACAGTCATGGTTCACATCAACAGGCTGCGGGCGAAAATTGAGAAGGATCCCTCGAATCCGGTTTACATTCAAACGGTGTGGGGTTTTGGCTACAAGCTCGGCGAGGGAGGCTGACACCCGGTGGCTCAAATTCTCATTCTGGCTCTCGTGCTCGTTACGTTGTTTCTCCTGTTTCAGTATCGCCGTGTGCTAAACGAAGTCAAAAGAATGACCCGGACAACCGAAGCCATTCGGCAAGGAAATTTGAATTTGCGTTATCGTTTGCGTGTGTCGCAGAAGTCAGTCCAGGACTTGGGAGGGGAATTGAATCGTCTTATCGATCATGTTCAAGCGGGCAGAGAGCGAACCCGATTTCTGGAGGATGAGCGCAAACGGATGATCGCCAATATTTCGCACGATTTGCGCACCCCCCTCACCTCTTTGCTGGGCTATATCGAGGCGTTGCAGCAAGACGCGACATTGACGGCGGAAGAAAAGGACAATTTTATAAAAATCGCCGCGGGAAAAGGGAACACGCTGTTGGAAAGGCTGCAGGAGTTTTTCGAGCTGGCCAGGTTGGAAGCCGAAGACACACCGCCCGAGCTTCATAAAATCAACTTGAACGACGTTGTGCAGGAGGTTTTGGTCGGGTTTTACCCGGATTTTCAAAAAATTTCCGTTGCGCCGACGGTTCAACTTCCGGCTTCGCCGCCTTATGTCAGGGGAGACCGGATCTTTTTGCGGCGTGTGTTCGAAAATCTGCTATCGAATGCGTTGCGCTATGGCCGGGAAGGCGGAGAAATCGGCATTGAGGTTCGGGAGGACCCGGATTCGGTTCGGGTTGAGATTTGGGATCGCGGCCAAGGAATTTCCTCTCAAGACCTGCCGCATGTTTTCGATCGCTTCTATACTGGGGAAGCTTCAAGGAATGCGGCTTTGCGCGGTACCGGCCTGGGACTCACCATTGCCAAGAGTCTGGTCGAAAAACAAGGCGGCCGAATTGCGGTATCCAGCAAGCCGGGAGAAAAAACGGTTTTTTCCGTTAGCTTGTTAAAAGGTTGAGATTTAAGAACTTTGTTAGAAATACGAAAACGGCCCGTTAGAACGCGGCTTTATACTTGGCTTCAAAAGGAGGAAGTCAAGTGAGAGCATTTGAAGTCGCGTTAATTGTCGTGAATTTGTTTGCTTTGTTTCTGGGCACGAGGGAAAAACTAACCAAAAACGTTTTGCTGGGACTGGCAGGCTCCAATGGGCTTATACTTGGTCTTCACGGCGCAATAGAAGAATTTCGTTACTCGATGTCTTTTTCCTATGCTTTCGTTTTTTTGTTCACGATTTACGCTCTGTTGAGGTCGGCGATCGAGATGCCGGAAACCAAATGGATCAAGCTGCTTAAAAACACCGGAATCGGGTTGTCCCTCATTTTCCTCGCAATAACCTCCCTGCTGGCTTACGTCCTCCCGGTGTTCAAGCTTCCGGCGCCGACAGGCGAGTATGCGGTGGGCGTTCAGTATTTTTACCCGACGGACGAACGGCGTCTAGAGCCCTTTCTGAAAGATTCGACGGAAAAGCGGCAGTTGGCGGTCAAAATTTACTACCCGGCGACAGAGGACAAGTCCAAGCCGAAAGCTGCTTATTTTCACGGTTCGCTCGAGCTCGTTCAAGCATTCGCCTCCGGCTACCGTTTGCCGCGATTCATGTTCGATCAACTGAGGCTGGTCGAAACGCACTCCCGGGAAAGGCTGTCCGTATCGGAGAAACAGGCGAAGTACCCTGTCGTTTTATTTTCGCATGGCGGAGGTACATTGATGGAAACGCACACTTCGCAATGCGAGGATTTGGCCAGTCAAGGCTACGTTGTCGTTGCCGTTAATCACACCTACGTCTCGTCGGCGACCGAGCTTCCCGACGGAATCGTCACGGACCGGGATGCCACCGCGAGCTTCGACGATGGCGATCCCCTGGATGCCATTACGCAAATCATGGCGGACGACAACCGTTATATGATCGATCTGCTCACTGATATGAACGCAGGGGAGACGGAATCCATCTTTGCCGGCAAACTCGATTTGGAACGAATCGGCGTCGTCGGCCATTCGTTAGGGGGCGCAGCGGCGTACAATTTGGCCATCAGCGACAGCCGAGTAAAAGCCGCGCTCAACCTGGATGGAGCCGTTTATGCCGTTCCCGATGCGTCGAAGCCGAAGGCTGCTTTCCTCATGCTGGCGAATGACGAATTTGGTATCCAGGCGATTGCGAAACGCGAACCATTGATGAAAAAATGGGAGGATATGTCTGCCGAAGAGCAGCAGGGCGTTGCATCGGCATACGGAAGCGAACAAGCCTATATCGGCATTTACAAGAAACAGGAGCAGGCGATCAACGGGCTTGCCGATACGTTGAAGGCGTCAGACAGCTTGTTTGCGATCGAAGGCAGCGCTCATATGAAAATGGCGGATATCGGGCTTTATATAGGTCCCGGGTTCCGAAGCTTAATTGGAATTAACGGAGCCACTTCGTCGGAGGAATGTCTGGAAATCGCCAAAGCCGCGACTTTGGCTTTTCTCGACCAGCATCTCAAAAATGGACAAGGGATGGAGTCCGTGCTTGGCGAGTATCCGAAGCTGCATCGAGTAAAGCTGACGTATGCCGTCGTTGGGATAAAAAAATAGCCTGAGGCAAGGGAGGGACAGGCTTGAAAACGATTTTGCAAACTAGCCGTCTGACGAAAAGTTACGGTGCAAAAACGGTCGTAAGCGACTTGAATATGACCGTTCAACAGGGCGACATATACGGTTTTCTGGGGCAGAACGGAGCCGGAAAAACGACAACTTTGCGGATGATTATGGGGCTTATCCGTCCGTCTGCCGGAGAAATCGAATTGTTCGGCACTCCGCTGCACGGGAACAAAAACAAGGCGATGGAGCGAATCGGCGCCATCATCGAGTATCCGGGGTTCTATTTGAACCTGAACGCGGCGGATAATCTGGACATTCACCGGCGAATGATGGGCATGGGTAACCGTGAAAGCATCGAAGAGGCGCTGGAGGCCGTCGGACTGCTGGAGGCCAAGCATCAGAAGGTCAAGCAATATTCGCTCGGAATGAAGCAGCGTCTCGGAATTGCCCGCGCACTGCTCCATCATCCCGAACTGTTGATTTTGGACGAGCCTACCAATGGCCTAGATCCGGGTGGTATGAAAGAGATGCGCCAGCTTTTTCTGGAGCTTGCCCGCAAGCGGGGCATCACCTTCCTCATTTCCAGCCATTTATTAAGCGAAATCGAGCAGCTTGCCAATAAGATCGGCATCCTGCACAGAGGCTGTCTGTTGGAGGAAATCGACTATGAAACGCTGCAAAAAAAGACTCGAAACTATCTCGACCTCAATGTAACGGACGAGAAAAAAGCCGCTTTTATTTTGGAGCAAAAGCTGGGGACGACCGACTATGTCATTGCCGGTTCCGGGGGGCTGCGCCTATACGACCATCTCGACAGGCCGGATCTTGTCAGTATGCTGCTTGCCCAAAACGGAGTCGGCGTGAGGGAAATGCGGTTGGCGGGGGATAGCCTGGAGGATTATTTTCTGAAGCTGACGGGGGGCGAAAGCTCTGCTTAAACTTTTGTCGGCGGAAATGCTGAAGCTGAAGCATACGAAGATGTATTGGCTTATTCTGCTTGGAGCCATTCCCGCAAATCTTGTGACCCTCTCGGCTTTCTTGCCTCGAGTTACACCCGAGGGAGTTCGGGCGGCGATCGACCTGCAGGATATGTTTTACCGGCAAGGGATGACGATTACCATTCTGGCTCCGTTTATGTTCGCCTTGATGACAGGTTATATCTTCTCGCGAGAATATCAGGAACGAACGATCAACCAGCTTTTTTCCTACCCGATCTCGCGACTGAGTATTCTTCTGGCCAAACTGGCATCCATATTGCTGCTGATCGTCGTCACTTCGGCGCTTTCGTGTCTTACGGTAACGGCTGCCGGACTTGTTTTAGCCTTTTCTCAGCCTGTCGATTTTGCAGTCGTTTGGTCTGGGATTCGCATGAATGGACTGGCCTGCCTCCTCTCGTTCGGCACTGTGCCTGTAGCGGCCGCTATAAGTATGGTTGGAAAAAGCGTAATCCCTTCGACAGTATTGGGCGTATTTACCACAGTTGTCACCCTGCTCGGGGAAATGGGACATGGCATGAGGGGCATTCTTTTTCCGTGGCTGATGCCTTACTGGCCGGTTCGGGAATTGGCACAAGGACTGGCGGTGAGCGGTCCGAATCCTTACGTCGCACCCGGAATAACGATTCTTGCCGTTACTTTTATCGCTTCCTTGGCGTTCTGCATCGTTTATTACGAAAAGTCGGAAGTTCATAGCGGTTCTTAATTGGGGATGGATTGGCTTGTTAGGATTATTGATTGAATGAAAAAGGTCAGGCAATGGAAAAATTGTCTGACCCTTTTGTAATTTTTTTCTCAATTTCCCCTCAAACCTTACATGGAACCGCTTTCTTTCAGTTTGCACACTATTGAATATCGTTAAAATGGAGCTGATCTGAGTAAATTTACGAAGTTATTAAAGGAGCTTTACCCGAATGCTGTGGAAATATATCGCCGCGTCAATTCGCTCTTCTCCAGGATTTGTATTCCTGATCGTATTTGGAACCGTTTCCGACCTGTTGTTCCGTTATCTGTCATCGCTCAGCTATTCCTTTTTAATTGATAAAGCACTACTTCCTCAAGATCCGAAGGCTCTATCCATCCTTATAGGCGTGTTGCTGGGACTCGGCATTCTTAATGTGGCAGCAGGTATTTCCGGCGATTACGCCACCTCGCGACTAAGCGCCAAGCTATTGTTCGATTACCGGCTTCAATTGTTCAGGCATATGCAGCTTCAGACCCAGCGCTTCTATCAGCAGTTCAAGACCGGCGATCTTATGACCCGGTATGCCGACGATATTCCGGCGATTGAAGCGGCCATCATCCAGACCTTTAGCAGTGCGCTGCTGGCCGTTTCGAGCGTGATCATAGGGGTGGTTATTCTGCTCAGCATGGAGTGGAAGCTTGCACTTGTCGTGTTAGCCGGCTCTGCTCTGCTTTTCCTGCCTTTCACGCTGCTCAAGTCCCGGCTGCAATCGCTCAATGGAGCTTATTATACGCAGCTGGACCTATTCAACAGCTCGATCGATGAGAATATAAAAGCGTTCAAAGTCGTACGAGTATTCAATCTGCGTAAGAGTATGCTGGCTAAAGTGGAAGGTATTCTCCGATCCATGCTGTCGATCGGGGTGCATAGAGGATTCGTCGGCGCCAATCTTAATCGGCTGCCAGTGCTGGGCATTTCGATTCTCACTGCCGTCGTCCTTGCATACGGCAGCTCCTTGACGTTCGAGGGGCGTCTCACCATCGGCGAATTTATCGCCTTTAATTCCGTATTTGTTATGGTCGGCCACTCGATGTTCGGCATTGCCGCTGTGCTGCCCATCTTCCTGACGGCGAGAACGAGCCTTCAGCGGCTGCATCAAGCGATGGAATGGATGCCGGAAGTAGACGAATCGGGAGTGTTGGTGCTTCCGAAAGTCCGCTCGGAAATCGCGCTGCGAGACATCACATTCGCTTATGTACCGGGCGAGCCTGTGCTGCGGCACCTTAATCTGGATATACCCATTGGCCGTTATACCTCTATCGTGGGTCCGAGCGGCTCCGGCAAAAGCACAGTGTTGCAGCTGCTCATGCGATTCGCCGATCCGGACGGAGGAGCGGTGTTATACGACGGACACGATGCCAGAGCAGTCAAATTCGCATCCTTGCTCGGGCAAGCCGGTGTTGTCTTCCAGGATTCTATCCTTCTTAACGCCACGATAAGGGATAACATTCGTATGGGGAAGTCGGATGCTGCAGAAGCGGAAATCGTGGAGGCCGCGCGGGCGGCCGGCGTGCATGAAGCGATCGCCGGATTCCGGAATGGATACGATACCGCAGTCTACAATCATGGAGATAACTTGTCCGGAGGTCAGCGTCAGCGGATTGCGCTCGCAAGGGCGCTGCTGCGCGATCCGAACCTCTTATTCTTGGACGAAGCAACCTCGGCTCTTGATCCGGACACCGAGCGGGCTGTCAATGAAACGATTGTTTCGCTCAAAGGTGGCAGATCGATCATTTCGGTTACGCATCGTCTCTCTTATGCAGCCATGTCCGATCATATCATCGTTATGGCCCAAGGCGAGATAGCCGAATCAGGGACACACGAGCAGCTTATGGAGCGGAACGGCCTATATCGTCAGATGTGGGAGAAGCAGCAGGGGTTCATACTGGATAAAGACGGAGTCAGCGCTCATGTTCAAGTACAGCGGCTGCGAGGGCTGCCTTTCTTCAGTGGGATCGAACAAGAGGCGCTGGAGCAAATGGCCGGTCTTTTTGTTGCAGAAAGATTCGAATCGGGTATACCTGTCGTCGAGCAGGGAGACACCGGAGACAAGTTTTATTTGATTGCGAGAGGGAAGGTTGACGTATTCAAAGCGGCAACAGCAGGAGACCGGCATAAAGTAGCGGTGCTGTCGGACGGGGACCATTTTGGAGAAATTGCGCTTATGCACCACGTTCCGAGGACGGCCACGATTGTAACGGCAACGCCTTGCTTGCTGTTGTCGCTGTCGTACGATCATTTCCACCCATTGATGGAAAAGTTCCCTTCTATTCGCGAGGAGCTCGAAGGGACGATAAAGTTACGAATGAAAAGGAGAGAGGCATGATGCTGAAGTGGGTGATCGCGGATTCGGAACAGCGCAGGGAGGACGGAGTTCTATTTTTATGCAGGCATGCGGAAGACCTTGGCGTACCTTACCAGTGGTGTACGGTGATGGACTTTGTTTATATGTCCGCTAGCGATGACGGATTTATGTTGGCGTTGGACGAACAGGGGAGAATTCGGGGAATCTTGATGTACACACCGTTCCTCATGAAGAAGAATGGCAAGGAACGAATCCGGATCGAAATACAGCTGCTTTACTTGGAAAAGGAAGTGCGTGGAGGCAAAGCGATTGCGCGGGCAGTCGAGGCGTTCGCCGAAAGAGAGCTCGAGCTGCCGGTACCCGCCTATGACGTTGAATTTTTTGTAGTCCAATCCGATGCCGATCGCCGATTATTTGGTAAAATCGCCTCGCTAAGCGAGACGCAATTGCACATGTGCGGTCCATTGGACGTATTCCGAACCACTCCCGACCTGTTAAGGCGGGCTGCGGCGATGGTTTTCTCTAGAACGGACAGGCGGCAAACAAGTAAGACCGGCATGAACGCCGGCCTTCAATCATGATTGCGATGACGCGGGATTCGGTAGGACTAACGCTTGGTCGAAGTCCCGTAGGTTCTATGAACCGTACCCGATTGTGTTCCTGGATCTCCCATTGGGATCACCTCCTTTGCTAAATGTAGTACTAAATATACGAGATAATATAAGAAAAATCAACCATATTTGTAAAAATATTTAAAAAATTGCTTGCCTAAGGATGTGACGGATTTGGTCTCCATCGTTATTTGCTCGAATACAGTTCAGTGGAGCAGGTTTACCGATTTTTATATCCGGAATCGAACGGACATCATTCCGAATTATCCGATAACCCTTGCCGCCAGAGACGTCCGAAACTACATGAGAGAAGGAAGAGGAGCGATTCTGACGAGTGATAGAGATGAGGTCATCGGAATCGGCAGCTTCGTACTCGGACTTGCGGATCATGACTTTCAGGACAAGGAAATTGCGGTGCTTGGGAACAGTTGTTTTCTGGAGGAATATCGGAGCAGCAGGACGTTCATACGCGGCCTGCAGGTGCTGGCGGAACAAATTATTGACGCGAATCCCGGTGTGCGGGAGGTGAGGATTCCGACGGAAGCTGCGAACGAGTACACGAATCGGCTGTATCGGAAGTTTGCGGATAAGCACGGAGCCTACGAGACAGAGTATGGTACAACGGTTGTATACTCCACACCTTATAGCCGATTCGCCGACTTCTGTAACCGGTATAAGTAAAGCGGACAATTCAATCAAAACGGAGCCACGCGAGTTAGCGGGCTCCGTTTTCTCATTCTTTCTGGAAGATTACTGACCGAATCCAATCGTGAATCCTGCTGGATCCTTGATAGCGAATTCTCTCATGTTATATTCGTTCGTTCGAAGTTCATAAAGGAACACTGCATCTTTCGACTTGAACTCTGTGAATAAATGTTCAACATTTGAAACCATGGCAAAAGCATCAAGCCCTTCAATTCCATCATGGTTTGGAGTCGCAGGTACCGTTTGTCTCTCGTGAACGATGAACCCAATCCGATTCCATTCGACAAATCCCATGTCGTAGTCGCACCAGAAACCCAGTCGTTTGTAATAGTCTAGCACGAGTTTACGATCCGGGACATAAAAAATCGGTGAAATATTACGGATCGTAACCTGACCTTTCTCACCATTCTCCATAAATCATCCGTCTCCTCAATAGTTAAATTTTTCCTTATCCCTTCACAAAATCTTAATTCGCTGTTTCTCGAAAAATACCTTTTGTTGAAACATGGATTGATATGAAAAAAGAAGCCGTTAACATTCAACGGCTTCCACAGGAGGAAGTTTGACTTACTGCTTTTTATCCTTTTGCGAATTATCATGGTTCACGCTCACAGTTGCGGTCGCAGTCGTAACATTGCCGGCGGTGTCCGTGATCGTGTAAGTAATTGTATATACACGCCCAGCCGGATTTTTACCGGAACGCTCGGCCCGAAGACTGAACGACATATCGTTAGTGCCGAATTCCGCGCCCTGAACATCGTTGGCTGTGTCACCGTCTCCCGTGCCGTTATCCGGATCGCTGCTCGTGATGGACGTCAGGACGATGGAAGCGATACCTGCAGTGCCGTCATTGGCGCTGACGGTGGCCACAATATCCACCAATTTGTGATTCGGCGACCATAAGACCGGTTGGTCCACAGTGACCTGTACGACAGGCGCCGATGTGTCTACTTTCAGGTTAAGAGTCTTCGTCGCTTCGGTATTGCCTGCACGGTCGACGGAGCGGTAGTCGAGTTTGTACACCCCGTCGCTGAAGGGCGGGACAGAACCATTGTACACAGTCCAAGCGCCGTCATTCACGCGATACTCGGTCTTGGCGACGCCGGACATATCGTCTGTGGCCGACAGGCTAACCGTGACTTCTGAGGTATACCAGTCGCTGGAGCCGTTCGCCGAGACCGGATTCGCGGCGGCAGCCGTGACTGGGGCGATCGTATCAATATTGCCGACCTGGACGAGCTGAACGGTTTCGTTGCCCGCCGCATCCTGTGCATACACCGAATACGTTCCGTTTTCCGACACGGTAAACGCTCCGTTGTTCAAGGCGCTGCCGCCGGTTTGGAAGTCTGCCGCCGTTTTGCTGCCTTTGTCCCATTTGGTGACGGTAATGTCGCTTCCGGTGCCGTCAAACGCGGCGTTCACCGTTACGTTGCCGTTGGTCCAACCCGAAGGATTCAGAACAGCTGTAATCGTCGGATTAATCGAATCCACGCGGATGTCGAACGATTGCTGGGCCGAGGTGTCGATCCCGCCATTAGCCGTGCCGCCGTTATCTCTCAGCACCACACTGACGTTGGCCTTGCCGCTTATGTTATCCGCAGGAGTAAAGCTGAGGGTGCCATTCGCGTCAATAGCCGGCTGCCCGACAAACAAAGCGGGGAGGTCCGCAGCCACGTCAAAAGCCACCGTTTGGCCCGATTCGTTCACGGGACCGGAGGAGATTTGGGATGCCCAGCCCGGCACTGCAATTTTGCTGCCTGCAGCTTTTTTATTCGCCGCCTGGTCCGCACCTTTTACGAAAGAAGGCGCATCGTTTATAGGGGAGACCGCGATATGAACGGTTGCCGTATTGGAGTCGATTTTACCGTCATTTGCCTTGAAGGTGAAGCTGTCAGTACCGTTTTCGTCAGCGTTGGGGGTATATGTAAATTGGCCTGACGGGTTGACCGACACGCTCCCTTTCATCGGCCCGCTCACAAGACTATAGGTCAAAGGATCGCCATCCGCATCATTGGCGGACAAGGTACCGCTTGAGACTTGGTCCTCTAGGGCTGGGACTGATGAGTCCGAGGCGACCGGCGGCGTGTTGACAAACTGCACGGTGGTTTCCCCGTAGGCGCCACCGATTGCAGATGCTTTCACTTTGGCGCTGCCTATCGCGGCGGAGGTAAGAGTAGCAGTGGCGACGCCGTTCGCATCCGTCAGAGCCGTTTGGGTGATCGTGCCGAGTGTGGTGGTGAAGGTTACGGGATGATTCGGAACGATATTGTTTTTCGAATCTTTGACTACTGCTGTGATGGTGCTCGATTGGCCCGCGGACACGCTGGTTGGATTGGCCGAAACGTCGACCTGGGTCGGCGCTGGGATATAATCGTCCGTTGGGTCGATCGGCGTGTAATCATTGTTGAAATAGAAGGAACGGATGTCATGGTTCCCCCAACCTAGCCCGGTGGCCGAAGTAAACCCAATATAGACCTCATCCATATTCAAGATCTGCTGCAGGTCCAACGTTTGCGTCAACAAAGGCGTTGCAGGACGGGTGGTAGAATTTTGTACGACGCGTACTTCCATATTTTTTGTGTTGCCGTTGTAATCTACCCAGACATTCCAAATCCCGGACTTCAGGTCGCCCGGCGGGTTCGCCGTTTTGACGGAACGGGAGTCGCCGTTCACATTGATGCCCACGTGATTATTGTTCGGATCTTGCGCATACGACTCGTCGTTCTTCCAGGTGTCGAACTCGACCCCTACGCTGGGCGAGACGCCAAGGTAGCCGATGCCGCCGCCGGTCGCGCCGACGTTATTGGCTTTCGTCTGAACGACAAACACAAGGCCGTCGGCTCCGGGAATGCCGAAGTCACCGCCCGAATTCCCAATTTGGAAGGAGAAGTAGGTGCTAAAGGACCGCCCGCCGACCAGGGAAACCCGTTTGGTCAGGAACGCGCTGCCGCTTTGCTGCCGGCTGGCCTGCGTGATTCGAAGCACCTTTTGCCCGCCGACATTGACCCCCGATCCACCTGGATTGTTGGCGATCGTATTGCCGTTCAAAGTGAATTGGGACAAGTCCGAAAAATCCTTATATACCGCGCTAATGACAATTGGAGAAGCGAGCGCCGTTCCTGCGGCTAATGCGCATACCAGTAGCATGGCCAGTGCGAGAGTTCCGATTTTTGCCAAATAACTGCGTAACAAATAAATTCCTCCTTCATCATGGTTCCCCTTGGGGATCGGTCGAGCACAACCCAAATTCGCAGTTAACGTCTCCTTTCCGTTAAAGTAAATTTACAGTTCAGCCCAGAAATGGCTAATTTCATTTTACTCTGTTGAATTAGTCAAAAGGAATACATATTTTTCCATTCCGGCACCTTACATGCAACTTTTTTACTATTCAGCATGCAGGACATAGGATTATAATATATTCTGAAAAGAATATATTTAATTTGGAGAGGTTTGTGAAAATGGGGAATACGTTAAAAAAAGCAACACTCCTTCTAATTGTGGTATTGCTGATCATGCAACTGGCCCCGATTGCCGGCGGGATTGAGCAGGCGCATGCAATGACCGGAATAGGCACGACGGATGATCCGTTCATCGTGATGACGCCGCAGGACTTATCGAACATTCGAAACAATTTGGCCGTGCACTACAAGTTGGGGGCGGATATTGATCTGGCAGGCTACGGCGGAACCGGAGGATGGATGCCGATCGGCGACACGAGCACCCCTTTTAAAGGCACGTTGGACGGTAACGGATATGCGATACGTAACATGACCATCAACCGGCCATCTATACGGGTCGGGCTTTTCGGGGTCATAGGCGCTAGTGCTCAATTGATGAATATGCGTTTGCTTGACATCAATGTAACCGGAAGTGGTGCCTTTAGTATCAGTGCACCTGGCGGTGCTTTGGCGGGCAACCTCTTTTCCGGTAGTACGATAAAAGACTCGATGGCAACCGGCTGGATAAGCATGAGCGGGTCTGATGCTGCCGCCGGCGGTCTGGCGGGCGTCAACGCAGGCGGTACGATCGAGAATTCGTACGCGGTCGTTCATGTCAGCGGGGCGGCAATGAGGCATGGCGGCTTGGTTGGCATGAACGCCGGGACGATCCGGAACTCCTACGCAGCGGGCAATGTATTCGGGGACCAAGAAGTAGGTGGCTTGGTAGGCTACCACAATTCAGGTTCTATCGAAAATTCATATGCGGCGGGCCGCGTAACCGGGAGCGCTTCGGTTGGTGGCCTGGTGGGCCGAAATGACACCGGCAACACATTCCCGGGCTCGTATTGGAACACGGAAACTTCTGGCCAATCATCCAGTTCCGTTGGAGCCGGGGTGACCAGTGTAGGCGGGGTCACCACGGAGGGCATGAAAGATGCGAACACCTTCGCAGGCTGGACTACCTCGATTTGGGGCTTTCGCGACGGGGAAACGTATCCGTATCTGCTTGCGTCCAAGCTCGGAATCGGTGTCAATCCGCTTGCCGAGACGACGTACAGCCTCCATCCCGGTCAGGATGCGTTGTCGGTGACGGGAAATGTTTATCATGAAACAAACGGGGAACAACTCGCCGTTAACTATGAAATCCGGGACGGCTCGAATGTCACCGTTATTACCGCTACATATACAGAAACTTCCGACGGCGGCAGCGCTCAAGCGATTAACCGCAGATTGCCGCTGGCCGGATTGAATACCGGAAACTATACATTAATCGTTACGGCTTCGGACGCCCATAACAGGGTAGTCGGCGCGATGCTTGCTTTTAAGGTAGATACTTCGATTTCGCCTCCACCATCGATCAGCTTCGTGACGAATGGCAACGAGAATTGGTCGCAGTCGGCGTCAACGACGGTGACGGTGAGCGACAGCGGAGGAGGCGTGGACGCCTCTACGCTGCAATATGCGTGGTCGGCTGAACTGTCAACCCCGATTGCGGGCTGGACTGCGTTCGCTAGCGGGGATACGCTGACGAAAAACGGGGTCGAGGGAGATTGGTATCTGCACATTCGGGCTAAGGATGCAGTTAACAAAACGGCGAATGTGGTATCGGGCCGATTCCGTCTGGACATTACGAACCCGGCAATCAGCTTCGGAACCAGCGGCAGCGAGATGTTGGCGCAGTCGGCATCGACGGCGGTGACGGTTGCGGACAACGGCAGCGGATCAGGCGTGAACGCCTCTGCACTGCAGTATGCCTGGACGACCGACACCATGACGCCGGCTTCAGGCTGGGCGGCTTTCGCAAGCGGAGATACGTTGACGAAAAGCGGAGCCGAGGGAGACTGGTATTTGCACATTCGGGCGTCGGATGCGGCCGGTAATACCGTAAACTCGCGGTCGAACCGTTTTCGGTTGGATAATATCGCGCCGACGGTCAACATCGCGATGACAACAGGCGACGGGAACGTATATTCGGACAATACATGGACGAATCAGGATGTCGCCGTGAGCGTAAGCGCATCGGATTCGAGCAGCGTAAGCTCGCTCACGTATTCGCTCGACGGCGGAGCGACATGGAGCCACTATGTTTCGACTATAGAACTGCAAAGCGACAGCGTGTATTCGCTCTCATTCAAAGCCGTCGATCAGGCAGGCAATGAAACGGTCGAACAACGTACGGTGAAGATCAGCAAAAGCGGGTTAAGGCTGACGCCTACGTTGGTTAAAGCGGACGGAAACGCCTACACGAGCGGCTCATGGACGAATCAGAACGTCACGTTGAGCGTCTACGCCGAGGCGGGCGCGAGCGGGATTGCTTCGCTTACCTATGTACTGAACGGAGGCGCGGCGCAGGCATATGCGTCCGGAACGCCGATTACGTTCGATCAGGCAGGAACACGTGCAATAACATATCAAGTGACCGATATGGCCGGCAATTCACTCTCCGCATCGTTGGCGGTGAACATCGATAAAACGTCGCCATCGGTCACCTTCGGGACGAACGGCAACGAGACGTGGGGACAGTCGGCATCGACGGCGGTGACGGTTGCGGACAACGGCAGCGGATCAGGCGTGAACGCATCCACACTTCAATATGCGTGGTCGATCGATACGTCGACTCCGGCAGCAGGGTGGTTGTCGTTCACGAGTGGTGATACAGTGGCGAAAAGCGGAGCCGACGGAGACTGGTACTTGCACATTCGGGCGTCGGATGCAGCCGGTAACCAAGTGAACGCGGTGTCGAACCGCTTTCGACTGGACGCATCAGCTGCGGAGTTGAGCGGATTGTCGCTCTCGGCGGGTGCGCTGAGTCCTGCATTTTCAGGCAGTACGATTAGTTACTCGGCTTACGTGTCTGACGGCATATCCGGAATCATGGTTACGCCTGTTACCGCAGACCGATCGGATGTGGTAACAGTGAGTGTAAACGGCGGCTTACTGCAGACGGTGACGAGCGGTACGGAGAGCGGGACTCTCGCGCTGCACGAAGGGGCGAACTCGATTACGGTTGCGGTCACTGCTCTGAACGGGGCACAGAAATCGTATACCATTACCGTGAACCGGGCAGATCCCCAGTCTGACAGTCCGGAATCGGGTGCCAACCTTGCCCCCGTTTCCTTGGATCCCAAGTTTATTTCGGACTCATCGGGTGCAGTGAAGCTGATCGTAAACCCATCGATGATCGGGAAGGTCACTCAACCGGACGGTTCCATCATCGAAATCGTCAAACTCGATGATAGGATGCTGAGTCAAGCGTCGGAATGGTTGAAAGAAGCCGGGAAGCCGATCTTGACCATCGAAGTGAACGATACGGAACAGGCCGTGAAGGTACCCATTCCCGCTTCTTGGATCTCCTCGATTGCGAATTCCGTTCCAAACGCAATCCTTGAAGTAGAGCTGAACGGTTCAAGCTTCCAGCTCGTCATCCATGTTCTTGATCTGGAAGGGTTGGCTGCGCAGCTCGGCGTCGAGCTCAAAGACTTGAAGGTGAATATAACTATAGAGCGGGTGAGCGGACAGGTTAGGAAGGAACTCGAACAAACCGCAACTTCCCAAGGGGGCAAGGTGATCGGGAGCGCCGTCGATTACAAGGTAACGGTCGAGGCGAATGGGCGATCCGGTGAAGTACGCGATTTCGGCGGGACGTACATGTCTCGAGCGATTGTGCTGGACGCGGATGAGGCGGGCAAGGTTATTATGGCCGTCCTGTACGATCCCGCCATCCGATCGATCTCTTTCGTCCCGTCGGTTCGCGCTGCCCGAGCCGACGGCACACGGGAAATCTCCATGAGCGTGCCGCATAACAGCATCTACGCCATCCTGGAAGCCGACGTTAAAACGTTCGCCGATCTGAGCGGCCACTGGGCGAAAGCGGACGTGGAGCTGCTGGCGTCGAAGCTGATCGTGCAGGGTGTCTCAGACAGCCGCTTCACCCCGAATGCCGACGTCACTCGGGCCGAATTCGCCGCACTGCTCGTTCGTGCTCTGGGGCTGTCGATGAACCCGCAAGAGACGAGCTCGAGCTTTGCGGATGTGGCGATGAGCGCTTGGTACGCGCCTGCGGTGGAAGCGGCGGTGAAAGCCGGACTGGTGGGCGGAATTGCGCCGGACCGCTTTGCGCCGGACGAGCGAATTACACGCGAACAAATGGCGGTCATGCTTGCCAGAGCGTTGAAGGTTACGGGCAAACAAGCAAGCGCGGCAGACCTAGAAAGCGGTCGGCTTGCCAAGTTTGCGGATCGGGCATCGATATCCGAATGGGCGTTGGCATCCGCAGACCAAGCTGTGGCTGCTGGGATCATAACGGGCATGACTGACGATACTTTCGCTCCGTCGGAACATGCCACCCGGGCTCAGGCGACCGTCATGCTCAAGCGGTTGCTGCAGCACATGCAGTTTATCGATTAATGAGACTAACGGCATCACACCGCATCCATCCATGCTCTAACTGCCGATGAGGTCAACCCTTGGCTCCGTTTATGGAGCCAAGTTTTTTTGTATTTCTATATTGACCAGTACCCGCCACTTTATATATAATGTAAATAAAATATATATAATTTCTAATAATGATGTGAAAAATCATCGAATTCTACACCCTGAGAAAGGAGTTATGAACGCGAAGAGAATGAATAAATCAACGTAATGACAACGCTCTCACCATGTTAATCAATACTGATGTCATCATGATCGTACCGCCGGAATTTGCCCGCTGCATTTGGATAAGAGTGACTGAATGAGGAACCAAATCATGAATTGGGGAGGCAATCATCACATGGCAAAGGAAAAGCTTTTACTCACGGATGAACAGATGGCAGAATTTATTACATATGGATTTTTGAAATTGAATACCGATTTTCCTGATGAATTCCATCAATCTGTTATGCAAAAAATGAACGAGGTCTACAAGTATGAAGGGAATCCTGGTAACAACCTGCTGCCGCGGATTCCGGAAATCGGCCAATTCTTCGAGCACCCTGTCGTTTCCGGAGCATTGACCAGCATACTGGGGCCTGACTACATCATGAGTGCGCATCGGCACGGCCATCTGACCAAGGCGGGAGCCGGGCAGATCGGATGGCATAAAGACAACTATTGGTTAAATGAAAAAATACGGAATCATCATCCATGGTCGGTCATCATCTTTTATTACACGCAGGATGTTACCGAAGATATGGGCCCTTCGGCGCTCATGCCGGGAACACACAATTATTACAATAGACCCGGGGATGATACGGAAATTACGCTGAAGGTGACCGGGAAAGCCGGGAGCATGGCTCTTATCGCTTACGATCTCTGGCATACGGCAACCCAGAACCAATCGGACATCGATCGGTATATGCTGAAATTTCAGTTCTTTCGAATGGAAGCGCCCAAATCCCCAACCTGGAACAACAAGAGCAGCCGGTTTATTTCCGCCCGCCCTCTTTATCATGTGAATGAGCATCGTCTGATGTGGGAGCATGAATGGAATTGGTTATCAGGAAACGCGAATGGTGGCATGACCGAGAAAAGTGTTCAGACGGAAACTGCGGAGCAGGAGAATGAGCGAATCAGCCAGTTAGCCATGGCGCTGAAGGATGAAAAGGAGAAGGTATCGCTGAACGCCGCCTATGAATTGGCCGCGATCGGAAGCCGTGCGATTCCTGCCCTGATGGAAGCCGTACATTCCCCGGTGCATTCGGTTGCTTGCAATGCCGCTCACGGCTTGATCGTGATAGGAGAAAAGTCTGTCCCCGCAATCATTGATGCGTTGAAAGCCGAAACCGAGAATGAGCAGACCCGCGGCTACCTTGCTTTCGCATTGGGAGAACTAGGTGAAGCCGCCAGCGAAGCGGTTCCGGCACTAATCGAGCACTTGCAGGACAAAACGACCTTCGTAAGGCAGCATGCTGCAGAAGCATTAGGCATAATCCGGCGTCCGGCTTCCCTGGTTGTTCCGGCTTTGTGTCAAGTTCTCTTGAACGATCCGGATAACTTCACTCGATATACCGCTGCACTCGCTCTGGCAAGAGTCGGGAAGGAAGCGGCCGCAGCCGTGCCATCGCTTGAGCAAGCGTTGTCCGATCCGTATCGCTATGTGCCTGCCCTAGCTACCGAAGCACTGGCAAGAATTAGAACGGAAGAAGCTTTGGATGTCTTGCTGTCCTTCCTGAAAAAGGCTCGTTGGTGCCCGGAAACGACAAGTAAAAGCACATTCTAGGCATAGACACACGCTATGCGGCTCGGTACTAATTAACCATCAGGCGAAATTTCCTGATGGTTGTTTTTGTAAATGTGTTGCATTGACGGTTCTTAAAATAGTATATAAAATGGTTATATTAAATTAAATGTGAATCTTCTTTATTTAATCTATAAAGGGGCAAACGGAAATGGATCCAGGGCGTAATTCAACGGATAATCAAAGCTTGCGTTCCGACATTGTATCGCTAATTAAGAACAAAATAATCAGCGGCGAATTAAATCCCGGCGATCGTATCGTGGAAAGCCAACTGGTCCGAGAACTCGGAATCAGCCAGACTCCGATTCGGGAAGCTATCCATCAATTGGTCGGGGAGCAGGTGGTCGACGTGGTCCCGAACCGGGGGGCGTTGGTCCGAACGTTAAGCGCAAAGGATGTATTTGAGATCTATTCCTATCGCGCCGTTTTGGAAGGCATGGCCATTCGGTTGGCCGTACAGAATGTAACGATCAAAGACATCAAGCATTTGGAACAGTTTTATGGTGAAATGAAAGCCAAATTATCCGATGATTCCGTCGAGCTGTTATCCCAGGATTCCAGTTACATCCACCACTATATTTATAAGCTTTCGAAGCATTCGATTTTATTGTCGATGTACGAATTCATTTCCTTTAGAATACAGCTGGTGAATCGGATTCTGCAGAGAAAATATAGCAAAGAGCAGGAAGTAGCCGAACATTTGGAATTAATTGAGGTGCTGAAGAATGGGGATCCCGACGAGGCAGAGAAAGTCATGAGGGAGCACATTCATCGTTCGTACAGGAATTTTGTTACCATTGGCATGTTCGATCAAAATGAATTGGCGCAAAATCATTGGATCTGAAGCACACGGGAGTATGCAAGCAGAGGGAGCGATTGCAGCAGCCGATTCCGGCTCAGGACGACGGAATCGGCTGCTTTTACATGTATAATAAGGCCGATTTACAACGGGGCGGTGAGCTCCAAGCTTTTTCTATAATCCGGCAATTCGCTGTCCAGCAGGCTGCGGATTTGCCGGATTTTCCATTTCAGATGCTCGGGGTCGGTCATGTAGTCCATACTCGGCTCCCATCCGAGGCGAGAATCCGCTTCCGTCAGGGGAATGGCCGCTTTGGCGTTCTCCAGCTCCGCTTGGGCGATTGCCTCAAGCTCGTCTAGTAGCAGGGCCGCCTGCTTGGGGTCGGCTTCGATGAACAGGCGCTGCTTCAGCTTCCACCATTGCTTGACGTGGATAACGGTTTGAATGCATAGCGCGATGAATTCGTTCATGCCGAGCATCAGCCTGCCCTCGGCCAGCTTGGCTTCCGGTGTCAGCTTCAACGCCTGCCGCATGCAGTCGTTGCCCTGCCGCCATAGCTCGAGCATACGGCTGAGGCTGCGGATTTCGACATCGAGGCGTGAAGCGCCGAGAGACTGCCGGGCGCTCTCCAACGGCTGATAGTGCAAATTAATGATCTCGCTGCCGAACAAGGCGTGCTTCGCTTCCGGTATTTTTACGCCTTTACGGAAGATGAGCGGATAGGACGGACCGATCCGGAACGGACCGTATTGATCTTCGTTCGTCGGGATATAGTGGCGGATCCCTTCACTCCAATGCTGCCAAGCTTGCAAAACGAGGGGAGCCGCTTCGGCGCTGAAATCTCGTTGTGCAACTGCGGCGAAAATGTCATCTGCAGGTGCAGGAGTGCTCCAGTAAGCCGCTTTCGTTATATCGTTCAGAAAAGAAGGCCACCACCCGAAATGATGGGTTTCCATCAGGCCGGACAACCCCCAGTCCTCGCGTGCCTTTAGCAGCGCGGCATGCCTTCTGGCCCACTGGTACGGGACGGGCTCATAGGGAATGACGCCGATATCCCACGTCAGGCCGCCGGTGTTGCTCATCGTATACAGCCTGATCCCCCGCTCGTGTGCGGTTTTTGCTTCGCTGGAAAAATACCGGCCCGGCCCCTCGAACGAGACGGTATAATCGACGCAAACGTTCGTGACATGGTCGTGTTTGATCTGCTCGAACATCTCGAAGGTAACGAGCAGCGTAATATCGTCCGGTAGAGAACGGATCAGGGCAAGGCGAGCCTCCTCCGGCGCCCAGCCCCAGTTGTACGTCCAGAATACGATATCCGCTTGCTCATTATGCTTGCGGATGACTTTCTTGATCAGATTCAGCCACTGCGGGAAATCGAAGCAAGGCCACCAGCCCGGGCTGACCTTCGTCTGCGGCTTGTCGGGCGGCCATTCCAGCCGCAGCATCCCCGTCGTGTTCGGATCTTTGCTCGGAAACTCGCAGGATTCGCCGACGAAAATAACGCCCTTGAGGCGCGGACAAGCGCTGAACAATTTACCGTAAGTACCGTCGTAGTATTCTTCGGCATCCGGAGCATCCGGGTGCTTGCGGCTGGTTATGTAGCTGTAGGCATAGACGTCGAGTCCGTGCAGCTCCGCGCGGTCGATCAGGTAATTGAAATCGAGAAAGCCTTCCGGCGTTTCATTGACATCCTTGACGAATACAAGAATGGCGTCGATGCCCGCATGCGTCAACGAGTTGAGATGAGCGTCGGGGAAATGGTCGAGTCCCCAGCCGGAATGCGCCATACGCGGAGAGAAGAGAGGCTCGCGCGTAGTATCCTGCAGCCTGACGATCGGCGCTTCCTTCAGGTTCATGAGATCTTCGAGAAAATAACTGCCCTGTCCGACCCCTCGGTCGTCAAAGCCGCATACAACGATGCGGTTTCGCTCGGCGAAGATTGTGTAGCTGCGGGGTTTGGTGAGGTTTAGCCCGATTGAAGGGAGCTGATCTCTTGCGCCAAGCACGATGATTTGCTCCTCAACTGAAGCGGCCATCGCAACGTCTTCGACTCTTCTGACAGGAACGGAAACGTGCATGCTGACGAGTAAATAATCCTGCAAATCTTTGGCGACATTCAATACCAGCGGATCGGCATCCTTCGCGATTACGATGCGCCAATCGTCCGTAATCTCCGTTTCATCGGCTGCGCTGCGGACGTTCGGATCGCGGCGATCGGGTTTGTGGACGACCTCCAGCCGTCTGCGGAACTCATAATTTTGTTCCTTGCTGGCCATAAGAAATGCTCCCTCCCATTGCAACATATAAAATATTATATATAATATATAACGTGTGGTGAATTTAAACAAGACAAAGTTTTGTTGGTGTGATCATGTCGATCCGCTATAATACATTATATAGATTATAGAAAGTCGAATTGAGAGGAGCTCCTTATGACCAGTATGGACAGCAAGGCAGTATTTCCACCAAGACAAAGCATCAGCGAGGATTTGATCGTCTATATTAAGCAGCAAATATTGAACGGGCAGCTTAATCCGGGCGACCGAATTGTCGAGACCAAGCTGGCAGGCGAGCTCGGCATCAGCCAGACGCCTGTACGGGAAGCCATTCGCCGGCTGCAGGGGGAAGGCATCATCACCGTTGTGCCGAATAAAGGGCCGATGGTGTGTACACTCGATAAAAAAGACGTTTTTGAAATTTACTCGATTCGCTCCATGCTGGAAGGGCAGGCCATCCGGCTGGCGGTTCTGCGTGCCTCAGACCGCGATATAGCGGAGTTGGAAACCTTTTACGAGCAAATGAAAGAAAAGCTGGACGATTTTTCCGTGGAATATTTGCTTGACGATTCTTTTCATATCCACGAAACGATCATCAAGCTGTCGCAGCACTCCCGGCTCATCTCGACGTATCAATCGATCTCGTTCCAGATCTTGCTGGCAAACCGTTTGCTCGGCACCAAAAAAACGAAGCAGACCGAGGTCGAGCAGCATTGGGAGCTGATCGAGGCGCTGAAAAGGAGAGACACGGACTCGGCGGAACAGACGATGCGAAGACATATTTATCGCTCGTATTGCGATTTTGTCGAGCTGAATGGCTTGGATGCGTCGCCGGAGGAGCTGGACGAGAAAACTTGGCTGTGACCAAGCAGGTGTAGGACAAATTGAAAGGGTCACTGACCGTAACTTGAAAGGCCGATTGTTTTAAGCGCTCGTGCGATAAAGCAATCGGCTATTTTTAGTCATATTCCGATTGACAGTTTTATATTATATATAATACATTATATACAAATAATCGATAGGCTGTTCACTAAGAAGGGAGGGGCGTGAATGTCCGTAGCGAATCGTCTGTCCACCCATCCTGCCGTTTCCATCCTCGAGGACTTGATCCGAATTGAAAGCGTTAACCCGCACTTCGACAGCGAGGCGCAAGGGGAAAAAAGGGTTGCCGACTATATCGAGAAGCGGATGCAGACGGCGGGTATACCGGTAAGAAGGCAGCCGGTATTTTCGGGGCGGGATAACCTCATCATCGAGCTGCGAACGGGGAAATCCGTGCCGACGCTGCTGTTCGAGTCCCATATGGATACCGTCTCGCTAGGCTCGATGGTCGACCCGCTGAAACCGAAGTACCAGGACGGCAAGCTGTATGGGCGGGGCGCCTGCGATACGAAAGGGACGCTGGCCGGCATGATTTACACGATCGAGCAGTGCGCTTCGAATCCGGAGCGGCTGAACGCCGACATCCTATTCTGCGCGACTGTGGACGAGGAGCATGAATATCACGGGCTGCGTGCGTTTATGGGCTTGGAGATGCCTGTGGACGGTGCCGTCGTCGGTGAGCCGACGGAGATGGGCATCGTCATCGCCCATAAGGGCTGCGTCCGATTTACAGTGCAGACGCACGGCAAGGCGGCCCACAGCTCGATGCCCCAGGAAGGGGACAGCGCCGTCTATCAGATGATGGAGGTGCTTCGCTTCATCCGCGAGGAGATCGAGCCGGAGCTTGCGCGGCAGCACCACCCGCTATGCGGATCGCCGACGATCGTAGTCGGGACGATACTCGGCGGCACCCAAATCAATATCGTGCCGGAAAGCTGCACGGTAGAGATCGATCGGCGGATTATTCCCGGCGAGCGGCCGGACGAGGTGCTGGCCGACTTTACGGCCAGGCTGGAGACGTATGCGAAGGGGAGGGGCATCCGCATGACGGTCTCGGAGCTGCTCCTCGACTGGGCGCTCGATACGCCGGCGAATGCCCCGATCATTCCGTATGCTCGCAAGGCGGCACAAGCGCTGGGCATCGAGGACGAACCGGTCGGCGTGCCGTATTCGAGCGATGCTAGCAAGCTGCAGCGCAAGGGAATCCCGACGATCGTGTTCGGACCGGGCTCCATCGCGCAAGCGCATTCGCGCGAGGAATGGGTGCCGGTTCACGAAGTGGAACTGGCGGCGGAGTTTTATTTGCAGCTGGCAACTTTGTTCGGCAAGTAATGGGGAATGGAGACGATATTATGCGGATATCGGAGCGCATCTACTTGGTAGGCAGCGGCAAACACGGTAATCTCATGACCCATCCGATGGATTGCAACGTCTATTTGCTGGACGGAGGAAGCGAGCTGGCGCTGATCGATGCCGGAAGCGGGATCGAGCCGGAGCGAATCGTCGCGAGTATCGAACGGAGCGGGTTCGCCATATCGAAGGTGAACAAGCTGCTGCTGACTCACATCCATGGGGACCATGGTGCCGGCGCGTACTATTTTCACAGCCGCTACGGCCTTGAGGTGATGGCTGCGGCGGAAGCGGCTCCTTGGCTGGAGCGAGGCGATATGGACAAGACGAGCTTGAATGCGGCGAAGCATGCAGGCGTTTATGCTGAGGATTTTGACTATCCGGCCTGTCCCGTCTCAGTCGGTATTCGTGAGGGAGACCGGATTAAGGTCGGCGACTTGGAGCTCGGGGTGGTGGAAACGCCGGGCCACTGCCGCGGTCATGTGAGTTATTTGCTCGATCATAACGGAACCCGGTCCCTATTTGCGGGAGATGTCGTCTTTGCCGGCGGTAAAGTCGTGATTCAAAATATTTGGGATTGCTTCATCCAGGAATACGCGGAGAGTATCGCCAAGCTGAATGCTCTGCATATCGACAGCCTGTTTGCCGGGCATGGCCCGTTTCTGTTGACGGAGGCTTGGAAGCATGTCGGGATGGCGCACGGTTGCTTTCAAAGGCTCGAAATTCCACCGAATCTTTGAGCTATTTTATATAGGGAGGGGAGGACCGAATGGCGGAAGCACTTCTGAATAAATCGTCTTTTATCGGACTGGACGAATACACGTGGCTGTACGGCGGCGCGGAAACGCCTCCTCATACGGCGTGCGTCGAGGCGATCAACGCCTATATGCGCAATCGCGGCAAAGGTCCGGAGGGTAGAGAGCTGCATGCGGAGACGGAACAGTCCTGCCGGCGCAATATTGCGAAGCTGATGAACGGCCGGGAACAGGACATCGCGCTTATGTCCAACGCATCGGAGTGCATCATGTCGATCGTGCATGCGCTCGACTTGCAGGCTGGCGACAATGTCGTCATCAATACGCTGGAATATCCTTCCGGTGTCATTCCTTGGCTGATGCTGCGGCAACGAGGCGTCGAAGTGCGGCTCGTCGACCATTACGACTGGCAAATCTCTGCCGAACAAATGATGGGGAAGGTCGACGCCCGCACGAAGCTGGTGATGGCCAGCCATTCGAGCTATTTGTCAGGCACAAGAATCGACAGCAAAGCACTCTACGATCAGGTCAGACAGACGGACGCGCTGCTTCTCCTCGACGTGACCCAATCGCTGGGCGTCGTATCCGTCGATATGAACGATGCCGATTTCGTCGTTTGCAGCTCGTACAAGTGGCTGCTCTCCGTCCATGGGATCGGCATTCTCGGGGTAAATCCCGCGAGGACGCAGTCGATGGTCCCGAGGTCGGTTGGCTGGAGAAGCGTGAAGGATATTTTTAACGACCGTCGCTTTGAAGCTTTCGAGTTTTTGGACGACGCCCGTAAATGGGAGCTCGGCTACCCCAGTTACCCTAGCATTTATGCGATGAATGCTTCAACCGGCATTTTGCTGGAAACCGGAATTGATGCCATCGAGAGGTACGTCTTGGAGCTTGGAGGACACTTGATCAACCATTTGTCTTCTCTTGGCTTCGAGGTGATGACGCCGGCCAAGCCGGCATCGCGTGCCGGCAACATTGCTGTCTCTTTCCCGCAGGGTGGGGAGCTGGCCGATCTACTGCGCAAGCAGGATGTCCTCGTCTGGGGAGGGGACGGCCGATTACGCGCTTCCATTCACGCTTACAACGACATGGCGGATATCGAGAAATTGGTCGGCTTGCTGCCCGAGGCAGCTGCCGCATTGAAGTAATGGACTCATACAGAAAAGGCGGTAGATGGTATGCGCAAAGTGAGAGTAGGCATCATTGGACTCGGCAGCTGGGGATCCTGCCATCTGGAAGCGTTTAGCTCGATGCCGCAAGCGGAGGTCGTCGCGGTATGTGACATGAACGGGGATCGGGCAAGGGAGCTTGCGGTCCGTTACGGGGTGCCGCATGCCCATACAGATAGCGATTCGCTTTTGAACAGGGACGACATCGACCTCGTAAGCATCGTAACGTTCGAGTACGACCATTTCGGACCGACGATCCGGGCGCTGGAGTCAGGGAAGCATGTACTCGTCGAAAAGCCGGTATCCACGAAGCTGAGCGAGGCGGTTGAGATGCAAAAGACGGCCGAACGGAACGACCGTTTTATTTTCGCGGGCCACCTGCTTCGGTTCGAGCCGCGGTACGCGGAAATCTACAACGCGATCCAGTCCGATCGAATCGGCGCGCCGGAAAGCATGTTTTTCAAGCGGGGCCGCACCAAGAAGATGTTCGAAACGTACAAGCGCACGCACACGGTCTATGAATTGACGGTTCACGACCTCGATTTGGCCATCTGGTATGCGGGAAGCCGCGTGGTGAAAGTAAAGGCATACGGGAAAAAGGTGAACGATACGGTTGTTCCGGATATTTTGTGGTCGTCGCTTGAATTTGCGAACGGAACGATCGCCACCCTGCACAGCAACTGGATGACACCCCAGGAATCGGGGATCATCATGAACGATGCCGTAGAAGTGATCGGCGGCAAAGGGATCGCGCATTTCGAGAACAGCGGCTCCAATCTGCAGCTGTGGGATGCTGCGGGACGCTGCTCGCCCGATTTTTTCATTCATAACACGTTGAACGGCAGCTCGTTCGGTGCACTGCGCGAGCAATTGACCTATATTTGCGGCTGTGTGTCCGACGAGAGAAAGCCGGAGTATTCGTCATTCGACGACGCGGTTCACGGCATTGCCGTGGCGGAAGCTATCATTCACTCGTTCGAGTCTGGACAAGAAGTCCTCATCCGGAAAACTTCGAACGCGAACAATATTGATTATTGACATATTATATATAATATATTTAAAATAAATATCATAATAATAAATTAAATATAATTCGCGACGACTTCGAAGTCACTAAAGGAATCTCAAGGATCTGTATCCACTCACGCCATGTAAGCGCTTGCCGAATGGGGCGGCATGACTCAACACATACCTCGAAAGGGATGTTTGAATGGAGAATCTGGAGACGAATGTGCGGCTTTACGGACGTTTGTCGGTTATGAAACGGATTAAGAAAGAAATAGCCTCCCGTTATCAACTCTATTTGCTCGTTTTGTTTCCGTTTGCCTATATTGTGGTGTTCCACTACATACCGATTTACGGATTGCAAATCGCCTTTAAGGACTTCATCGCCACGAAAGGCATTACCGGCAGTCCATGGGTCGGCTTTAAGCATTTCGAACACTTCTTTACTTCTCCTTCGTTCGGGACCGTCATTCGGAATACGTTGTTTTTGACGATCTATGGGCTCGCGATCGGATTTCCTATCCCCATCATTTTGGCGCTCGCCTTCCACATCACCATGCGCCACAAGTTCAAGAAGACCGTACAAATGATCACTTACGCCCCCCATTTCATTTCGGTTGTCGTACTCGTCGGAATGATGTATCAATTCCTATCGCCGAAGTTCGGCGCTGTGAACCGAGTAATCAGCCACTTCGGAGGCAACCCGATCTTGTTCATGGGCTCGGAGGAATGGTTCCGCCACCTCTACGTTTGGTCGGAGGTCTGGCAGAATATGGGGTGGAACACGATTTTATATATATCCGTCCTTTCGAACGTAGATTGGGAGCAGCATGAAGCGGCGATTATGGACGGCGCCAGCAGGTTCAAGCGTGTCCTATACGTAGATCTGCCCGTACTGATTCCGGTCGCCATCGTTTTGCTGATCCTGAATACGGGTTACATCATGAGCGTCGGTTTTGAAAAAGTATATCTCATGCAGAATACGACCAACCTTGCGTCCTCCGAAGTCATTTCCACCTACCTGTATAAGCTGAGCTTCCTCAGCAGCTTACCGAATTATTCCTACTCGACAGCCATCGGCTTTTTTAACTCGATCATCAATTTCTTGATTTTGTGCTTCGTCAACGGGCTCGCGAAACGATTCGGAAACACCAGTCTATGGTAATCATTTTCTTCCGTGGAGGAGCTGATGAACGTGGATAATGTGCGATTGTCCAGGCAAGATCGGCTGTTTTATCTGGCTAACGATTTCTTTCTGCTTGTGATTGCCCTTGTCATTATTTATCCTCTTGTTTATGTGATCAGCGCATCGTTCAGTTCACCGAATGCGGTCGTGAGCGGCAAAGTATGGTTATTCCCGGTAGATGTTTCTGTTGCAGGCTACAAGGCGGTTTTTTCCAACGGCAGCATTATGACCGGTTATGCGAACACGTTGTTCTACACCGTCGTCGGGACGGCTTTCAGTGTCGTTCTGACCATTGCGGCGGCTTATCCGCTGGCAAGGCGCGATTTTAAGCCAAGAAACGTCATTATGATGATATTTGCTTTCACCATGTTCTTCGGCGGTGGCATTATCCCGACGTACATTCTTGTGAAAAATCTGGGGATTCTCGATACCCGCTTGGCCCTCATCTTGCCGCAAGCGATGTCGGTATTCAATGTCATCATTGCAAGAACCTACTTCCAGAGCACACCGTCGGAGCTGCTTGAAGCGGCGCAGATCGACGGATGCAGCGACATGCGTTATCTGCTGTCTGTCCTTCTCCCTCTGTCCAAGCCGATCATAGCCGTTCTGGCGTTGTTTTATTCGGTCTCGATCTGGAACTCCTACTTCGACGCTCTCATGTATATTAACTCAGAATCCTTATGGCCCTTGACCCTGGTTTTGCGAGATATTCTTGTGGCCAACAGCATTAATATGTCGATGATGCAGAACGTCGATATCGACACGCTTTCCGCCAAAATCGGGTTGAGCGAGTTGTTGAAATATTCGTTAATCATCGTATCCTCCGCTCCGCTGCTTATCATCTATCCGTTCATCCAGCGTTACTTTGTTAAAGGGGTCATGATCGGCGCAATCAAAGGATGAGTCGGCTGCAGCCGTTCGTCATATACATTTTATTCCAGGGAGGGTTTAAAATGAGGAAAGGGAGAAGTGCCCGCTTGACGGTCATCGTCTCGGTTGTGTTATTGCTCATACTTGCAGCGTGCACAAGCGGGAACGGCGACGGGAAGGATCCTGCCGGTACGACGGCAAAGTCTTCCGACATGACAGCATCCGGGGAGTTTCCGATCGTAACCAAGACCCAGCAAATCAGTATATACACGCCTAAGATCTCTTGGATCACGGAATGGGATAACAATGCAGCCACTAAATGGCTGGAAAAGAAAACGAATCTTAAAGTGAATTTCACTCTCGCACCGGAAACTGCAGCCGAAGGGCAGCAAAAGCTTAATCTTCTGCTGGCCAGCGGCTCGAAGCTGCCGGATGTGTTTCTAAAAGCCGGACTGACAACCGACCAAATCGCCACTTACGGCCAACAGGGATTGTTTCTGCCTCTAAACGATTACATACAAAAATACGGAGTCAATTACAAAAAATTGATCGAAAAATATCCTAGCCTGCTCAAGCAAATTACAGCTCCGGACGGCAAAATCTATGCCTTGCCTTATGTGGCGGAATGCATGCACTGTATGTATTCGCAGCGATTCTGGATCAACAAAAAATGGCTGGATGCTGCCGGTCAAAAAATGCCAACTACGCCTGACGAACTCTATAACGTGTTTATGGCATTTAAGCAAGCCAAAGATTTGAACGGCAACGGCAAGCAGGATGAAATCCCATTAATTGCGACCATAGATGGCTGGAACGGCGAATTGACTGGCTTTTTGATGAATCCATTTGTACCGAGCACGGGCAAAGGCAACGGATGGTTGTACATGGACAACAAACAAATCAAAGCTTCTTATATGCAGGATGGATGGCGGGACGGGTTGAAGTATTTGAAGAAGCTCTATGATAACAACCTGATTGATAAAGAAGCCTTTTCCCTGAAGGCGAGCCAGGCCAAGGTGTTAATCGGCGGACCGGACGGCAATCGCGTTGGCGCTTTTGCTGACGGAGCGCTCAGCTCCTTGATCGATATCGGCGTTAAGGGAGCTCGGGACGATTTTGCCGCGGTGCCGCCGCTGAAAGGTGCAAACGGAAAGCGAATCACGCCATGGTACGAACCTTTCGGTTCCCCATCGTTCGTCATTACCAAATATGCGGCCGATCCGGAGGTGGCCTTCCGGCTTGGCGATGCTCTCGCAACCGATTATTCCCATGATCTGGATTGGAGAAACTTCTTCTACGGACCGGAGGGGGATACGTGGGTTAAGCCGGAGCAGGGCGTGAAGGGACTCAACGGACAGCAGGCTTTATGGAAACAGACCTACCAATGGGGGACGCCGACGGATAAGTTCTGGGCGACAACCGGAATTCTGTATGCTTCCGCGGATGATAAGGGCACACTGGCCGTGACGAACGACGGATCGTTCAACCAGGAGCAGATTTTGTGGGATGCCGCGGTGAACGATTACAAGCCATACGGCGCCAGCATCGTTCCGCCTCCGATTTTCTACAAAACGGACGAAGCGGAAGCCATTGCAGAGCCGAAAACGCAGCTTTCCAATTACGTCGAAAAAAGCATCATGGAGTTCGTTACCGGTAAAAGGGATATCGACAAGGACTGGGAGGCTTACAAGAAAGATATCGAAAACTTGGGATTTAGCAAGTATTTGAGCACCATGCAAAAGGCGTATGACAGGCAATACAAATAAACACCTTGCAACACTCTATGTATGAATGATCACTAGAGTCAGGTAGCCCATAAAGTTACCTGACTCTTTGCGTGCAGAACCGAGCCGCAACAAGAGCTAATGTAAGAAATACGACAGATCCCAAAATGGAGTTCGATATAGCATGAGCGAATAGCAGCTTTGAAGAGGGATCCGAACGGATAGCCGCTTCAAATACGGTTATGAGAACAGCCAGACCTAACGATGAGCCGCTTTGATGCGCGACATTAATTAGACCCGAGGCGGCACCGGTATCGCGAGAATCCACATCTGATAACCCCAAAGCGGTCAGTGGCTGGAAAGCCAAGCCTGCGCCAATGCCCATGATGGCCAATAGGATGAACATTTGCGGGAAGAACGGAACTTGCACGAAGACGATTCGGCTCAGCCAGACTGTACCCATGATTGCGAGCAGCAAGCCGGCCATCAGGACCTTCCTATTTCCAAATCGGTGCAGCAACCCAGGCATCAAATACATCATTCCGAACTGGGCGCCTGTAAAGGGCAGGAAGGCTAACCCTGCTTCAAGAGAGCTGAAACCGAGAACGTTTTGCAAATATTGAGGAATAAAGAAAAAGAGCGAAAAATTCCCGCATACCAGTAGAAACCGTCCGAGATAAGCTCCGGACCGCTGGCGGCTCGCAAACAATCGGAGCGGGATGATCGGTTCATCCGCTCGAGCTTCAATAAGTACGAATGCCGCTAACAAAACCATCCCGGCTGCAAGCAAAATCCATGTTTCGAGTTTCCCCCAACCGTGATCCGCAGCTTGAACAAAGCCGTATACCAACGCAGTCATGCCGAGTACGGAGACGATCCCACCCCATAGATCAAAACGTCCGGTTCTCGTACTTGTTTTCTGAATAAACCTCTGTACCAAATACAGCAAGGCAATCCCTATGGGTACATTGATAAACATCCCGACGCGCCAAGAAATAAAATCAGTGAAAAATCCGCCAAGGATGAGACCGATACTGCCGCCAGCAGCCGAAACCGCGCTGTACATCGCGATCGCTTTGGAGCGTTCCTTGGCTTCTGTAAAGCTCGCTGACAGCAAGGCTAGCGCGGCAGGTGTTGCCAAGGCAGCCGCAAAGCCTTGGCAGGCGCGGGAAACCAGCAAAAATTCGGCGGTCGGCGCCAAACCGGCCAGCAGAGAGGTAAGCGAAAATAATCCAATGCCTACACCAAGAATTTTTCTGCGCCCCAGAAGATCTCCTGCCCGCGCACCGAGCAGCAAGAAACCGCCAAATGCCAAAATATAGCTGTTTTGGACCCAGGTCAAGCTGGTCGTCGACATATGAAGCGAACGACCGATTTGAGGCATTGCCGTTACCATAATCGAGGCGTCCAGCACAACGAGGAGCTGACAAGCGATAATAATGGTTAAAATCATCCATTTTGACTGTTGCATAAGCATGTTCCTTTCCTTATAGAAGATACTGGTCTGATGAATATTATGGATGGAGACGGCGGAAGGAAGTAGACCGTTCCTGCTTAAAACTTGCCTAAACCTGCAAGTCATTGTTTTTTTACACCATTCATTTGCATTGCAATCCTAATCAATGCCGGTATAATCTAAATAAAGATGGGAGGGGAGTATGGATGCCGGAACAAGGACTGGATAACCGCGTTAACATTGGAAAGAGTGTTTCTATTCATAAGAAAGCGCTGGATCAACTTCTTGCCATGACGGATCGGAGGAACCTGGCAGATGGGCGGACGCCAACCATAGTTCCGTTTTTTTCCATTATTAAGAACAGTCGGGATACCGTGCGAAGTCCAGGAGTGTTGACTCCTTCCTTTTGTCTGATTCTACAAGGGGCTAAGAAGCTTTACCTTGGTCAAGCTATCTATCACTACTCGGCGGGTGATTATTTGGCATCGTTGATCGATATGCCGGCTTCCGCCCAAGTCATCGGAGCTTCGGAAGAATCGCCGTATATTGGTTTGCGGATCGATTTTACGACGCAAGAAATCGCTTCTGTGGTCATGGAGGCGGAAATCGTCACGGAGCCAAAAGAGAAAGAGCTGAGCGCCGGAGCCTTCATCGGAAAATCGGATGCCGAGCTGCTGGACCTCTTTTTCCGGTTGCTGAAGCTAATCGATAAGCCTAAAGAAGCTCGATTTCTGTCCGAATTGATCAAGAAGGAAATGATTTTTAATTTACTATCTGGCGAGTATGGACATTTATTTTTCCAAAAGTCGCTTTTCGATCAAAGATCGGATGGAGTCGGGAAGGCGATCCAATGGATCAAAGATAATTACGCACGTTCTTTTACCGTCGAGGAACTCGCAAAATCCTGCAACATGAGTACCTCCGGACTGCATCATAAATTCAAAGCGATCACCACCATGGGGCCTTTGCAGTATCAAAAGCAGCTTCGTCTTCAGGAAGCCAGGCGACTGATGTTGAGCGGTCCCGTGGGGGCGACGACTGCCGCATTGACGGTAGGCTATGAAAGTCCGTCGCAATTCAATCGGGAATACCGCAGGCTTTTTGGCTTGCCTCCTCTGCAGGATGTTAAAGGGATGCGAAAATCTTCTTGCGCTGGGGGATTCGAGGATTGTTAGTTTCACTGCGGAGCCATACAAATATAAATTTTGGAATTGTAATAACGGAGCCACGCGGGTTAGCGGGCTCCGTTTTCTAATTTTTTTCACGGGGTTGAAGAAATGAACCAGAAATTGAAGCTTTGTCTCCTACAAATGAGGACAGACCGGCTTTTATAATAAGAGTACCGAAAGAAAGGAGAAGCCGCAGAAAATATGAAAGCGCTTCAGGTTGTCCGAGATCCTCGCATGGCAGGAAATCTTGCTAGGAGGTGAGAGGCTTGAACGAATAACCGACCATACCCATCTCTTCGTTTGTTCTGAGGGTAAAGGAAATGGGCAGCGATCTATGAGAAAAGTTAGGGAGGGGAATGAAATGATTTTAAGAAGAATCAATAGCAAAATAGCTTTATTAATGGCTTTACTGCTTTCCATCCAACTGATGCTCCAATTCTCGCCTGGGCCATTATCGAATACGGCTTATGCGGATCCGGTTACCGTAGTGGCGGCTCCACCGGTCCCTGCATATACGCATCCGCGAATTTTAATTACCCCCAATGAACTGCCTGCCCTAAAGGAGCGGTTGACGGATTCCGCGATCGGCAGAAGATCCATGCAGAGCATGCGCGCGTGGATTGATCATCATGTTACGAATGCGACAAAGCTGAAGCCGCTGTATGAGGCATTGGTTGCGGGGGATGCCAACACGCTTGCGACGTTTCCTGCCAGTTATGCAAGCTATTTGCTGCTTGTTTTGAATTATGAAGCCTTCTATACCTTGGTCACCGACGATGCGGCGAAAGGAGCCGAATTGTCCAAGGCCTTAGTATCGACCGTAAGGATTCTGGGTGGCACCATCTCCAACCCAAGCCTGAAATCCGCGATGGGCGCGGAATTATACAATCTGGGCTATTGCTATGACTTTATCTACAACTATATGACCGAGGCCCAGCGTACGGAAGTAAGAGACTTTATCTCCTCTACCACTTTGGGGAAGGTCTTGCCCGTTACGACGAATCCGGATCCTCGGATAAATCGGGATAACATTGCTCCGGTCACGACCCAATGGGGGTTGCTTGCTCTCGCTATCGAAGGGGAGACGGGCTATGATCCCAACGTGTATACTCAATCCGTCCAAGCGATGAACGAATATTTGAACCACGGTGTTTTTGAAACAGGAGCCGCAACCGAGGATATGCATTACGTGAATTATGGCATGTCGTTTGGCGCGCAAGCCTTAATCGCTATGGCCAAACGCGGTGACAGCCTGTATAACAATCCGGGTTTTCAGAATATGAAGAACTGGTATGTAAACTCGATCGAGCCCTACGGCTATAAATTCACCACACTTGGCGATACGACGAACGATTTGGGCGGATTGCTGCCCAACTACGTTCTGATGAAATGGCTGAACCCTGACGATCCGGTAGTCGATTTTATATGGCGCAACCGCGTGAGGGACGATTACACAGGCATCAAGTACCGCAACGATTTCTTGATGGCCGCGATGTTCGGACTGGACTGGACGGGAGGAGAAAACACCGAAAAGGCGCCTGTCGCCGATGACTGGGGAGTGGATACCAGCTCGAATCCTCCGATCGTCACATTGAAGCCGTATAATCCGGCTGCGCTTCAGCTTCCCGTTAGCTTCTTGGACAGCAACAGAGGGCTTTACATAACCCGCAATGAATGGTCCACAGATGCGATGGTTATGCACTTTGAGACCAATACCGACAGCTTCGGACCCAGCCACACGCATAGCAATGCCACGGATTTTACATTGACCGCATTAGGACAGAAGTGGGTCATTGACCGAGGCTACCACATCTATGAGTCGAACAACCATAATAATATTTCCATAGACGGCAAAGGGCAGGGCTTCTTCGGCGCGTACGGCAAAACCGAAGGCGTGCTCGACGGAGGGCTTGGCACGGTTTTTGTTGGAAATGCAAAAAATGCTTATGATTACAAATACACCTTCAAGAGTCGGCTCAATAACCCGGAGAACAAAGGATATACATGGGAGTTTGAACCTAAATCGCTTTGGCCGAGCAGCAGCGCCAACAGTACTTGGCGGGCGTCCTATAACCCTGTGGAGAAAGCATTCCGATCGGCCATGATGCTCCGGGGAGCCTATCCCTATGCACTTGTTTTGGACGATATTCAGAAGGATGCCAATCAGCATCTGTATGAATGGTTCATGCAAATTCCGAACAATGTGGAATCGAAAGGCGTAACAGGACCGGACATGACGCTGGGCTTGGTTGATGAAACCTCCAGCACGCCACGGATGCTGATCCGGTCGTTGACAGCAACGACGGGTACGCCGAGAGTCGATACCTTCGATGTCCGCAATTCGCCGGAAACGGGGTCCTACCAGAATGAAACGTTCGGAACGGGTAAAAAAGTGGTGATCCCCACCCAATCCGCGAACCCTGGTTTCAAAACCTTACTGTTCCCTCATAATCAAGGCATGGCACTGCCATCCACGACTATGCAGGGATCGAGCCTGACCGTCAGCTGGCCGGGTCAGAAGGACGTTTATACGTTCTCCAGCCGTACCGATGGCCGCACAGCCTATGGGATGGTCCGTAATGACGGCCAGGCCTTTTTAATGGTCGGTCTGACTTCGTACAATCCGACTGGCGCCATGTCGGTCGTTGCGGAACAGGACGGAGCGAACGTGCTTTATGAGTCGAATACGGTTACCGTATATGGTTCGGACTGGAAAAAGCTGACGGTAAATGTGCCGGGTGTTGTGCAAGTGAAGGTTTTGGACGATCAAGGCAATCCCAAGGATATGACGGGACTCATTCAATACACTCCGGGTGGGGTGATCATTACCGAGCAAAGCACCCCAGACACGCAGGCGCCGACCGCTCCGGCCAACTTGACCGCGACCGCCGTTTCGAGCAGTGAGATCCAACTGAGTTGGGCCGCTTCCACGGACAACAAGGGCGTTGTCGGGTACAAGGTTTACCGTGGTGGCGAGGAAGTGGGAACCACCACCGTGACGGAGTACAGCGACACGGGCTTAACGCCGTCGACAACCTACAGTTATACGGTGAAGGCGTACGATGCCGCAAATAACCTGTCCCCTGTCAGCAATACGGCGAGCACGGCTACCAGCGGCGTTCCTGTAACGGTGTTTAGCGATAACTTTGAAAGCGGGACTTTGAATGGATGGACAATAGCGAATGGTACATGGGCGAATGTAGTGGATGGCGCAAACCGTACGCTGAAGAAGACCTCTTCGGCAGAAGGCATCATTGTAGCAGGAGACGATTGGTCGGACATCACTTATACAGGCAAAATCAATGTGCCGCAAACGGGCACCAACGCGGGGCTTGTATTCCGATATGCCGATGTGAACAACTTCTACCATTTCAGAATATACGCCGGCAACGCTGAGCTGTACAAGAAGGTAGGAGGAACCATGACGAAGGTTGCGGGCACGGCAAGCAATATGTCTGTAAACCAGTGGCATACGTTCAAAGTAATCGTGACCGGTAATAACATCAAGGGGTATATCGACGACGTTCTGCAACTTGATTGGACCAACAGCATAAACGAGCTTGCCAGCGGAAAGATCGGATTCCGGTCCGCCTCTAACCCATCACCAATGTTTGACGATGCCCAGGTCACAACGCAATCCGCACCCAACCCACCTATTCAGAAGGTTGCAAGCATTAGAGTGACCGGAGTGAACGAAGCCACTTACATGAACCGGCTGGGAAGCACGTTGCAGATGCTCGCAGCAGTCGCTCCCCAGGATGCGGCTGATAAGTCGGTCACCTGGTCCATACGAGGAATCGACGGGGCGGCTGCCGACGCGGCTTCCATAAGCAACACCGGTTTGCTAACGGCACGGAAAGACGGAATCGTGAGAGTCATAGCTGCTGCAAACGATGGCTCAGGCGTAAGGGGCGAGGTGAACGTTACGATTGATTCGCTGGCACCGGTTACTACAGCGACCGTGTTGCCGGCACAACCGGATGGACAGAACGGATGGTATACAGATAACGTAACGGTAAGCCTCGCAGCGGAAGATCCTTTGACAGGCGTGGCCAGAACGGAGATCAGCCTTGACGGAGGGGCGGTCTGGCAAGCTTACATGGCTCCGGTAACTATCGATCAAGACGGCAGCTATTCCGTCCTATACCGATCGGTGGACAAGGCAGGGAACGTGGAAGCGGCACATACCATTCCGATTCGTCTGGACTCGCATGCACCGGACATCTCGATCTCCTTGCCTGCCGGCGGAAGCAGCTTAAGCGATTCCGGAGATATAACCCTGCAATTTACGGCGACCGATGATCAATCGGGGGTGGACAGCAGCAAGACAACCGTTACTTTGAATGGTCGAACGATCCGGCATGATGCCACGATTCTGCTCTACACTTTAACGCTTGGCTCGCACACGCTTTCCATTACAACGGCTGACCTGGCGGGGAATACGAAGAGCATGAGCTCGACCTTTCAGACGGTCACGAGTGTCGATGCCTTAAAAGAATTGGTAACGCGCTTCATCGGAGAGAACCGGATCGATAACCCCGGTATTGCAAACAGCTTGATGATGAAACTGGAAAATAACAATTTGGAAAGCTTCATCCATGAAGTGGAGGCCCAAAGCGGCAAGCACATTTCAAGCGAATCGGCGGATTATTTGCTTCGGGATGCAAGATTTTTACACAATCGTTCGAAATAGTTACCATTTACAATGTGAAGAGATCACTCTGGGGAAATGGATGTGCCAATTGCACCCGATTCCTGAGAGTGGTCTTTTTTTGCTTGAGACGGCATTTTTCCTGCCGTTTGGGCAGAAGAAAGTATTGACAAGGATTTCTTGACTGTACTATTCTTTATTTTGAATAATAACATTACTATGTTCTGTATATTGAATAATTACAATAAGAAAGTGGGTGTGAGCAAACATACGATTTAAAAAATAGGAAAGGATCCGACCGTTTCAATGGTTATAGATAACCGTTTTACACCGGTAAGCGAGGAACAATTAAAGCACGCCATCCGGGATAGCTTCGGGGCTGAAACTCAACTACGCTCGTATACCGTGGTCGGTGGAGGTGTATCCAACACGTCGTACTTAATCGAGCTGATAGATGAGAAGAAAAGATTCATCTTCCGATTCGCTCCAGTCAATAAAGACCTACTCTTTGAATTTGAGAAAGGCATGCTGGCGATTGAACCCGTACTCTACAAGCGAATGGCCGAGAAAGGGATCCCTGTACCCACAGTCGTGCGATATGATGATTCGTTCCGATCCATCAATCGGGAATATTCCATTGTAGAGTATATCGAGGGATGTTTGGAGCATGCCAACCTTCCTCCTGCTTTGAGATCCGATGTGCTTGTTCAACTGGGAAAAATGACGCGGGACTTACATACGATTCATCATTCGCGGTTCGGTTGGCCCAGGGCGGACGGCTCCGTTCGCGGTTCGTATCGCTGGTCCGATGTCTTAATGGAATATGCCGAAGAAATCTGCCGCCGGAATTCCAATTTCGGTTTGGTCGAAGATTCGACTCTACATCGGTTCTACCGATTTATTCGTGAACATCGGGCGCTCTTTGACGGGGTCGGCAAGCCGAGTTTGGTCCATAACGACATCTGGGAACCGAATATCCTGGTCCAGAAAGAGGGAGGGAAGTGCAGAATCGCGGCGCTTATCGATCCGGAACGTGCCCTCTATGCCGATCCCGAGTATGAGTACGCACTTTGGGGGAATGACCGAAGTTTTATGCAAGGATACGGCAAGGAGCTGGATGGCTCGAAGGACGGCATATCGAGAAGGCTAGCGTACAGGATGATCAATCATTTCTACATGGTATATGTCTGGAAGATTCATAGTGGGGATCAAAAGCAAAGTGAAGCCTCAAAAACAAAAGGAATGGCAGACTTGACGGAGCTGGAGCGCTCCGCACTATGAAGGAATGGAAGAAGTCTATTATGTAGCGGCATGACTTCTTGGACCAATATAGCAAGGGAAACACGAACGGAGGAGGATGGGGATGTTAAGATTTTTAAAGCAGGGCAGATCGGCTGCCGGCGGATTCATGGGCGAACAAACGGTCTATGAAACGGTACGGGATGCCATTCAAGATGTTAAGGTCCGCGGTGACGCTGCTGTCCGGGAGATGTCGGAAAAATTCGATCGTTGGTCGGAAGCCGGTGAACGGCCATGAGCGAGCTCCCGCTGTACCAAAGCCGCGTCTTTACCGCCGAGCACGGATTCACGGCCGGGATTGAAGGACCGGCGACGGATGGGCATGGAAACCTGTATGCGGTCAACTATGCTAGAGAGCATACGATCGGATGCGTCACCCCGGATGGGAATTGCTCTGTGTTTGTTCAGCTTCCGAACGGCAGCATCGGCAACGGGATTCGCTTCAACAGCCGGGGAGAGATGCTGGTTGCCGATTATACGAATCACAATATTTTAAAGGTGGATATGCCATCGAGAGAAGTCACACTATTCGCACACGAAACGCGGATGAGCCAGCCGAATGATATTTGCATCACCCCCGATGACGTACTGTTCGCTAGCGACCCTGACTGGCAAGCTTCTACCGGGCGAATTTGGAGGGTTGATCGGGAAGGCCGAGTCACTCTGATGGAAGCGGGAATGGGGACGACTAACGGCATCGAAGTAACTCCTGACGGGAAGGCGCTTTATGTGAACGAATCCGTTCAACGTCGAATATACCGCTATGATCTGACGCCCGACCATGAACTTCGCAACAAGACGCTCGTCATGGAATTTTCGGATTTCGGCCTCGACGGCATGCGGTGCGATCTCGACGGCAATCTCTATGTGACCCGATGGGGCAAGGGCACTGTCGTGAAATTGTCCCCGCACGGAAAGCTGCTTCGGGAGATTGCCTTGACAGGGAAGAACTGCACAAATCTGACCTTCGGGGGTGCCGACGGCAAAACCTGTTATGTGACGGTGGCCGATCGGAGAAATGTGGAGATGTTTACCGTGGAAACAACCGGTCGATGCTGGTTCCGAGCCGCACATCCCTGGTAGAGCAGGAGCGAATAATCAAGCAAAACGCCAGCACAACATCATGTTGTGCTGGCGGCGCCTGGCGGGGTGTGAGCTCATTTCTTCGGATAGGGCCCCGAATAGCCCAGATTACGGGACAGTGCTTCAGCGGTTACCATGAGCTTTTTGCCATACTCGTGGAACTCTTGGACCGGCAAATTGCTCTTGAGCGTCGTGAGACTGACGGCACCGAACATAAGGCCGTCCTCCATGAAAATCGGAGCGCCCAAACAGCGAACGCCGATCTCTCCCTCCTCGTCGTCTACGGAATAGCCGTATTCCCGGATCTGCTTCAAGTGGTCGCGAAACACCCGCTCATTCGTAATTGAATTGGGTGTAAAGTTGTTGAAGCCTTTGGAAAACACGACCTGCAGCTCGCTTTCCGGCAAATAAGCGGCGATCGCTTTTCCGACGGAAGTCGTATTCATCAGCTTCCGCTCCCCGACATAAGACAAAAATCGGATGGTTCCGGGCCCTTCGATTTTTTCGATGCAAACCGTTTCCCCGTGATCGTAGGCTGCTAAATGAACGGTGAAGCGGGTCTCGTTCTTTAATTGCTCCAGATGCGAAACAAACGTTTCCTTTATATTCAAGTTACGCAGCGCGGACATGCCAAGGCTGTACAGCGCCAGACCGAGCTGAAAGCCGCCTTTCTTGTCCCGTCGGATGAAGTTATGCGCTTCCAATGTTTGCAAGATAGAAAACACGCTGGTTTTCGGGAGCTTCAATTCACTGCTGAGGTCGGACAAGTTAAGTCCGCCGTTTTTCGCCAAGTAATCGAGTATGGCTATCGTCTTTTCCAATGCTGGGACCGTATATTTCATTTTGGTCTGAGTATTATTTTCCATCAATCGTTTCCTCCCATATCTGTATTGTAGCTTTTTGCAATTATTTTGCAACCGGAAACGTACGGAGCTGTCCCTTGGCTTGGGACAGCTCCTGTTTTTTGCGCAGCTAGGAAGCAATCGCTTCCAAAAAAGCAATTGACAACTTATACGCGCCGGATTATCCTATATGTGGAATTATATTTTACGTATGTTCATCATACGGAACAACGACAAGGGGGATGCTGTAAAATTTACTAGTTAGGCGGTTTGAGTCTTGCAATCGATTGGCCAATAGGACATGGAGGACTGAACGATATGAAATGGATAGATGCTCATTGCCATGTAGGGCAAGGAATCATGAACGGAATGGATCCGGAACGTCTCTTGGACACGATGGATCGGCTTGAAATCGCTCAAGCGGTCATCGTGCCCTGGGACCGTGCGATAGCTGTAGACAACCGCGAAGGAAATCAATACACGCTTGAGCTGACTAAGCGATTCCCCGACCGTTTCGTTTCCTTCTGTACGGTTAACCCGTGGTACGGGGATCGGGCATTGGAAGAGCTGGACCGTTGCGCAGGCTCCGGTGCGAAAGGGCTTAAGCTTCACCCACCCTATCAAGGCTTCCAGCTCTCGGATGAGTTTATTTTGCCGGTGATCGAAAGAGCTTTGGATCACAGGCTGCCAATTTACGCGCCGACAGGCACTCCCGTCACCGCTATGCCGATGCAGATGGCTTATTTGGCGGACAAATACCCGGAGGGTGTATTCATTCAGGGGCATTTCGGTTTTCCGGACTTCTGGATCGATGCGATTCCGTCAGTGGAGCATCGGCCTAATATTTATGTCGATATCGCGTATAACTCCATCTCTACCATTGAAGGCGCCGTTCACAAGCTCGGTGCGGAACGGATCGTTTTCTCGTCCGATGCCCCTTATCTGTCGCTGGAAAACGAGCTGGACCGACTGCTCAGCTGCAGCCTTACCGAGGAACAATTGCACCAAATCGGCCGAGACAATATGAAACGGATTCTGGAAGGGGCGGGTGCGAGGTGATTATTGACTTTCATACGCATATTTTCGGCGGCGTTTATACGGAGAAAACGAACCCGGAAGATTTCCTGTCCATGATGGACCGAAACAAGATCGAGAAAAGTCTGCTGCTTCCGCTTGACGGTTTTTTCAGCGACTTCCAGCAGGACAACGATCTGGTGTCCGATCTGGTGGCGCAATACCCGGATCGGTTTGCCGGCCTCGGAACGATTGACCCGAGACAAGGCGAGAAGGCGCTGCGGGAAATTGACCGTTGTCTCGATGAAACGAATCTCATCGGCTTCAAATTCCATTCCTGGCTTCAAGCTTTCGGTCCGCTTGACGCCGAATTCATGCGGCTGGCCGAAGAAGGGAATCGCCGAAAAGCACTGTTCTTTTTCCACGATGGCACTCCCCCGTATTCCGAACCGTTCCAACTGGCGGAGATCGCCAAACGGTTTCCGGATCTAACCGTTGTGCTCGGGCATGCCGGATTGCCGGACCTGTGGAGGGAGTCCCTGCTGGCTGCGCTGAAGCACGACAATATATGGCTGTGCTTCTGCGGAACGCCTCAATGGGGAATGGAAGAGATTACGAAACGGATGGGCGGAGAACGTATCGTATGGGGGTCGGATTATCCGGCGGCCAAGGCGCAGGACGTGACGGAGCGGATCAAGCAAATCCATTATCTCCCTTTCTCGGATTCCGTGAAGGAAAGAATTTTGTATTCCAATGCTCAGCAGCTGTTCAGGCAATTCGATAAGCCGGTGAAGCAGTAAGGGAATCCGTGAGATTAACCCAGTTATCGCCCGCAGCTATACATATCAAATCCGTAATTAGAGGCGGTACTGCCAGACAAATCAAATAAGCAGAGGAGCGAATGTCTCATGAACTTGTCAACCGTAGGGGAAGGACCGAAGCGAATATCGATGGGGTCCAAAAGCCGGTACGGCATCGAGCTGGAAAACTCTCATCTCGCGATATGGCTGCAAAGCTCGCTCAAGCGGGTATTTCCGACCTCGGAACCGGAGGGCGGACAATCGATCGAACTGATCACTCCGCGCAACGCCAAGCTGTCCTTCCAGGCGTGCCTGAAAAACCACAGGACGATGCCGATTCAGGTGGAGTGCGAGGCCGAAGCGGCCGCAGGCATAGAGGTTCAAGTCCGCCGGGTAGGGTATGTGCCTCAGCGATATCTCACTCACGACACCGATCCGTCCGAGCTGGACGGCTTCGAGCACGGTCCGGGTCTCGTTCCCGACCCGCTCTTTCCCGAGGCCCAAGCTATCGTCCGTCCTTATAACAATCAGTCGTTCTGGATCAGCGTGCAAGTGTCGGAATCGATCAAGCCGGGCGTTTATCCGGTGCGAATCAGGTTCAAGAGTCCCGCCCTGGAGGAAGAGCAAGTGTTGACCGCCCATGTGGATGTCCGGTCAACCGTGCTGCAGAAGCGCCGAGATTTCCCCGTAACGCATTGGTGGAATCTCGACTGCATCTACGACTGGTATAAGCTGGAGGAGCCGTTTTGCGACGAATTTTTCAAGCTCGTGCGCACGTACATGCAGAATATGATGGATCACGGCTCCAACGTCATTTATGTTTCGATTCTGAACGGCCGCAGAGAAATCATGAAGCGCCCTCCGCAGCTGTTGATCGTGAAAGAAACCGAGCCGGGACGATACGCATTCGATTTTTCGCGGGTTCGCAAAATGGTCGGGATCGCCAAGGAAATCGGGTTCGAATGGTTCGAATGGACGCATTTCTGGGCTTACAGCCACAATGTAGAACGCGCCGCGTCGGCCGGCAACCCGACCAATATTTATACGGAGCGGGACGGCAAGATGGAGCTCTTGTTCCCGCCCGATCTCGACGGGACGGGAGAAGTATTCGCGAATTATATGAACCAGTTCCTCCCGGCGTTCAAGCGATTCCTGGAAGAGGAAGGCATCCTGGAACATTCCTTGTTCCATATTTGCGATGAGCCCCGGGATCGTCCGGAGGATATCGAGAGCTACCGGAAGGCCAGGAAGCTGCTGGAAACGATCGATCCTTCGATCAAGGTGATGGACGCCGTCTACAGCGACCTGTATGCCGTCCCTGGGCTGACCGATTACCCGGTGCCGCAGGCGCCTGGCGCGAACACTTATTTGAAGAAGGGAATCCCGCACTGGGTTTATTATTGCATGAGCCCGCAAGGTCCGTTTATCAATCGTTTCTTTGACACGAAGCTGCCCAAAGTGCGGATCCAGGGACTGATGTTTTATAAGCTCAAAACGCTTGGATTTCTGCATTGGGGCTTCAACTACTGGTACATCCTGAATAATGGCTTCGACCCCGAGGTTCAGGTCATGGTCGATCCGTTCACCGACGGATCCGCGGGAGCCAAGGCGCCGTATGGGGATGCGTTCGTCGTTTATCCAGGCGCGGACGGCCCGATCGATTCGATTCGTTGGGAAGTATTCGCCGAAGCGATGCAGGATTATGCGCTTCTTCAGGCGCTCAATATCAGCCCCGACGACGAGCGGCTTCTGCCGATCCACAGCTACAGCGACTTCCCCAAGTCGGAGCAATGGTTCGAGGATACGATGAGGATGCTGTTGTCCTAACTGAATAGGGTCAAGATTCCATCCAGCCGCGTTTCCCCCGCATGACACTTAATCGTCCTTCAGCTTGTCTTGTTGCAAGAGGAAGGACGATTTCCATCCCGTCCTTTACGTTAAAAACATATTCTGCAGGCAGAAAACACGGAAAACAATATTGACAATCATAAAGTCGAATATTATCCTGTATATAGAATACTACATAGTTATTGTTCCGGATATGGAACGATAGGGCGATTGACAGCGGGGGGATTATACTCAAATTCATGAATGAAGGAGGTTGTGAACTTCTACGAGAACATCTTGGAAGCGTTTACTGTAAGGGGTTAGCTGTTGTTGTTGTTCCAATGAAACTAATCATTAGGAGATGACGATATGAGAGGCTTTCATAGACAAAAGATGGTGCTGATCTGGGCCATGTGCGCGCTGCTCGTTTTATTGGCCGCTTGCTCCAGTTCAGGAGGCTCGACAAGTTCGCCTTCGCCCACCAATCCGCCTTCCGGTACTTCTGCTCCCACTGCCGCAGCCAGATCGGAATACGTGATCAAGTATATGGTGCCGGGCGGCGACGGGAAGCTGAAGCGCAGCGATGAAACGGAAATCGGAAAAGTCATTAAAGATAAATTCAACATCGTGATCGAATACGTTCCTTATGCGGGAAACTGGGACGAGAAAACGAATATGATGCTCGCCGCCAAGGACTACCCGGAAATTCTCTGGATTCAGGGCAACATCAACTACAAGAAGTACCAGCAAGCGGGCGCGCTCGTGGCGCTGGACGATTATTTGCCCCAGTTGACCAATTTCCAGAACCGCTGGAAGGAACAAATTCCTTTCTGGAGAGGGCTTGCGAACGACAAGAAGCTGTATAAATGGGAGTTCGGCAATTTCGACTCTTCTACGCTGGGAGCGGGGAACGACATCTGGGTCCGGATCGACGCTCTGGCGAAGCAAGGCTATCCGCAGCTTCATTCGGAGGACGATTGGGTCAAGTTTTTGAAGCAGGCGATGAAAGACTTCCCGACGGCGCCGGACGGCTCCAAAACGATCGGGATGACCGCCCCGTTCGGCGAAGCATACGGCATGGCGGGAATTGCGGGCATCTTGTACGAAAAAGGCGGCAAAACGACGGGAGTAGGCGGCAATGAAGGCGTCCTGTTCAGCAGCGCGGCAAACAAATTCGAAGACTACTTCAAAAACCAGGACGTCGTCGATTCCTTTAAGTTTTTCAACCGGCTCTACCGCGAAGGCATCCTCGATCCCGAAAGCTTCACCGACAAGGTACCTCAGGTTAGGGAAAAGACGAACAGCGGACGGTCGATCAGCTCCTGGTACTCCGGGACGCACAACAACAACCAGATCAAATCGTCGGGCCGTCCGGACCAGCAATTCATCATGATGCCGATCCAGAGCAACCGGCAAATCCAGAACAAGGAACCGCGCCTTATGATGGAGCTGGACATTTATCCGTTCTACTCCATGGTCATTACGAAGAACGCCAAAGATCCGAAACGAATCGTGGAGCTGCTCGACTTCTTCGCCTCCGAAGAAGGGCAAATCTTGATGCAGAACGGGATCGAAGGCAAGCATTACACGGTTCAGAACGGCGTGCGCGTTCCTACGGATTTCTACAAAACCGAGACGAAAAATCCGGATAACAAGACGGGTTTATCCGGCGGCAACTGGTTTATTTTCGGTCAGGACAAACGCGCCGGTAAAGATGGCAAACCGTACTCCTTCGGCTACGATCCGCAGCTGCGGGATGAGCTGGGCCAAACGCCCGAGACGATGAACGCCATTCAGAAGCTGGGCTGGAAATCGTCGGTCGAGTGGTGGCAAAAGAACGGCAAAGGCGCGAAGGTCGGCCTGATCGGCAATATCAAGCTCGATCCGACCTCGGAGCTGAATCCGGTCTATCAAAAGATGGTAGATCTCCGCGTCAAAAACACGCCGAAGCTGATCATGGCGAAGAGCGAGGCCGAATTCGATCAAATCTACAAGGACCTGCTCGCGGAATACGAGAAGCTGAATCCGCAGAAGGTGATCGACAAGTTTAACGAAATGTATCAGGCCGAGTTAAACTCAGCCAAAAAGTAAGCCGCATTAGGCGGATCATGTCACAACGGACCGACCGGTTGTCCTGACCGGTTGGTCCGCAACATTAGAAGGCGGGTGCTGTACGGTGGCGTCTAAGCTGTATCGACAACGTTATTTGATTCTCATGCTGGCGCCTGCAATCATAGCGGTGCTGATATTCGAATATATCCCGCTCGCCGGCTGGTTGATGGCGTTCAAACGGTATCAGGTCGGTCTGAGCATATGGGACGCTCAATGGGTCGGACTCGACAATTTCAAGCTGTTCTTCGTTCAGAGCAAGGATTACATCTACGTGCTGCGCAATACGCTGAGCATGAACCTGATGTCGATCGTCGTCAATTTGTCTCTGGGCCTGATCTTCGCCGTCCTGCTCAACGAAATCCGTATCCGGTTTTTCATCAAGACGGTCCAGACGGTTTCCTTTTTTCCGTTTTTCATTTCGTACGTCATCACGTATTCCATAGCGAACAGCTTCCTGGCCCAAAATTCCGGCATCCTCAACCAACTGATGGTCAAATGGGGATGGCTTGAGAGAGGGATCAATTTTCTTGGAGACCCGGACTACTCCTGGTTTCTTGTCATTTTTCTACAGGCATGGAAGTCGATCGGGTATATAAGCATCATATTTCTCGCCGCGATTTCGGCCATCCCGACCGAGCAGTATGAGGCGGCGGACATCGACGGGGCTTCCCGTTTACAAAAAATACGGTTTATCACGATACCGAACCTGATCCCAACCTTGATCGTCATCCTCATCATGAACAGCGGGTGGGTGTTGAATTCGAATTTCGAGTTGTACTTTATGTTCACCAATGCGACGAATTGGGAAAGAATGGAAGTTCTTGATATGTATATTTATAAATTCGGTCTGAAGCAGCTTGATTACTCGTATGCTACCGCCGTCGGGATCATGAAAACAGTCGTCAGCATCGTGCTTCTGTTATTGACCAACGCATTGGCGCGCAAAGCGACGGGAAGATCCGTGTTCTGATCAAGGAGGAGACATCCGTGCATAAGCTTTCATTCGGGGACCGAGTATTCGACTTCGTCAATGCTCTGATCATGATCGTGTTGTTCGTCGTGATGGTGTTTCCATTTCTTCATATCATCAATTATTCCATAAGCGATTTCACGAAAGTGAGCGGGCATTTCCTGCTTTATCCGAGAGGCGCGACGCTGGAGTCGTACCGGGCGATGTTTCAAAATCCGAATCTTCTGCACAGCATTTTCATTTCCGTCGCCCGGACCGTTGTCGGAACGTCGATCATGGTGTTCTTCACCTCCATGGCCGGCTATGTCGTCTCTCGCGACGATATGCTCGGAATCAAATATATTCGCAAGTTTTTCGTATTCACGATGTACTTCAGCGTGGGGCTAATCCCAATGTATCTGTTGATCCAGAAGCTTGGATTGACCGGCACGTTTTGGGTTTACGTCATTCCCGGGGCCGTCGGCGTGTTCAATATGATCCTGATCAAAACGTATGTCGAGAGCTTGCCCAAGGAGCTGGAGGACGCGGCCTTTATCGACGGCGCCAGCGATCTGTATTTGTTTTTCCGGATCATATTCCCGCTCAGCGCGCCCGTTGTCGCCGCCATCTCGTTATTCTCAGCCATCGGGCAATGGAATTCGTTTGTCGACACCCAATTTTACAATGCGATGAATCCGGAGCTGTTCCCGCTCTCGTACGTCTTATATATCGCACTTCAATCCATTACATCCATTGAGCAGTTCCAGCTGGACCAGGAGGCCATGCGTGCGGTGACTCCGGAGACGCTGAAAATGGCGATGACGGTCATCACCGTGCTGCCAATTATGATCGTGTATCCGTTTTTGCAAAAGCATTTTATGAAGGGAATGTTGATCGGTTCCATCAAGGGCTGAATGATCAACCAAGAAAAGAGATGATGAACTTGCTTTTTGATTGCCACACCCATTTGGTGGAGCCTCATCACATATCGGGTCATTTCCTGGCGGACGCCAAGAAGGCTTGGGGCGAGAGCTTCCGGCTGAGCAGCACCCCGGAGGAACACCGCAAAGCGAACGAGGGCTGTACGGGCGCGATTGTGCTCGCGCTTGACGCACCGGCGGTAGGGTTCAACGTGCCGAATGAATGGGTGGCGCAGTATACGGCTGAGAACCCGACAAGACTGTTCGGCTTCGCCAGCGTCGACCCCAACCGGGACAGCCCGGAACGCCTGCTGGAAGCGGCGGTCAAGGAGCTTCATCTGAAGGGCTTGAAGCTCGCTCCGATCTATCAGGATTTTCATCCGCTGGATCGGATCTGTTACCCGCTCTATGCCAAAGCACAAGAATTGAAGCTGCCCATTATGTGGCACCAGGGCACGTCGTTCGTCCATAAAGGCCCGCTTGAGAAATCGCGGCCGGTCTATCTCGATCCGGTTGCCCGCTCCTTCCCGGATTTGAAAATGATCATCGCCCACATGGGCCATCCATGGATGGGCGAGACGATCAGCGTCGTTCGGAAAAATCCGAACGTGTTCACCGATATTTCCGCCTTGGCCAGCCGTCCGTGGCAGATGTACAATGCGCTTGTCGAAGCGGTGGAGTATGGGATTGAGGACAAACTTCTATTCGGTACCGACTTTCCGTTTTTTACTGTGGAGCGAACGGTCGAGTCGTTGCGGAATATAAATCTTGCCGTTGATGGGACGAACCTGCCTAGAGTTCCGGAACGGGTCATCGAGAAAATTTTGCACAAAAATACGCCTGAATTGCTTGGTCTTGTGTAGCGACACAGTCAAAACCGTTCCCTTTGGTTTGGAAGACAGGCTTCGAGAGGCCCGGATACCGGCCTGGTACGAAGCCCTTTCCAAATTCCTATCGATTTCGGCAATTATAAAGGGAGGTGAGCCAAGGGAAATTGTAAACGCAGGTCATTTCGCGATGTTTTGACAAAGTGAAATCCAAACCATCTCAGGAGGTAAGTGATGAAAACGACAAGGCTGCTTGCCAAAATCTTGGCCGTATCTCTTGTTTTCAGCTTGTTCACCGGGATTCCGCTGCATGCGAAAGACGGCTCAACAGTAGTTGCTGCAGTTAATGAGGACGTCAACTTGGCGAAAGGAAAAACGGTCTTTGCTTCTTCCAGCTACGAGACGGCCAATACGGGCAAAAAATTTCTAGTAGACGGAATCCGGAGCACGACGAAGGACAGCTTCGGATGGTCAAGCGATGTGTATAATACGTCCAGTACGAAGTGGGTTTGGGCCACGGTCGATCTGGATTCTTCTTACATAGTCAGCCGAGTGGATTTGTACCCCCGGGATGACGGCCAGTATGCCGGCAACAATTTCCCGGTCAATTTCGAGCTGAAGGTCTCTTCCGATAACGAAAACTGGACCGTGGTAAAACAGATCAGCAATTATCCTATCAATCCTAAAGGGGTGCAAAGCTTTTCATTCGACCCTGTCCGGGCCAGATTCGTAAGGGTGGAAGGCTTGGGCATCAAAACGTGGATATACGGCATGCAATTGGCCGAGATGGAGGTCTATGGAAACCCATCGTCCCGGTTAGGTGTAACAAATGGCATTCACGCCGATGGCAAGCTGACGGTTCAGGTCGGCAATTCGTCCGGCGAGCCTTTGACAGCTGAGTTCAACGAATGGACCTTGGTGCCGGCCCAACTGGGACCTAACGGCTTATCAGGCTTCGAGAATACGCAAACGATGCAGCTCCCGGACTATTACCCGCAAGAATATGGCGATGCGAGCTTCTCACCCGAAGCCCTGGCCCAGATGGCCGACTCGGATAACGTGTATCATGCGACCAACTCCAAGTACAACTCTCCCTACCAGCGGTTCGACGTGCAGTTCGATGAGCCTGTGGGGAGCGAGATCTATGTAACGTGGGAAGGCCGAACGGATCAGGTAGCTACCTTGTATGTATGGGATTTTGCAACCACGAAATGGAAGCCCTTGGAGTCCCGCGAGAGCGATGGAAGTCAGGATGTCCGAATACTGGCCAAGATCGACCCGGAATTGGTGCAAGGGCAAAAAGCGCATTTTATGGTGGCCGCGACGCAAAAAAATATCGCTGAGCCCGCCAAGAAACCGGCAGAGAACGAGTACGATTTCTCCTTCGTTTGGGAAACGGATACCCAATATTATTCGCAGAAATACCCGAACATCTTTGAAACGATGAATCGGTGGATTGCCGACAACAAGGATGCCAAAAAAATCAAATACGTCATCCACACCGGGGATCTGGTTCAGAACTGGAATCAAGAGGATCAATGGCAGGTAGCCGATCAAAGCATGAAAATTTTGGAGGGTGCCGGCATCCCGTATGGGGTCGTGTCCGGCAACCACGATGTGAATCATCTGGTGAACGATTATGAATATTATTGGAAATATTTTGGCCGCGACCGTTTTGCGGGCAAGCCGGGGTATGGCGGAGACATGCAAAACAACCGGCATCATTATGACTTGATCTCGGCGGGCGGGATGGATTTCGTCATTCTGTACCTCGGCGTATACGGACGCATCGATCAGCCGACCATTGATTGGGCCAATGGGGTACTAAGCCAGTACAAGGATCGTTATGCCATTGTAGGCACCCATGTATACATTGATGCGGCCGGCAAATACGGGCTTAACGGCAAAGACATGATGGAGAAAATTGTCGCTCCTAACGAGAATGTCATTATGACGGTAAACGGACATTACCACGGCGCTTTTTACAACGTAAAACGGATCAATGGAAAAGTGGTTTACGAGGTGATGTCCGACTACCAGGAAGGACCGGAAGGCGGGCAAGGGTACATCCGGCTGCTGCAGTTCGACGCCAAAAATAAACGCATGTATATGAACACCTATTCGCCGTATAAGGATGACTACAACTTCTTCGCGGATGACCTGGAGCAGGCGACCTTCCCGCTGGACGCTCCAAAGGGCGAAATGTCGATTATGACGGATCAGTTCCAAATCAGCACAAAATCGGTCGGCGAGCCGATCGGTACGGTGAGTCCTGTGACCGAAGGGCCGGTCGCGCTCGAATTGGACCCCGACCGGATTGGGAAAGAGGCGGACGGGTGGTTCGTGAAGTTGACCGACTCGGCGGGGAACGTAATCAAATCCGATATCTGGAGATTCCAAGAGCGCTCCGGGCTCTACTCCGCTACGGTAGACGGGACACAGCTGATTCTGAATTTTGACAGGCCGCTGAGCAACGATTCACAACCCGACCCGCAAGATTTCCAATTTTATGTAGAGAATAAGCCGACGGTGGTTTCAGCTGTGTATGTGGAAGGGAGCCGGATTACACTGACATTGGCCAAATCGGTTCCCGACCATGTTCCGGATCAAAAGGCGATCGCCGTCAGTTATACCCCGGGCTCTAAGCCGTTACGCGATTATGCGGGCTATCGTGTGGAACCGTTCGTGAATTTCCCTGTTCGGCACATATCTCAAGGGCCGGGCCGCACCAAGTAAAAGCGAGCTCTGACAGGCAAAGCCGTCGAGACCGATTCCTCATCCTCCTCGGATGGGGAATCTGTTTTACGAGCACCGTTTACATGAGGGAGAGGTGTAAAAGGGTGAATAGCGATTGGAATTCATTTCTCGAGTACACAGCGCTCGGGATCGGGCATATTTGGACCGGTTACGATCATCTCCTGTTTTTGGCGGCTGTTTTGATCGGAACCGGAAGCAAGTGGGACTATTTGAAAATCCTCTCCGCCTTCACCGTGGGGCACAGCATTACTTTGGCGTTGGCTTCGCTCGACATCGTCTCTATTCCCCCCTCCGTGATCGAACCGCTTATAGCGTTAAGCATCGTGTTGGCTGCGGGGGAGAGCTTGATGCGGAGGTCGATCGGGGGCCGCTGGCGGTTTACTTTGCTGTTCGGGCTCGTGCATGGCTTCGGGTTTGCCGGCGTATTGAAAGGATTTTTCTCGTCCAACTTTGTGCTCGCGCTGTTCTCGTTTAATTTGGGCGTCGAGATCGGTCAATTGGTTTTCGCAGCGGTTGCCCTTCCGGTGTTGGGATATATACGCAGAAGAACGGACGGCCATTCCCGGATGAAGTACGCGCTCCCCGCCGTTATCGGCGTATTCGGGCTGTATTGGTTTGTCGAGCGGGTCTTTATATCCTGAAATGATAGGAAAGGGGGAGCCGGGCTTGGGAAGGAAGAGCAAACAGGCTTACGGGTTGCTGGCGGTCCTTGTCCTGCTGTTGCAGTGGTCCGCTACGGCGGCTGCCCATACTTTCGGTACGGCGGGGTACTCGGAGATCGTCATTCGCGATAGAACAATCGAATATGCATTGCTGTTGGACTACGACCAGCTCATCGGATATCTTCCGATCGACGATAACGGAGACGGGAAGGTCAGCGAGAAGGAATTTTCTCAGAAGGAACGGATTAAGATGTTCATTCTGGACCACATCACGGTCTCGGTGAACGGGGCCGAGCGGGAACCGGAAGTTGTAGGTGCATCTGCGGTCCAACGGAACGACCTGTCGCTGATCCGGTTTGATTTTCGCTACCCGTTCCAAGAGCCGATCCGAAACTATCAGGTGGATTATCATTTATATTTCGACAGTTACGATACCGACCATAAAAACTTTGCTACCGTCCAATCGGGGGCATCGAAGAGCGATAAAATTTTTACGAAAGGAAGTCACATTTTGAAAGGAACGGTTCAAAATGAGGCGAATGCGGGTGAGACGAATGTCGCTCAGCCGCTGCAGACCGGCCGTCGGACAGCCTTTGGTTACTTGGCGGCTCTTCTGGGGTCGGCCATTCTAGTGGTTCTATTTGCAATCTTAAAAGCCCGGCGGAAAACCGCGGCGCACTCGGAATAGGATATTGACAAGTTTTAACTGCGACATTATCCTAAATTTAGAATTTATTTTACATTTGGTTTGGTATACGGAATAGAAATGAGAGAGGCGTTGGAGGATGAAAATCGTATCCGTGGAAGCAATACCTGTGAATTTGCCGTTTCAAGAGCCGGTAAGCGACAGCTGGGGAAAGTATGAGTCATCGAATCACGGCATCGTGGTTGTCCGGGACGAATCCGGCAGATACGGTATGGGCGAGATCGCCTTAGCCTGGTTCGGAGGCGCGCACGGCTTATGCCGGGATGTAAACGATTATTGGGCCGGGAAGTTGGTGGGCTTGGATACGTCTGAGCTGTCCAAAGCTTCGATGCTCATGGATCATCTATGCAGCTTTTCCAAGCGGCACTTGCTCGCCAAGGCCGGGATCGAGATGGCTCTATGGGATCTATGGGGCAAGACGCTGGGTAGGCCGGTGTATGAGCTTCTGGGCGGCAAGCTGAGGGACAGCATCCTGCTCACGGGCGGCATCGCCATGGATACGGTCGATCGAATGGTGGAGAGCGCCAAGCTCAGAGTCGCGCAGGGCTTCGGGGAGTTGAAGCTGAAGGTAGGACTGGACGACGTGCAAGATTTGGAGGGGGTCCGTAAGATCCGGGCGGCCATTCCGGATCGGATCAAGCTGCGGGTAGACGCCAATATGGCATGGAAGAATCCGAAGCAGGCGAAAGCGCTGATCGACGAAATGTGGGAATACGGAGTCGGGATCGTCGAACAGCCGCTTCCGGACAGCTGCATCGCCGAGCTGGCCTGGCTGAGAGAGCATACGAGGGCACAAATTCTCATCGACGAAGGCATATGGGATGTGTCGGACGCCAGACGCTACCTGGAGGCAGGAGCTGCGGATATGCTCCATCTTTATATAACCGAGGCCGGCGGGCTTGGGATGTCGCGCCGAATTTTTGAATTCGCCGCTGTCTTCGGCGTCGATTGCACGATCGGATCGATGCCGGAGGGCCGGATCGGCGCTGCCGCTTCGGCGCACGTGGCGGCCGCGATGCCGAATCTGTCCGGCCATGCGTCCGATATTCGCGGATTTACCGCGTATCGCGACGATCTGACGGTCGAACCTTTAGTCATCGAGGAAGGCAGATTGATCGTGCCGAGCGGCCCCGGTCTGGGTGTAACGTTGGATTTGGAGAAATTGGAAAGATACAAAAAGAACGGATGAGGACGTGAGGGAATTTGATCTTTCATCAAATGACTTGGCCGGAACTCCGGGACATCGTCTGGCAGGACACCCTGGTCTTGATTCCCGTGGGCGCAACGGAGCAGCATGGACACCATCTCCCTGTGGACACCGACACCCGACTTGTAACGATGTTCGCTAACGAATTGGAGACGAGAAACCCGGGGCGGATCCTGCTGATTCCGACCATGTGGCTGGGCCACTCGCCTCACCATTTGTCGTTCGGCGGCACCCTATCCGTTTATCATCAGGTATACGCGGATATGATCACTTCCGTATGCAAAAGCTGCATCGGCATGGGGGCGCGCAAAATATGGATTTTGAACGGACACGGCGGCAATCGCATGCCGCTTGGGGTGGTGCTGCAACAGCTGAAGAATGAATTCGCGGATGTGCTTGTTACGGCTTCCGAGTATTGGAATGTGGCCAGAGAAGAGATTATGAGCATTCGGGAATCGGAATTCGGCGGACTCGGTCATGCTTGCGAGCTCGAAACATCGCTGTACTTGTATAACAATGAAGCCGGCGTTCGCATGGACTTGATTCAGGATGACGGGGTTCAGGCGGAAGGCTCGATGTTCCGCTCGGACATGCTGGCGGGCAGTGCCGCCGCGAGGGTGATGAATTTCGACGAATTGACCGCCTCCGGCGTATTCGGCCGGCCGACGCTTGCGTCCAGGGATAAGGGCGAGCGGTTGTTTCGCGCCATCGCGGATAAGCTCGACGCGTTCGCGGAAGAACTCCACACTATAGGAAAGCAGGGATCTCTTTGAACAGCAAACAGGCGGTCGACTCCCCTCATGTCGCCCCGGTATTCGGCTATTATTCAACGGCAGTTCTCAAAAACAACATGATGTTTTTGTCCGGTCACGGACCGTTTGATGAAAATCAACAGCTCGTAGGGGCCGGCGATTTCGCCGCGCAGGTGGACAAAACGATGCAAAATATCCGCCACGTGCTCGAAGACAACGGGTTCGAAATGGACGATATTGTACGTTCGACCGTGTACTTAAACGATATAGCCAACTGGTCTGTATTCAACGAAATCTACGGACGATATTTCACCGCCCCGTATCCAGCGAGATGCGTAGTGGCGTGTGAACTGAACGGGTTTGACATCGAGATCGAATGCACGGCCATTCGAGACGAACGGGAATGAGGGGAGGACTCGTATGAGCAAGCTGATTCGACTGGCAGTGGTAGGATGCGGCGACATCGCCTCGACCCGGCACATCCCTACCATTCATGCCCATCCTGAGGCACAGCTGGCCGCTTTATGCGACTCGGACCTGGAGAAGGCCCGTCGGCTGGCCGCTGAGTACGATGTTCCGATTTTCACCACAGACTACAAGGAACTGCTCGAAGACAAGGCGATTGACGCGGTTGTGGTAGCTACGCCGCCTTGGGTTACGCCGAAGATAACGATCGAGTTTTTGCGAGCCGGTAAGGACGTCCTGTGTGAAAAGCCGATGGCCCTTAGCATGGAGGCCGCTGGCGAGGTTCGGGACGCGGAGCGGGAAACGGGGAAACATGCCCAGGTCGGCTTCACGTATCGCCACGACCCCTTGCTGGCAACGCTCAAAGGATGGATCCGGGCTGGCAGACTGGGCGCCCCCCTCGTATTCCGAATGGGGATATTCGACGAGATCTGGGACCCGGAGGGGAATCCGGAGCATTATGACCGCATTATCACTACGATGGAACACGGCATTCCATCGATTCATGACGGCGCTCATATCGCCGATTTTTTAAATTTCCTTACCGATTCTCCCGTAGAAGACGTGCAGTCCTTCGGCTTCAAGAGCCGAGTGGAGTTCCCGGCCTCCAATTACGATACTTCCATCATTCATTTTAAGAACGGAGATATGGCGAAGGTGGAGATCGGCTGGATGTATCCCGTATTCCCGAAGGGAGAGTTTGAGGTGCTCGGGCCTAACGGCATCGCCGTATTCGACCGTCACGAGCGATATGTGGAATTGACCACGCCGGAAGGGATGGAACGGATCCGGCATGAGGAGAATTGGTGGGACGCTTGCTTCCGTATCCAACTGGACCGATTTCTCTCCTCCATCCGCGAAGGCCGTCCTTTCGTTCCCGGTACGGCGGAAGGGATCTACAGTCTCGGATTGACCAAATCCATAGAAGCTTCGGTTAGGCGAAATCGACCGATGAACGATTGATAGAAGAGAAGAACCGATGCAGGGCATCCGGATGTGAATGCCTACCATCGGTTCTTTTTTTCACCTGCGCTTGGGGTAGGGCCCTGTGTAACCCAATAGACGGGAAAGCTCCTCCGCCACCTTCATAAGCTTCTCGCTGTACTCCGGAAACTTTTGGGCAGGAAGATTGTTTTTGAGCGTAGACAAGCTCACGGCCCCGAATATAAATCCGTCCTCCATAAAGATCGGGGCGCCTAAGCAGCGAATGCCGATCTCACCCTCCTCGTCATCCACAGCATATCCGTATTCCCGAATTTGAGCGAGGTGGTCGCGAAACGCATGCTCATTCGTTATGGAGTTGGGAGTTAGGCAGTTGAAGCCTTTGGCAATGATGACGCGCAGATCATTCTCCGGTAAATAGGCGGCAATCGCTTTGCCCCCGGACGAAGTATTCATCAATTTCCGCTCCCCGACGTAGGACAGAAACCGGATCATGCCCGGTCCTTCGATTTTCTCGATGCAGACCGTCTCCCCTTTGTCATAGGCGACCAGGTGAACGGTAAAATGAGTGTCATCGCGAAGTTGTTCGAGATACGGAAGAAAATCATCCTTCGTATCCAAATTCCTGAGGGACGCCATTCCAAGACTGTATAATTTTAAGCCCAGCCGAAACAAGCCTTTCTTGTCTTTTTGGATATAGTTATGAGCTTCAAGCGTTTGCAGGATCGAGAAAACGCTTGTTTTCGGCAGCTTTAGCGCGTTCACGAGATCGGACATAGGAAGGCCGCCCCGGTGCCGGGACAAATAGCCAAGGATCGCGATTGTTTTCTCCAAGGCAGGAACGGAGTATTTGGTTTTCAGTATATCGTCCAATTCTTTCATTTCTATTCCACCCATCAAATGATTTTCTGTAATCTATTTTAGTCTCTTCGATACTTTTTTACAATAATTACACAATGAGAGGTTAGAAAAAGAAGGATTGACATCAGGATTCACGCATTATATCCTTAATACAGAACTTATTACAAATAATGTTCCAAATACGGAACAAAGCAAAGAAAATAGGGGCTGGCCCATCCAGGCCAAGGAGTTGAGAAGTGATGACGGTATCCATTTTGCAGAAGAACGGTCCGATCCTTATACCGCTGGAGGCCAAAAGCCGTTATGGACTTATACGCGAGGACTCCCACGTAGCTTGTTGGCTGCAAAGCTCGCTCAAGCGGGTCTATCCGCTGTCGAATGCGGAAGGATCGGCCTCCATCGAGCTGGTCACGCTGCGCAATGCGCGCCTTTCGTTTCAAGCGTGCGTCAAAAACCACAGAGCCCAACCGTTAGAAGTGGAATGCAGGGTGGAAAACGCGGGCGATTTAGAGGTTCAAGTTCGCCGAGTCGGCTATGTCCCGCAAGGCTACATAACCCACGATACGGCGGAATCCGAGCTGGACGGTACAGGCCATGTTCCCGGTCTTGTACCCGATCCGCTGTTTCCCGAATCCAAGGCGTTCATTCGGCCGTTCGTCAATCAATCGTTCTGGATCAGTTTGAGGGTGCCAGCGGATGCCGAGCCGGGCAAGCATACGCTCCAAGTCATAATCAAAGGTGCCGGATTGGAAGAAGAAATTCGGATGACGGCGACCGTAGATGTCAGGGAGGCCGTTGTGAGCGGCCGCCGCCACTTTCCCGTCACCCACTGGTGGAATGCCGACTGCATCTTCGATTGGTATAAGCTTGAACCGTTCAGCGACACGTTTTTCGGCATGCTCCGCAAGTACTTGCAGAACATGTACGATCACGGGAACGACATGATTTATGTACCGCTGTTGAACATTCGCAGAGAAATCACGGATCGCCCTCCGCAGCTCCTGATCGTGAGCGAGAAGAAGCCGGGGCAATACGAATTCGATTTCAGCCGGGTTCGCCGGTTCGTGAGGATGGCCAAGGAAATCGGCTTTGATGCTTTCGAGTGGACTCATTTTTGGACTTACGGAAAGCTGATCGACAAGCCGATGCCCGCCGGAACGCCGACCCGCGTATACACGGACCGAGGCCGGGGGTTGGAACTGCTGTTTCCGGAGGACCTGGTTGCGACGGGGGACGTATTTCAACATTACTTGAACCAGTTTCTTCCCGCAATGAAGCGGTTTCTAACGGAAGAGAGCATTTTGGACCGGTCCTGGTTTCATATTTGCGACGAACCTCCGGAGTATCCGGAGGCGATCGAGAGCTACCGGAGAGCCAGGAAGCTGCTGGAACAAATCGATCCTTCCATCAAGGTGATGGATGCCGTGTACAGCGATGTGTATTCTGCACAGGGACTGGTCGATTATCCGATCCCGCAGGCGCCCGGGGCTTGCAGCTACTTGGAAAAAGGAATTCCGCACGGCGTGTATTACTGCCTTAGCCCGCAGGGGCCGTACATCAACCGGTTCTTCGACACCGTGCTGACCAAGATCCGCATTCAAGGACTTATGTTCTACAAGCTTCGGACGCTTGGCTTCCTGCACTGGGGCTTGAATTACTGGTATCACTTAACAAGCTTGTACGATTCGGAATGCCAGCGGCTGCTCGATCCGTTCACGGACGGCTCTGCAGGCGGCCATACGCCATATGGCGACCCGTTCGTCGTGTATCCCGGACCGGACGGACCGATCGACTCGATTCGCTGGGAGGTGTTCGCCGAAGGGCTGCAAGATTACGCGATTCTGCAGGCGCTGGGCGTCGACCCTGACGATGAAGGGCTTCAGGCAATCGTGAACTACAGGGAGTTTCCCAAATCGGAGCTATGGTTCCAAGAGACGATGCTCAAGCTCTTAACCCGATAAAGGGCCGATAGGTAGTAAAAAAGACGCTACATAAAGAACGCCATTAACAGGAGGAAGGACTTCAAAATGAATATGAAATTGAGCGTGAGTACGGAGTCGGACGATCAATTATTTGAGCGGATGGAGAAAAAGCTGTATACAGGCGTCATATGCGACACCTTGGACGAATTGGGTTACCGCAATCAGGCGATGAACGAACGCTTGAGACCTCTCGTGAATGAATACGTGATTGTCGGCCGAGCGAAGACGATCCTGGCTGTCGATGTTTACTACGAAAACGACAATCCTTACGAGATGGAGATCAAGTCGCTCGACAGCATCAAACCCGGCGAAGTTGCTGTGGTCTGCACGAATCAGTCCAAAAACAACGGCATCTGGGGAGAGCTTTTGTCAACCGCGGCCAAAATGCGCGGAGGGCGAGGCGCTATTGTCGACGGCTTGATCCGGGATACGAAGAAAATCGTGGAATTGGGCTTCCCGGTCTTTTGCGCCGGCTTCAAACCCGTGGATTCCCGGGGGAGAGGGCTTGTGGTCGATTACGATTGTCCCGTGGAAGTGGGCGGGATTCTCGTCAAACCGGGCGACGTCATCTTTGCCGACCGCGACGGAGTAGCCGTGATTCCGTCTCAGGTGCTTCATGAAACCGTGCAAAAAGCGGTCGAAAAAGTCGAGCGGGAAAACAACACGCGCAGAGAATTGCTGGAAGGGAAGCTGCTCAAGGACGTCTACGAGAAATACGGCGTTCTGTGAGTGAAGATCCGTGGTTCACGTGGGATCAGGAGGGAGCGATCGAATGAAGACGACGGAGCGAAGCCATACATACACTTGTTTGCGACAAGAAATCCGGCATTTCCCGGCCCACGACGATCCGGTATGGAGCGGCTTGCCCCGTATGGAATTGAGGGATACGGTTACCGGCGGCTCCCCACGCTTGGCGACTACTGTGGAGGCATTCCGAAACGAGCATTCCTTATTCTTTCGTTTTACTTGCCAGGACGATCATTTCGTAGCCACTTTGGCACAGCATGACGATCCCATCTATACGGAAGACGTTGTGGAAGTGTTCCTGAGCGAAACCCGGCGGGAGCAAGAGTACAAAGAGTTCGAGAACAGTCCGGCAAACGTCAAGTTCGATGCGCTCATCCGTTACGACGGACCGGAACAGATTCACGTTATTCGAGAGTGGGACGCGGAAGGATGGCGGACGGAAGTGTATCGCGATTCGAGAGGCGGCGCCGTTTATGTGTGGGCAATTCCTTTCGCGAATTTTACCGGCGGCGTCCCGAGCTCCGGCGACCGCTGGTTGATGAATTGCTTTCGGATCGACCGCGGCCGCGAAGGCTCGGATGAATATTCCGCCTGGTCGCCGACGGAGGAACTGAACTTTCATGTGCCGGGCAAGTTCGGAGCTTTGATCTTCGATTGAAAAGATGGAGGGATTATTAATGAAGTTCAGAAAGCGTTTTACCGCAATGGTACTAGTTGTCGTCCTCCTCACAACTATGATGATGGTGCCCCTCACCGCCAGTGCATCCACCTACACCACCTACACTCAGGTCGCAACGCTTCCCAATACTCTTGTTACCGCAACGGAAGGAATGGCCTTGGCAAATGGGTATGCCTATTCCGCCAAAGTCGAAGATAACCATAATTATGTCGTTCTTTACTCCACGAACATGAACACCGGTGCCACTACGCTCATGACGAATGGCGACAATGATACAAACACCATTGCAGGCCTCTTCCATGCCAACGATATGGTTGCCGCCGTCATGGATGGAGTTACTTATCTTTTCGTCGCCACATTAACGAATGCTCCTGGTTCTAAACAGCTCGTGAAACTGAAAGTGGTAGGTAACACCTACTTTAAAGTAGGCGAGTTCAATATTAGCAGTCCCGATGGTACGGTCTGGGCAATGTCGGGAGTAGAAATTACGAGCCAAACGAGCAGTACCCTAAACTTCCTCTTCAGATCGTCGACCCAATTTCGCAGAGCATCGCTTGACGTGAACGCAACCGGCGGAACGATTACGGTTTCCAACCTCAGTACGTCTGATTTTGTAATCGATCTTGGAAACTACAGCGGCATGAGCGATTTAAGAATTCAGGGGATAGGTTATTGGAGGGACGATAGCCTGTATGTTGTGGTTACCTTTAGTAACCCTGCGGGTAACCCCACTGAGAGCGCTGTACTTGTTTATCGAAATGTATCCGCAGCGTCGGGGACGATCTCTTATGATAGCAATCTGTTATTCAGCCTTGCGGAAAGCACATACATGGAGCTTGAGTCTCCCAAAGTTGCCCCCGACGGAAAACTCTGGTTCAACTCCAATCGGCCGACTGACAATGTAGGCTATGTCAAAGGGTACACGGCACCTGGCATTAATACGATGTTCGCGGGCAAGTCAGCCACATCGAACGGTTCAGGCTCGGATGTGGAGCTCGGAACGATATTCCAGCCTACCGCTTCCGGTTACATTGCCGGGGTGAAAGTGTACGGCAAATCGGGTGAGACCGGGGTTCACAAAGTGCGTATCTGGCGCAACTCGGACGGCGCACTCGTAGCGGGACCATTCGACTTCAGCTTCTCCGGCTCCAATAGCTGGGTGACGTTCTACTTGCCGACGCCGCTGGAAGTAACAGCTAATGCCTTGTACACGGTATCGGTTTCGTCCGGCGGTGACACGAGCAATGTGTATGCATCGATTCCGAACGATCTGGCAACCGGCGGCAGCAGCGGCAGCTTGACGTGGCAGGCTAATGCGGGCGTCTACACGTATACGGTCGGGGCGAGACCGACCTTGACGTTCAACTCGACGAACTATTTAAGAGATGTCATTTTCTACCCGGCCTCTATTAGCACTGAAAATATGTTCGGCGTAAAAGCGGATACGGGATCCGGCGGCAACGGAGGGGCGTACGAACTCGGCACCGTGTTCACTTCCTCGGTTGCGGGCCAGATCACAGGGGTCCGAGTATTCGGGGTGCAAGGGGAATCGGGCAACCATACGATCCGAATCTGGAGAAACTCGGACAACACGGTCATCGGCGGTCCGTACACGTTCAAGTTTACCGGCAATGACAGTTGGGTGCAGGTTAATCTGGCGACGCCGGTCAGCATTGCGGCGAATACCCCATATACCGTGTCGGTTACGACCGGAACGGATTCCGGCAAGCTCTATGCCGCCGTCACCGGCGACTTGAACAGCGCCGGCAGCAATGCGAACCATCTGCTTTGGACGGCCAATGCGGGGGTCTACACATCCACGCTCGGCACGAGACCGACCTTAACGTTTAACGGAAACAATTATTTGCGAGACATCGTGTTCGAGCCATAAGGCAAGTTAGCGGGAAAGGATGGAAGGAATGAATATCTTGGTAACGGCACCGTATTCGGCAGAAGCTCGAGAACAGCTGCAAGCCTACGGCAACGTCTTCTATCATCCCTGGAAGCCTCACGGCAGAGCTTTTCGCTCGGATGAGCTGCTGGGACTGCTGCGTGAAACGAACGCCGACGCTTTGATCACGGAGCATGACCAAGTCGACGCTTCCGTCATTGAGGCAACGAATTTGAGGTTCATCGGGGTTTGCCGCGGGACTCCGTCGAACGTCGAGATCGGGAAAGCGACGGAGAAAAGGATTCCGGTATTCAACACGCCCGCCCGGAATGCGCAAGCGGTTGCCGAGCTCGTGACCGCCGCCTTGATCGTCTTTCTGCGCAAGATGAGGGAGGGGGAGACGTGGCTGAAATCCCGGGAGTGGAAGTCCGATGCCCATGAGTCCTACCTTCATTTCAGGGGACACGAGCTTGCCGGCAAAACGGTCGGCTTGATCGGGTTCGGCGGCGTCGGCCAGCGGGTGGCGGAGGTGCTAAGGGGATTCTCCTGCCGCATCCAGTACTACGATCCGTATTTGAAACAGTCTCCCGATCCTCAATTTCATAGGAGCACGATCGAAGAGATCTTCATGACGAGCGATATCGTCTCGATTCATCTTCCGGTAACGGAGGAAACGAAAAGTCTGATCGGCGAACGTCTCCTGCGCCTGATGAAGCCGGACGCGATCCTGGTGAACAGCGCCCGGGCCTCTGTGGTCGAACGCGGTGCCTTGCTCTCGGCCTTGAAAGAGAGGCGGATTGCCGGGGCGATTTTGGACGTCTTTTATCACGAGCCTCCCGATGAATCGGATTATGAGCTAATCCTGCTGCCGAACGTGTACGCGACTCCTCATATTGCAGGTGCCTCCTATGAGGTTGACGATCACAGCGCCATCATGATGAATCGTGTGCTGGAGCAGTGGTTCGTCCATCAAAACCGGAACATCCGTCAGCTGGTCAATCCTGAGGTCCTGACTGCGGAAGGGATGGGAAATGACGAATTGTAGCCCCGTTGTGATCGGAGTTGACGTCGGGACGCAAGGCGTTCGTGTAATGGCGGTAAACGGCAAAGGGGAGCTACTGTCGCCGTACGCCCGCTCTTTTGCCCTGCTGGGTTCACGGGAGGAGCAAGCGCCTGAGGTTTGGTGGAATGACATGCTGGCATGTCTGTCCGCCCTTGTCGCGCAGCTGAAGCGGATGGCGGGCTCCGAGCTCTCGATTGCGGCGATCGCCGTCACTTCCACTTCGGGCACGATGCTCCCCCTGGATCGTGACCATATGCCGCTCGGGCCGGCGCTGATGTACAGCGATCCGCGATCGTTCGCGGAAGCGACGGCGTGCAAGGAGGCGGCGCAGCGTTATGCCGGATCCGGGTATACCGTCTTCAACGCCTCCTGCGGCCTGCCGAAAATCTTGTGGTTCATGAATCGCTTTCCCCATCTGGCGGAACGCATCAAGCTTTGGGCCCATGCCGCGGACTATATCACCGGCAAGCTCAGCGGGCAATGGGGTGTAACCGATTATACGAATGGTTTGAAGACAGGCTACGACCTGGTACAGGATCGATGGCCTTCTTACATAAGCGCAGAGCTGGGAGTACCTGCCGACTGGCTGCCGGGCGTTGTACCTCCGGGAACGGTAATCGGGTCGATCCTACCCGAGGTTGCCGACAGGACGGGGTTGCCCCGAGATGTTAAAGTGGTGGCCGGCATGACGGATGGGTGCGCCTCGCAGCTGGCCTCCGGCGCTGTCCGCCCGGGGGATTGGAGCACCACGATCGGAACGACGCTCGTCGTCAAGGGCGTGACGTGCGAGCCGATCGCCGACCCGCTGGGCAGACTCTACAATCACAAGCATCCGGAAGGCTATTGGATGCCCGGAGGCGCGAGCAATACGGGAGCGGATTGGGTGACGCGGGACTATGCAGGGACCGATCTGCACGCGTTGAACCATGCGGCGCAACAGCTCATTCCTACGCCCTGGATCCGGTATCCGCTGCTTCAGAAATCGGAGCGGTTTCCGTTTGTTGCCGAAGAGGCGCGCGGCTTCGAACCGGCAGGACTGTCGCCCGAACAGCGTTTCGCCTCCGGAATGGAAGGCGTCGCTTATATCGAACGTCTGTCCTACGAATTAATCGAGCAGTTGACCGGGCAGCCGCCAGCCACGCTCTATACGGCCGGCGGCGGAAGCAATAGCAACGTGTGGCTGTCCATCCGGAGCAGCGTCATGCGGCGGCCGATTCATAAAATGAAGCACATCGAAGGAGCTGTGGGGGCGGCCGTTCTGGCCGCTTCCAACACCTTGTTCTCCGGCCTGGGGGAAGCGGGCAGGGCGATGGTCGTCCCCGATCAAGTGATTGAGCCGCTGGAAGCGTCCGTTTGCGACCGGTACGAAGAGAACTACCAATTGTTCAAACAGCGAATAACCGAGCTCGGTTATTGGCAGGAAAGCGAGCGTGGACGCGCATGACCCGTTATTACCTGATGCGGCACGGAGAAACGGACTGGAATCGGGACCGCAACCGTTACTGCGGACGCTCCGATATCGGGTTATCGGAGCAAGGGATTCGGCAGGCGGAGCAGACGGCGTTGTACTTGAAGGCAGTCGGGTTCGATCGTATATTCGCATCCGGCCTTCAGCGAGCCGTGGATACGGCGCGGCCGATTGCCGCCTTGCACCGATTAGAGGTGGAGCGGGACGACAGATTGACGGAGGCGGATTTCGGCCGATGGGAAGGATTGCGTCATGCCGAAATCGTGGAGCGGTATCCGGAATCGTGGCGAAGCTGGTATGCCGATCCATCTAGTACGCAAGCGGGAATGACGGGAGAGACCGCCATTCAAGTCTTTCAACGGATGAACGGGTTTTTCGAGGAACAAACGCGACGCTACCCCGACGAGAACATCCTGGTCGTCAGCCACAGTACCGCCATCCGTCTTTATTTGGCAGGGGTCTTATCCATGACGTTGCGCAGCTACCGCCAGCTGGTCCTGAGCAACGTTGGGATAACCGTGCTGGAGGCCGCCGAAGGGACCATTCGGCTGCTGCAGTTCAACAACCGGTACGACGCTCTTGGTCCAGTCAACCCATAATCTATAGTTCGATTCGAGAGGACGTATTCAAATGACGAATGCAATCAACGCGAATTTCAAAAAAATACGGGGAATCGCGCATCGAGGTTACCCCGGTAAAGTGCCGGAAAATACGCTGCGTTCGTTTCAAGCGGCGATCGATTTGCAATTCTCCCACCTGGAGCTTGACGTACACTTGTCCAAGGACGGGGAAATCGTCGTTATGCACGACTGGACGATCAACCGGATGTGCGGGGAAAAGGGGACGATTCGCGACATGACGCTCGCCGAGCTGAAGCGGGTGAACGTCGGCGTCACGGAGAAAATCCCGACCCTGGAGGAGACGCTGGAGCTTTGCCGGGACCGGATTATCGTCAGCATTGAGCTGAAGCAGGCCGGCGATTACTATCCGGAGCTCGAGCAGAAAGTGGTGGACCTGGTCCGCCGCATGGATATGGTGGAGCAAGTGTATATCATCTCGTTCGACCAATATTCGGTTGTCAAGGTGAAGCAGCTGTGTCCGGAGGTGGAGGTCGGCGTCGTAATCGGCGGCAACAATCCATTTCTTTTTGCACCTTTACGGGAGATCGGCGCCTCCTACTTCGCGCTGCCGATCCAATATTTGAACGAGGACACGGTGAATCAATGCCTGCGCCATAACCTCCAACTGATTACATGGCCGGTCGACAATGCGGAGCAGATCGAGCGGATTAAGCCGTACCCGCATATTTGGGTGACGACGAACGCACTCGAGGTATGGCGGGAGCACGCTTGTCAGACCGGGAAATATTGGCCGCATTGACCTTTCCACAAGGCAGACATCGAGAGCCGCGGTACGATTTTGTTAGGAGGTGCCCGATATGGGGGCGATACGCAACGAATTCGATATTTTTGACCGGGAGCGAGAGCAAGGCATGTTCACGGTTCGCTATATGTGCATGCGTTGGGACAAACCGACAGGGGACTGCATCCTTATGCGAGCGCCGGGCGGCGAGACGATGCTGGTGGACTCGGGGGTCCCGCATACCGCCAGTCAGGTGCTGGACTACCTGGACCGCCTTGGCGTAGAGACCCTCGATATCGTTCTCCTGACCCATCCCCATCTCGACCATGTCGGAGGGATGGCACGGATTCTCGAGGAGAAGTACGTCCAACAGCTGTATACGATCAACATCTCTCTCGAAGATTTGTATACGGATGCGTATCGGGATGCGGAAGAGGTACTGGCCCGGAAGCAAATTCCACGCTTGGTCGTCGAGGAGGGCGTCAAGTTTCGCCTCGGACCGGACGTGGAGATCGAGGTGCTCAGTCCGGACAAGGGGATGAATCCCGCCGAGTTCGAATCCAAGCACGATTCGGTCATCAACCATCATTCGATGGTTTACAGGGTGACCTACAAGAGGAATTCGTTCCTGTTCTCCACCGACATTTATGAACCGCGCGAACAGATGCTGATCGAGAAATATGGGGATCGCTTGAAGGCGGATATGATGCATGCTCCGCACCATGGCAGCACCTCCTCGAGCTCCGTCCCTTACATTACGGCCGTGAATCCACAAATTTCGGTCGTCAGCTTCCGCGTGAACAATCGCGTCACGGCGGAAATACTGGCCCGGTATAGGGCGCTCGGGGTTACGCCGTATCATGTCGGCATTCATGGCAACATTTTGCTGATGTCGGACGGGGATCGCATTCAGGTGGTGACCGAGAACGGGGTAGAGCAGGAGGAGAAGATCGTCGAGTAAAACCGAGGGGTGGTGGACGGCAGTCAAAATAAGGGGACGAGCGCGTCACCGCGCTCTACCCATTATATAGATGAAAGAATTCTAAAAATGGAGGGATTTTTAATGAAGTTCAGAAAGCGTTTTACCGCATTGGTGCTAGTTGTCGTCCTCCTCGCAACTATGATGCTCCCCCTCACGGCCACTGCCGCTACTTACACCACCTACACCGAAAAAGATCAGATCATCAATAGCAATTTTACTTCCATGCAAGGATTTGCCTTGGCGAATGGCTACGCCTATTCCGTAAAAGTCGATGGTTCGGATGCTCAAGCTGTCCTTTACTCAACGAACATGACCAGCGGAGCCAGTACGCTCATGACGAACGGCGACGATAATACAACCGTCATTTCGGGTCTGGGCCACGCCAACGATATGGCTGCCACCATCATCGATGGAGTCACTTATCTTTTCGTTGTCACCTTGAAGAATAGTGCCGGTACTGTTCAGCTCGTGAAACTAAAGGTTGTAGGAAACACCTATTTTAAAGTGGGCGAGTTCAATATTCAAGATACGGTTGGTGCACTCTGGGCCATGTCGGGAGTAGAGGTTACGGGCCAAACCGGCAGCACCATAAACTTGCTCTTCAAATCGGGGACCCAGTTTCGCAGAGCATCCCTCGGCCTGAATGCAACGAGCGGTACTATTACTGTAGCGGCTAATCCTGATTTTACGATCGATCTTGGAAGCTATGCCGGTTCTACCTCGCAGGGTTTGGGTTATTGGAGCGCCAACGATACCATCTATGCTCCGTTTACCCAGGGTTCCCCCACCGAGAGCGCTGTACTTGTTTATCATAATGTATCCACTGCGTCGGGTACGATCACTGCAGATAGTAATCTGTTATTCACCCTCGCGGAAACCGGATATATTGAGATTGAGTCCGTCAATGTCGCCCCCGACGGGAAACTCTGGTTCAACACCAATCGGCTCGGCGGATACGACAATGTAGGCTATTTCAACGGGTACACGGCGTCTGGGTTTGATACGATGTTTGCCGGCAAGTCAGCCACATCGAACGGTTCAGGCTCGGATGTAGAGCTTGGAACGATATTCCAGCCTACGACTTCCGGTTACATTGCCGGGGTGAAGGTGTACGGCAGATCGGGTGAGTCCGGGGTTCACAAAGTGCGCATCTGGCGCAACTCGGACGGCGCCGTCGTAGCGGGACCGTTCGACTTCAGCTTCTCCGGCTCCAATAACTGGGTGACGTTCTACTTGCCGACGCCGCTTGAAGTAACGGCTAATGCCTTGTACACGGTATCGGTGTCGTCCGGCGGTGACACGAGCAATGTGTATGCATCGATTCCGAACGATCTGGCGTCCGGCGGCAGCAGCGGCAGCTTGACGTGGCCGGCCAATGCGGGCGTATACACGTATACGGTCGGGGCGAGACCGACCTTGACGTTCAACTCAACGAACTATTTAAGAGATGTCATTTTCTACCCGGCCTCTAGTAACGATGAGAATATGTTCGGAGTGAAAGCCGATACGGGATCCGGCGGAAACGGAGGGGCGTATGAACTCGGCACCGTGTTCACGTCCTCGGTAGCGGGTGACATAACGGGAGTCCGTGTGTTCGGAGTGCAAGGGGAATCGGGCAACCATACGATTCGGATCTGGAGGAACTCGGACAATACGGTCATCGGCGGTCCTTTTACGTTCAAGTTTACCGGAAATGACAGTTGGGTACAGTATAATCTGGCATCGCCGGTAAGTATTGCGGCGAATACCGCTTATACCGTGTCGGTTACGACGGGAACGGATTCCGGCAAGCTCTATGCCGCCGTCACCGGCGACTTCAACAGCGCCGGCAGCAATGCGAACCATCTGTCCTGGACGGCCAATGCGGGAGTCTTTACGACCACGCTGGGTACGAGACCGACCGGGACATTTAACGGAAACAACTATTTGCGAGACATCGTGTTCGAACCGTAATGCAATTAAGCAGGGGGGCTGGCGATCATCATTCGACAGCCTCTTTGCCATCGAATTTGAGCTGGGATGGTGTGGGAGATGAAGCTAGGGCAAGTTATGAAGGAGTTGACGGGGCTGGATGCCCCGCCAAGCTTGTTGGAATATTCGGCCGCTTTCGAGGAGTGGAGGCAAGCAAACGAGCGGACGGCAAGCTTCGACCGGATGCCGAAGGACGCGGCCCTTATTTACGATTTGCCGCAAGAGGCGATGAAGCCAATAGCCGAGCTGTATCCGGTTATCGCGGCGGACGAACGTTTGTCTCTGCTCGGGAGCTTCTGGCACTACATGATTTTTTACGAGCCGCCGGGAACGGGGGGGAACGCATCCGCGTGGCCACTCCCTGACCTAGAACTGGGCAATCGGGCATCCATTTGGCCGCTAGCCGTCCTGGTCTCGGGATCCGAACGTGCATCCGAGGCGTACAACAAGCTCGGAGTGTCGACCAAGATCGCGATGGAGACACTCGCATTCGGCGGTCTGTATACACGGGATTATTACAAAAGATATGGGAGATGGGGACTATCGGAGCTAGGGTGGCTCCGGCATCACGTCCATGCCCGCATTTTCCGGCTCGGCCGGCTCGTCTTCAATCCCGTCATCTTTCATTGGCCTTTCCTCACTGTCCGCAACCGGGCAACCGGGGCGATGGTCACGTTATGCGACGGTGATGTCCGCTATCGCGGGGATGGACTGCCGGACGGCACGAACAATCGAAGGGAGCCGGACGCGTGGCGGCCAATCCTGCAGCGCTCAGACTCCTTGCTAGCCGGTCATCCGGTCACACCCGAAGGGATCGTGCAACAGGAACCGATCGAGCTCGATCCGAAGGAGTGGGAGGAAGTTCTTGCTAAGGGCGATCCGGTTGTGGACGTGCACATCCCGTCCGGCAGCAAGCTGTCTGAGGCCGAATGCGAGGAGGCGTATGAGCAGGCGTATACGTTCTTCGCGCACTACTTCCCGAGCGTACCGTTCCGGGCGTTCATCTGCAAGTCGTGGATCATGGACCCGGCGCTCGCCCGCATCCTGCCGCCGGAGTCGAAGCTGGTCAAGTTTCAACGGAGGTTCGACCCGCTTCCGGTGATCGGAGACGAACGGCAGACGTACGACCTTGTATTCGAGCAGCCAGACATCGACCTGTCCACATTTACGCCTGTGACCTCCCTGCAGCGGGCGATCATCGACTACGTCAAACGGGGGAACCTGATGCGATCCTCCGCCGGGTTTACGCTGTGGCCCCAGACGAACCTACACATGCTGCAGCCATCCATCATGCCGCTGCCTGCCGCTTTGCAGTTCGATGCGGTTCATGAAGATGCTTACGTCGCGTTCTGGCTTCAAACCTCACTGAAGCGCGTTTTTCCAAAGTCGGCACCGGAAGGCGGCAGTCAATTGTCGCTCACAACGGCAAGAAATGCTCGAATCTCGTTTCAGGCTTGTCTGAAAAACAACCGCCCGCTCTCCTTGCAAGTGGAGTGCGAAGCGGAAGCTCCTAATGGAATCGGCGTTCAGGTGAGGCGCGTCGGCTGGGTTCCGCAAGCTTATTTGTCGGAGGACGTTCCGTTGGAAGAGCTCGACGGCTCGGCTTACATTCCCGGCTTTGTTCCCGACCCCCTCTATCCCGATCGGCACGCCAAAATCAGCGCCTTCACGAATCAGGCGTTTTGGATAACCGTTCAGATTCCTGAACGAGTCAAGCCGGGACAATACCGCATCACGGTAAGCTTCAGCAGTCCCTCCTTCACCGAGACGATGAATTTGTCCGCCGACATCGAGGTGAAATCCGTAATCATCGGTAAGCGCCGAAGCTTTCCAGTCACCCATTGGTGGAACGCAGACTGTATTTACGACTGGTACGGCCAGCGGCCCTTCGGGGATGAAAGCTTCGAATGGATCGCCAAATATCTCAAAAACATGGTTGATCATGGGTGCGACACCATCTATGTGCCTCTGTTCAATATCCGCTCCCCCGAGATTATGGAAAGGCCTCCGCAGCTTCTAATAGTAACGGAAGAGCCGGGAAAGTACTCTTTCGACTGGGAGCGGGTCCGCAAGTTTGTCGATTTGGCGAAAGAGCTTGGATTTGAACGTTTTGAATGGACGCATTTGTGGTCGTATGGTTCTTCCGGTGGAAGGATGAGCACGCCCACACGGATTTATACGGAGAGGAATGGCAGCATGGAGTTGCTGTTTCCGGAGGATTTGGACGGCGGGGGAGAGATCTACCGCCACTTCCTAAGCGTACTTTTGCCGGAATTCAAACGGTTTTTGCTTGAGGAGGGGATCTTGGAGCAATCGTTTTTTCATGTATCCGACGAGCCGAAGGAGATCGAAAACTACAAGAAATCAAGAGACCTGTTGAAGGAGCTTGCCCCATGGATGAAGGTCGTCGACGCTATTTACAAAAATACCTCGGCGGCCATTGGTCTGATGGATGCCATCATACCGGATGCCAGATCGGCCAACGCCTTTGTCGAGAAGCGCATCCCGCATTGGGTGTACTACTGTGTCATTCCGCGAGGACGCTACATCAACCGACTGTTCGACACGCCCTTGATCAAAGTGCGGATGCAGGGGCTGGTGTTTTATCGGTTGCGTACGCTCGGTTTTCTGCATTGGGGCTACAATTATTGGTACCGATATTGCGAGGGACAACAGCTGGTTGATCCTTATACCGATGGAGCCGCCGGTCAAAAAAAGCTCCCATACGGCGATGCGTTCGTCGTCTATCCGGGGGAGGATGGCCCTGTCGATTCCATCCGGTGGGAAATTTTCGCTGAAGGGCTGCAGGATTACGCTCTGCTGCAGACGCTCGGTGTCGATCCCGACGACGAGCGGTTAGGTGCCATCCATAATTATTCCGATTTTCCTCGCTCCGAGGACTGGCTGCATCATGTTCTTCAGTCGGTTATGCAATAGTTGACCCGCACCACGTTCCGATTCTGCAAGCGGCCGTAAAACTGGCCCAAGACAATAGATGAAGAAGCTGTATGTCTTCCGGATAGGCGGCTCGGAATACGTGCACCAGTTCCTCATCCACTTGATAAGGAGCAAGGGCGGTAAGCAGGGCGAGCTTGGCTGCGATCCGCGAAGGCCCGGACAAACTTTCGACGGCTTGCTCCGCCCATTTTCGGCTAATTCCAGGATCTTTGCCGTCCCAATGATCCAAATACCCGATTACAACCTCGCGAGCACGATCGTCCAGAACGCTCTCTCCCGCTGCATGGGTGGCGGCGGCGAGACTTGCGAATGCTCGGCTAATGATGCGATTGGATCCTGCCCAGCGGAGATTCTCCGGCAAGGGGGCGTCGGGCAAAAACGGTAACGATTCTCCAGGTTGTTTGCTTCTTCTCACGGTGGACGACAAATAAACGGCGCTAGTCTTGAAAAGGGCGGCTCTCAAAGAAGTATGCTTCGGGATGAACGACTGATTCAGCAGTACATCCATCATTTTGTTGATATAGTTGTTGATCACGACCGTTCCGATGATTTCGGGTGCAACTTGATCAGAAAACGGCCGATTGATAAGTTGCGGAGAACCGGGTGAACGTGTCGCGAGTGTCCACTCAATCATCGCCCTCATCTTGCTGTCTGCGATTTCATGAACCGAGTTACTGTTAATTTTCTTAGCCACGTCCTTGTTGCCGGCAGCGATGAGCATGGCGCTATGGGCGTCCACGCAGAATGGACATTGATTGAGTTTGGATACCGCTACGGCAATGGCTTCTTTTACATCCCGGGGCACAACGCCTACCAGCTGCGTCTCTCTTAATCCCGACCAGACGGCTGCCAACAGAAGAGGAGAAGGGGAGTGCATCTTGAAGATGTCTCCGACAAGGCCGAAATCCCTCCGAATTTGGTTATAAATGGGCTTGAATGAGTCCTTATTCACCGGCTGGATATATTTGATCATGAAGGTCCTCCTCATCTCAACGCACTAAATGTTGTATAGTGATAAAATATGTATAAATACAATTATGCATATGACTTTTTGAATGTCAATAGTCCCAAATTGCAATTGTTGCATAAATGCATATTTCCGCTGTATAATATGGAAAAACAATGGCCGGTGAGCGCAATGAATCCTTCCCTTTTGGGCGAGCTGTTCAATGAGATCTTAGTCAAGTCTACCATTCTGGTATCGGACAAGTCCTTCATCGATGATTTGACGCCCAGACAAGTTCATATCGTGATGGATATCGGCACGAATGTATTCAAGCACGGCGAGCTGGCAGCGAGATTGGGCGTCGAACCTTCGACCCTTACACGCACACTGGATTTGCTCGTCAAGAATGGGTTAATAGACCGTCAATTGAATCCGGATAATCGCAGAGAGGTGTTAATCCGGCTATCCGACAATGGACTTTCGGTACTGAATAAAATTCATGAGAAGATGATCAAAGGCTGTGCCGAAATTCTGAAACACGTTCCGGAGCAGCAAATGGAATCGATGGAAACCAGCATCCAGCTGCTTCTAACGATCATGAGACAATTCCATTTCAAGCACGAGTTATAAAAACGAGTCCTCCGACAAAGAGGACTCGTTTTTAGATTCGCCGAAGCTCTTCCGCGATTTTCGCAATTCCCCCGGCTATCTCATCTTCTTTGACCTGGGAAGCGTTTAGCTTTAACACGTTTGCTTTTGGAAAAGAGGATAAATAATGCTTGTCAATCGGCTCTAGTAGAATGGACTGTTTTTGGAGCCGAGCGAGCAGAAGAGAGAGAGGAATTCTGGCTTGCAGGCTGATGTGAGTGTGTATGCTGGGCTGATCCGGTGGGTAAAAGGTGAACAGCCCGTTGCTCCTCCCGGCATGTTCTTTCAAGCAAGTAGCCATAATGGAGGCTCTGCGGGCATAGGAGCTGCGAATTTTCTCCTTGTGCCGTTCGAACATGCGACTCTTCAGATAGATTTCCAGGGCGCCCTGCGACAGCATGGAGCTATCGATATCTTGAAGCTTTTTGTATCGGACAAATATTTCAACCAGTGCATCCGGAATAACGGCCACCCCGATGCGCAGGCCGGGAAAGATGACTTTGGAATAGCTTTTTAAATATATGACATGAGAGGAGGTGTCATAGGCGAACAGGGGGTCTCTTTTCCGGTCCTGCTCCAAATCGGCCAAATGATCGTCCTCGACGATCAGTACATCGTATTTTCGTGCCAACTCCACAATTTTTTGTTTCTCCTGCCTGGAGTACGCGGTTCCTAGCGGGACTTGAAACCGTGACATCGTATAGAACAGTTTAATATCCTCCGTGCGAAAGATCCTTTCCAATTCCTCCAAATCGATTCCTTCCGCCGTTCTTTGGATGCCGACAGCGGGTATATTCCCAGTTTCCAGAATCGCGATGAACAGATGATAACAGGGCTGTTCTACCAAGATCTTCTTTTTCCCATTAGGAAAAGGAATGGAACTCAGGATGAAAAGCGCTTGCTGAATGCCGGACGTAATGACAATGTTACGCTCGTTCGTGAACACCTGGTGGCTGGCGAGATGCTTTTGAACGATACGAATCAGGGACGGGAGCCCTTGCTGGGTGCCGTAACGAAACAAGTTGTTTTTGTACGTATCGATCGCCTTATTGATGCATTGTTGGAAGTCCAAATAAGGAAACACGTCAGGATCCGGTGTGGAAGCTGCAAAATCGAGCATGATCGAAGATGCCGCTCCTTCGTCTCCATGTTTCCCTTTGACCACGTAATAGCCGCTTTTGGGGATTGAATAAATCATATGGCGCTTTTCAAGCTCAGAGAGCATGCGGAGGACGGTGCTTTTGCTGCAGCCATACTGTTCGGCCAGGGTTTGAATCGAGGGAATTTTATCTCCCTCTTTGAAGATGCGGCGTTCCATTTTTCTTTCCATTTCATTAAACATCATTTGATATTTGTACACGACAGGTTCCTCATTATTAGATCTATACCGGTATAGATCATACTTTTCCTCATTGTAACTCCTTGCACGGACAAATTCGATAGATTTTGAGAAAACTGCGATTCCATCCATTTGAAGTGAGGAGTGAAGGTCATGATTCAAACTACTCGGTTGAAGCCTTATTTCGCAGCCATTGCCAATGCATGCATCGTCGGATTGTCCTTTATGTTCGTCAAGACGGCCTTAGCCGAAGTGGGTCCAATCGATACGCTGGCTCACAGGTTTACCGTATCAGTCGCGGCTATAATCGTTGCGGTTTCGTTCGGATGGATGAAGCTGAAGGTCAAGCTGAGAGATGTGCTTTCGATCCTGCCGTTAGCCGTGTTTTATCCTGCGCTTTTCTTTGCCTTCCAGGCATTCGGTATGGTGTATTCGACTTCGTCGGAGGCGGGAATTATTCATGCGACGGTTCCGATTTTTACGATGGTTTTGGCGCACTATTTCTTGAACGAGCCATCCAATGTATGGCAAAAAGGATCTACTTTAATATCGGTAGCGGGCGTCGTTTATATTTTCGTCGGAAAAGGCTTCCAATTTGAAACGGCAAATATCAAAGGATCGATGCTTATTCTACTCTCTGTCCTTTCTCTCGCAGGTTATAGTGTATTAGCCCGAAAGCTGGCCCAAACATTCAGGGCAACGGATTTGACGATCGTGATGCTCGTGATCGGGTTCCTTTTCTTCAACAGTTTATCCGTCATTCAACACCTTTCAGAGGGAACGCTCCGAACGTTTTACGTCCCCTTTCAAAATCCGTTGTTCGTGATGTCCATCCTCTATCTAGGCATCTTGTCTACACTGGTGACTTCATGGTTATCCAACTTCGCTTTTTCCAAAATGGAAGCAACAAAGCTCAGCGTATTCAATCATTTGGCTACGCTTGTGACGCTTGCCGGTGGCGTCGTGTTTCTGCGGGAAAAGCTGGAGTATTATCACCTCGTTGGAGCCGGTCTCATTATTTTGGGCGTGACAGGCGCGAATTTCCTCCAAACTTCAAAAGGGAAAGTAAGGGAGGATTTAACTCAATGAACATGGTTACTAAGATGCTTGTAATTTTTAAATGGCTGGCATGGATTTTTGCCGTTGGAATTGTCGTTCAGGTGCTAATCGCCGGTATGGCCTTGTTTGAGGATGCGAAGCATTGGACCGGTCATTCAAGCTTTGCCGTGTACATCTCGATTATTCCTGTCCTTATGCTCGTAACGGCGTTCATCGGTCGTCTGCCTGCGGCCCTTCGCGCTCAAACCGGCATGCTGATCGGGATGATCATTCTGATCGCCCTGAGCGCCATGTTTAGGTCGGATATCGGCTGGTTGGCCTCGCTCCATCCTGTGATCGCCGTGTTTTTATTTTTTAGAACGATGACCGTCATCCGGTTAACCGCCGACTTGTCGAAGTCCAATCGCTATTGAGCACTAGGTCGATTCCGTATACTGGAGTAGACATCGATAGGAACTTCATGAAAGATAGCAATACAAAAGAAACTTATAAACAATCATTATTGTACAATTAAAATGCTAGTACCCATAATCCGCAGTCGAGGTTACTATAGTATTTCTTGCACAAACACACTAGCGCATAAAGGAGGCTAATCATGAATAATCCAAAAAGCGGTTATAAGAAGGTTAATGGACTCCATATGTATTATGAAATCCACGGTAGCGGCAAACCGCTCATTATGCTGCATGGTCAGTTTGCAACTGCGAGCATGTTCTACCCCCTGTTGCCAGACCTGGTTCAGCACCGCCAGGTAGTTTTAATTGAACAGCAAGGCCATGGCCATACCGCAGACATTGATCGTCCCTTAAGTTTTGCTCAAATGGCCCATGATACCGCTGATCTATTGAGTCAACTAGAGATCATTGAAGCGGACGTGTTTGGCTATAGCGCAGGCGGAACAATCGCGCTGCAGCTAGCTAAGTTGTATCCGCACCTTATCCGCAGACTGGTGCTAGCCTCAACGGTTTATAGTATGGATGGCTATTTTCCTTATATTGTTGAAGGCCTTAAACATGCTTCGGCAGAAGCTTTTCCATCCGAGATGAGGCAAGAATACGAACGTGTAGCTCCGCATCCCGAGGATTGGTCAAAGCTTATTGCCAAAGGCGCTGAGATGGCGAACCGAGGAAATAAAGAGGATTTTCTAGAACCGGCGCAGCTGCAACAAATTACTGCACCTGTCCTGCTTGTGATGGGAGACAAGGATATCATTCGCCCGGAATACGCTCATGAGATGGCCAAGTTCCTTCATAGCAAGCTTGTAGTGGTGAGTGGGGATCATGCCTCGTATATTGCGGCACAGCCCCAGCCGTTACTCGATCAACTCCATGATTTTTTGTTTCATTCCTAGGAGGAATACCAAAAAATACAACAAACAAGGTCGGCATGAAAGGATAAGCCTGACCTTGTTTTTATTTGGTTTCGACGCATTTGGGGACTGTAGTTCCTTTGCGTGATCTTGTGTTGAATAATGTTGACTGATGTGGTTTTCAAGAAATATAATGAAAAGAAATGATCAACACCCCACTAGATCGGCAACAATGCAAAAATGGCTGTGGGTTTGTGTTTGAGTTGGAGGGCGATACAAAGATGACTCAATCCAAATTGGCATTTATCCATACGACTCCCGTAACGGTAGATCCTTTGAAAGCGCTGGCCGCCGAACTGCTGCCGGACTGCGACGTCCTCAACTTCGTAGACGACTCCATTCTCCCTGAGCTGCTCCGCAATGGCGGCCGGATCGAGGATGTAAGGGAGCGCTGGTTCGCGTATGCGCGGTTCGCCGAGCAGCAGGGCGCCGCCTGCATAGTGAGCGCCTGCTCCTCGGTTGGCGAGTTGGCGGAAGCGGCCCGGCTCATCATGCAAGTTCCCGTGCTGCGAATCGACGAGGCCATGGCGGAAGCGGCCGTTCACCGCGGGACGAGGATCGGCGTCGCCGCTACGATGCCCACGACATTGAACCCGACGTTTCGGTTGCTGGAACGGAAGGCGGAAGAGCTCGGCAGTCCGATCGAGCTGACTCCGGCGCTAGCCGAGGAGGCGTATGAGCGGCTGATCAGCGGGGACCGGGACGGGCACGACCGCATCCTCGCGAAAGCGCTGTTAGAGTTGGTCGGGAAGGTGGATGTGGTTGTGCTCGCGCAAGCGTCGATGGCCCGGGTGGTCGCGGCGCTGCCTGAGGAGCTGCAGCCGAAATTTCTGTCAAGCCCGCGGCTGGGGATGGAGGAAGTCGCCCGGCAGATGTCGGAGGCGATCGGATGAAATCGACCGGAAGCACTCTCCTGGGGCTCGATATCGGAACTACCCATTGCAAGGCGGCGTTATTCTCGGAGAGGGGCGACCTGCTGAAGCTCGCGAAGACGAAGACCGAGGTCTATACGGACAGGGGCTGGGCGTACTTCGACCCGGAACGGCTCTGGACCAGCGTCGTGCGCTTAATCCGCGAAATCACGGAACAGGGCGGCGACTGTACGGATACAACCGGCCATCCCGCGGATATGAGGGCGATTGCCGCGATCGGCATCGCCAGCATGGCCGAGACCGGGCTGCTGGTCGATCCGAATTCCGGCCGGGCCCGCTCGCCGTTCCTTCCCTGGTACTCCCGCTGCGCGGTAACGCAGGCCGAGCGAATCGCAGCGGAGAGCGACCTGGCGGAGCGCTTCGCCGCCCACGGGCTGCACCCGAGCTTCAAGCACGGGCTGGCCAAGCTGCTCTGGCTGCAGGAGAATGACCCCGGGGCGCTCTCCGGCTCCATGTGGCTCTCGGCATCCGATTACGTGGCCTACAGGTTAACGGGCAGGATGGCGACGGATTATACGCTGGCAGCCCGGACTTATGCGTTCCGCCTCGATCGCCGCGACTGGGACCGCGACTGGGTCCGTCATTTCGGCCTGGAGCCATCGCTCTTCCCGGAAGCGATCCCGAGCGGTTCAGCCGTCGGCAGCATTCATCCGGATGCCGCGACGGCTCTCGGGTTGCCCGCCGGCCTCCCGGTAACGATAGCGGGTCACGACCATGTGGCGGCCACTCTGGCAGTCGGAGTTGTGAATCCGGGCCAGGTCATGGATTCGATGGGTACGGCCGAGACTCTGGTTGGCGTGCTGCCGGAGCGGGCTTTGACCGCGCAGGATCGCATGTCGGGACTCGCTTTCGGCATCCACCCGGCGAAGGGCCGGTACTTTTGGATGGGCGGCTTGTCGGCTTCAGGAGGAGCGGTGGAATGGTTCCGCTCCGTATTGTCCGAGCCGGCGCTCGATTACGAACGCATATTGGAGCGGCTTGCCGGGTTCGACCCGGCGGCCGGTCCGACCGGGATTTTGTTCTTCCCCTATCTGACGGGCAGCGGAGCTCCGCGGCCGGATGGCCGAGCCCGGGCGGCCTTCGTTGGCCTCACCGCGGATCACGGGCAGGGCGATCTGCTGCGGGCGGTGCTCGAAGGCACCGCTTACGAGCTGGAATGGATTCGCCGGACCGGAGAACAGGCGACCGGTGCCGCGATTCGGGACTTGATCGTCACAGGGGGAGGCACCCACAACCCCGCCTGGCTGCAGATTAAGGCGAGCGTATCCGGCTGCCCGCTTCGCCAACCGGAGCGGCCGGAAGCGGCCTTGCTGGGTGCGGCGCTCTTGGCCGGCGTCGCCTGCGGCCTGTACGCCGACGTGGATCAGGCCGCCGCGGCGGCCGCATCGGCGGGCGAGGTGCGGTCGGTGCAGCCCCAGCCGCAGGCGCACAGCCGGTACCGCCAGCTGTTCGAAGAAGGCTACGTTCCGCTGCAGGAGCCGCTCCGAGCACTGTATCGCGGCGTCCTGAGCGGCGAATAAGGCATACCACGAGGAGGGACTAATCGCATGCAGGCTATATCCGACCAGTTGTTTCTCTACCCCGACACCTGCTTGGTGTACGTCGTCCGGAACGGCGAAGAGGCCGTCCTGATCGATTTCGGCAGCGGCGGGGTGCTGGACCGGCTCGCCGAACTGGGCGTGCGCCGGGTGAGCGCGATTCTGATGACGCACCATCACCGCGATCAGGGGCAGGGACTTGCCCGCGCGGCGGAGGCCGGCATCCCGATCTGGGTCCCGCATATGGAGCAGGAGCTGTTCGCGGAAGTGGACGCGATCTGGCAGGCGCGCCAGGTTCTGAACAATTACAACGTCCGTCAGGAACGGTTCTCGCTGCTCGACCCGGTGCCGATCGCGGGAACGCTGAAGGATTACGAGACCCGCACCTTCGCCGGGATCGAGTGGACGATCGTCCCGACCCCGGGACACACGATCGGCTCGATCAGCCTGATGGCGCGGATCGACGGGCGCGTCTGCGCCTTCACCGGCGATCTGATCGCGGGCCCGGGCAAGCTGTGGTCGCTCGCGGCGACGCAATGGACGTACAACGGCGGGGAAGGCTTGCCGGCTACGGTCGCTTCGCTGCTGGATCTGCTCGACCGAGGCCCCGATCGGCTGCTGCCGTCGCACGGGGAGCCGATGGACCGGCCGGCGGAAGCGGTCGCTCCCCTGATTGACCGGCTGCGCGAGCTGATGCGGTACCGGCAGCACAACCCTCGGCTGTTCCTGCTGCGCGAGCAGCCGTTCGAGGCGGTTACGCCCCACCTGCTTCGCAACCGGACGGGCATGGCGTACTATTACGTGCTGCTGTCGGAGAGCGGGCAGGCGCTGTTCTTCGACTTCGGCTACGACTTCGTCACGGGGGTGTCGACGGAGACGGACCGGGCGTCCCGTCGGCCTTGGCTCTACACACTCGGCACGCTGAAAAGGCAATACGGGGTCACCCGTGTGGACGTGGTCGTGCCCACGCACTATCACGACGACCATGTTGCCGGCTTCAACCTCCTGCGTCAGCAGGAGGGCACGCAAGTATGGGCCGCGGGTACATTCTCGGACATTTTGCGCCGCCCGGACCGGTATGACCTGCCATGCCTCTGGTACGACCCGATCGACGTCGACCGGGAATTGCCGACCGGCATCCCGATCCGTTGGGAGGAATATGAGTTCACGCTGTATCCCCTGCCGGGCCATACCCGGTACGCGGTGGCGATCGCCCTCGAGGTGGACGGTCGCAAGGTGCTGGTTGCGGGCGATCAATATCAAGGCGGCGAAGGGCTGCTCTACAATTATGTGTACAAAAACCGGTTCGACGCGGGGGACTATGCGCGAAGCGCCGCGTTGTACGCTTCGCTTCAGCCGGATGTGATCCTCACCGGACACTGGGATCCGCTCTGGACCGGCAGCGGTTACTTCGATGAGCTAACCGAGCGGGGGGACGCTCTGGAGCGGCTGCACAGGGAGCTGCTCCCGCTGGAGCGCGTCGATTTCGGAGCGGAAGGGACCGGTGCCCGCATCGTGCCCTATCAATCCGTAGTGAGGAGCGGAGAACCTGTCGAACTGCTCGTGGAGGTAAGGAACCCGTTTCCGCGGCCCGCGCTCGTCGAGATTGAGCTCGTTCTCCCGCCCCGGTGGCGGAGAGAGCCAGGAAAAGCCGCGGTGGAGCTGGCGGCCCGCACGTCGGGGGAGCTGGCGCTGAGAGTCGTCCCGATCGGCGCTCCGGTACGCCGGGCACGGATCGCCGTGGAGCTGACCGCGGATGGCGTCCGCTTTGGCCAGCTAGCAGAAGCCTTGATCACGATTGCCGAAGATGGGGGTCCGGGCGATGACGTATAGAATCGAGCTGAACGGCAGCGACTGGTTAATGAAGGATTTCATCGGCGAGGATTGGATCTGGCGCCACGCGGAGAAGCCGGATACGAAGGACGTCCGGTGGTGGCGGAAAGGGACGGTGCCTGGAACCGTCTTGCACGATCTGTGGCGGAACGGGGAAACGCCGGATCCGTTGTTCGAGCGCAACAGTTTATTGGTGGAATGGGTGCCGCAGCGGACATGGATCTACAAGAAGACGTTCACTGTGGAAGAAACCCTGCGTGGCCGGCGAATCCAGCTGTGTTTCGAGGGGATCGACTATGAGGCGCTCGTTTACCTGAACGGCAAGCTGCTCGGGAGTCATACCGGCATGTTCACCCCCGCCGCGTTTGAGGTGAGCGAGGAGCTGCAGTACGGAGGTGACAATCTGCTGGCCGTCGTGATCCAGAAGGCCCCGGACGAGCAGCCGCAAGTGAGCAAAACCGAATACGTTCGCACGCACAAAAGCCGGATGACGTACTGGTGGGATTTCTGCCCCCGTATGATCCATCAGGGCATTTGGGACGCGGTTTTCCTGGAGGTCACAGGCCCGGTGCGGATCGAGGATGTGTACGTCCGGCCGCAGCTCACGGCGGACCGGGAAGCGGCCGAGCTCTCCGTCTCGACCGCTTTGTCGGCTGTATCGGCGCTGACGGTTCAGGTCGAGACGCTCATTCGGTTCCGAGGGGAGCCGGTCGCCTCGGCCAGAACTTGGCATGCCGTCGCCATAGGGACGACATGCTTGAACACGCGGATCGAGCTGGCCCGTCCGCGGCTCTGGTGGCCGGGCGGGTCGGCGCATGGCGAAGAAGGGGATGACGGCTCCGCCGGGGATGCCGCACTCTACGAGGCTGAGATCTCGGTCAAGGTCGTACGACCGGAGGAAGACGACATCCCGGAGGAGACTCTGTCCGCCGTGCGAACCATCGCGTTCGGCATCCGGGACGTGCGGTTCGAGGCGAACGACTCCCCGGACGGGACGGCACGGCCGTATACGCTCGTCGTGAACGGGCGGCGCATTTACATTAAGGGCTGGAATTGGGTGCCGCTAGACGTCATGTATGGCGTACCGCGGAGCGGCAAGCTGGAGCGGCTGCTGCGGCTGGCCCGGCGCGCCGGGGTGAACATGCTGCGCGTCTGGGGCGGCGGCCTGATCGAGCGGGAGTCGTTCTACGAGCTCTGCGACCGCTACGGGATCATGGTCTGGCAGGAGTTCATTCAGTCCAGCTCGGGCATCGCGAACCGGCCGAGTGCGGCCCCGGAATTCCTGGAGATGATGGCGGGGGAGGCGGAGGCGATCATCCCGCGGAAGCGCAACCATCCCTCGCTCGTCCTCTGGTGCGGCGGCAACGAGCTGACAGGGCCGGGCGACGTGCCGCTGGACGATGACGAGCCGGTGCTGTGTGTGCTGAAGGAGGCGGTCGAGCGTCTTCATCCGGGCGCCCTCTGGCTGCCGACGTCTCCGAGCGGCCGCTTGTTCATGAACAGCCTCAAGAATGCCGATGAAGATCCGGACGGGATGCACGACGTTCACGGCCCCTGGGAACATCAAGGCTTGACCGGCCAATACGAGCTGTACAACCGAGCCGCCTCGCTCCTCCACAGCGAATTCGGGGTGGAAGGGATGACGAACCGGAGGGCGCTGGACGCGACGATTCACCCCTCCCATCAATGGCCGCCCAGCAAGGACAACCCCGTTTACTTCCACCGCGGGGCTTGGTGGATTAACGAGCCGCTCGTGCAGGGCGCTTTCGGCGGACGGATTCAGGACATCGACACGATGATCCGGGCGAGCCAATCGCTGCAGGCGGAGGGGCTCCGCTATGCGATCGAAGCCAACCGCCGCCGGCAGGGGCAGAACAGCGGTTCGCTCCCCTGGCAGTTCAACGAGCCTTATCCGAATGCGTACTGCACATCGGCGATCGATTATTATGCCCATCCGAAGCCGGCGTATTACGCAGTGGCCCGAGCGTATCGATCCGTGTCGGTTACGGCGCGTTTCGCCAAGCAGGCGTGGGCGGGCGAGCCGGCATTCGCCGCCGAACTATGGGCGGTCAGCGACGAGCCGGCGCCGCAGGAAGGCTGGGAAGCCGCCTGGAGCATCGCCGGGTCGGACGGCACCGTGTACGCCGAAGGCCGCAAGGCCTGTCGGCCGGCGGCTGGCAAGCCGATCCGGGTGGGAATGGTCGGCTTCGAGCTGGCACAGCTGCGGGAAGAGCTCTTCTTCCTGTCTGTCGACCTGACGGACGCCTCGGGCGTGCTTGTCGCGGACAACCGTTACACATTCAGCAGGACGGACGATCTGCAGCCGCTGCTCGATCTGCCCATCGCGGCCGTGGCGATCACGAGGCGCGAGACGGGAAGTACGTCATGGTGCCTGGAGCTATCCCACGCCGGGGGCCCCGCCGCGGTCGAGCTGCGGCTCGAGGAGGAACGGCCGCTCGAGGCGGAGGGCTACGCCTATTTCTCGGACAACGGCTTCAGCCTGCTCCCGGGTGAGAGCCGAACGGTGGCCGTGGAGTGGAGCGGGGTTCCTCCCGTCTCGCGGCGTCTGTCCCTGAGCGGCTGGAACACGGGGGTCGTCCAGGTCCGCTGAAAGTATAAGAGAGGAGACCAAGCATGATTGCGCCTCAGCGCCGAAACAAAATCAAGGAACTGCTGCTGGCGGAAGGAAGCGTGAAAGTCGCCGATCTCGCCAAAGCGTTCAACGTGTCCGAGGAGACGATCCGGCGGGACCTGATGCAGCTGGAGCAGGAGGGCATCCTGGAGAAAAATTACGGCGGCGCCGTGCTGGCGGTGGAATGGCAGCAAGCGATGGCAATCGTGCCGCCGGTACAGCAGCGGAAGTTCCAGTATTACGAGGAGAAGGATGCGATCGCCAAGGCCGCGGCGGCGCTCGTGGAGGAGAGCACGAACGTCATCCTGGATTCCGGGTCGACGACCTGGTGTGTGGCACGCCATCTGAGGAACGTCTCCAACCTGACGATCGTCACGAACGGCATCGACATCGCGGAGGAATGCAGCGCGAATGAGGACCGCTCGATTTTCCTCCTCGGGGGCAAGCTGATCCGGAAGTCGATGTGTCTGGTCGGGCCGCAAGCGGAGAACGAGCTGCAGAAGTACGATGCCCATTATGCGTTCCTCGGGACGTCGGGTATTTCGCTGCGCAAAGGGTTTACCAGCTCGGACCTGTACGAATCGCAAGTGAAGCGGGCGATGATCAAGGCGGCGCAGCGCGTCGTCGTAGTGGCCGACCACAGTAAATTCGTCAAGCACGCCTTCGTCTCGTTCGCGGCCTTCCGCGACGTGGATCAAGTGATTACGAGCGAGCTGGCCGACGCGGCGATCCTGCGCGAGATCGAGCAGCAGGGCGTGCGCGTGACCGTATGCCCGCTCAAAAAAACGGAATGAGGGATAATCGATGAAGGCAACTTTACAAACGTTGTATGCGAAATATCCAGAGCTAGAGCAGGCCTGCGGCGATGAGATCCTGTCAGCGTTCGGCATCCTGAAGGACTCGTTCCGCGGCGGCGGCAAAACGCTGCTCTGCGGCAACGGAGGGAGCGCCGCGGATTGCGAGCATATCGTGGGCGAGCTGATGAAGGGCTTTCTGCTGCAGCGTCCGGTACCCGCCGATTTCCGGGAGAAGCTGACCGAGATCGACCAGGGCTCAGCCGCTTATATCGCCGATTCCTTGCAGGGGGCCCTGCCCGCGATTTCGCTGGTGAGCCACACCGCGCTCTCGACCGCGTTTGCGAACGACGCGGCGCCGGACCTCGTCTTCGCCCAGCAAGTATATGGCTATGGACGGCCGGGCGACGTGCTGGTCGGGATTAGTACGTCAGGCAACTCCACCAACGTGCTCCACGCACTGCGCGTTGCCAAGGCGCTCGGGCTCCGCACGATCGGACTGACCGGCCGCTCCGGAGGTCGAATGCGGGCGCTGTGCGACGTGGCAATCTGTGTCCCGTATGAACGCACGCCCGATATTCAGGAGCGCCATCTGCCCATCTACCATGCGCTCTGCATCATGCTGGAACAGGAGTTTTTCGCATCATGAGATGGTTAGGCGGAGTCGATATAGGCGGGACCAAATGCGCCGTTACCCTAGGCCGAGCGGACGGAGAATCCGTCGAGATCGCGGCCAAACACCAATTCCCCACTCCGTCCACGCCGTTCGAGGCGTTGGATCGGTTCGGCTCGTCCCTGGCCGCCCTGCTGGAGGAGCATCCCGAAGCCCGCTTACAGGCGATCGGCATCAGTTGCGGGGGACCGCTGGACAGCCGTGCGGGCCTGATCCTGTCGCCGCCCAATCTGCCGGGCTGGGACCGGATCGATGCCGTGACCCCGCTGCGGGAGCGGTTCGGGGTACCGGTCGGGCTGCAGAACGACGCCAACGCAGGAGCCTTGGCCGAATGGAAGTGGGGCGCCGGCCGAGGTACCCGGAACATGGTGTTCCTCACCTTCGGAACCGGCATGGGCGCGGGCTTGATCCTGGACGGCCGGCTGTACGCGGGAACGAACGACATGGCCGGCGAAGTGGGCCACATCCGTCTCGAGGACGAAGGTCCGGTCGGCTATGGGAAGGCCGGCTCGTTCGAGGGCTTCTGCAGCGGCGGCGGCATAGCCCAGCTCGCGCGGCGCCGCGTGCAGGAGGCGATAGCCCGAGGGGAAGCCCCGGCGTTCTGCCGTACGCCTGCCGATCTGGCAGTTCTGACGACCCAGCAGGTTGGCATGGCGGCCCGGGAAGGGGACCCTTTGGCGTTGGACATTTTCCGGATCGTAGGGAAGAAGCTGGGACAGGGGCTAGCCCTGCTTGTCGACATCCTGAATCCGGAGCGGATCGTCATTGGGAGCATTTACGCGAGGCAGCAGCCGCTGCTGGAGCCGATCGTCCTGCAGACGCTCACCGAGGAGGCGCTGCCCCTCAGCTTGGGAGTGTGCCGGGTCGTTCCCGCCGGTTTGGGGGAAGCGGTCGGTGATCTGGCCAGCTTGTCCGTCGCGATGAACGCGCTGGATGCGCCTCAGGCCTGATCCTAAGCTCTTTACTGTACAGAGCGCTAAGGGGTATCCCTTGTTAAGCAATACGACTGCTGCATCGTCTTCACTCCAGCTTCGAAGTTGTAAGCCGAAGTTTACAATTAAGACGGGTACCTTAACTATTTTCACGTCATTTTGACGGATTTCGCCGGTTTGTAAGGCTATCTTCGGTTATTTGTAAAGCGCACCTTATAAATAACGCAAGTTAGGCTTACTATTCGACTCGATGCGTTCCAAACCGGCCCAAACCTGTTAGGGGCAACCTAACTGAACGCCAACGCCAAGGGCCGTCCGTAGGACGGTTTCTTACCGTTTTCAGCGAAAACATGCATAAAACTCCAAGAAAAAGGCATACTAAATCGTCAAAACGTTAATAATACCTCAAAAAATAGGTTGACATTGTGACTGGTTTGGAATATAACTGAGGTATAAATATCAACAACCCACATTGTAAGCGGTTCATTTTTAACAATCCGTCATATTTGTGTGGGATTGATGTTTAGTTATAAAATGGGAGGTCTATGGGATGAAAAAAGGGAGAAAGACCGTTGTTGCCGCACTTGCTTTAACACTGACCACCGGCATGCTGCTCTCCGCCTGCAGCAGTAAGGACAACGGGGCTGCATCGCCCACCCCGGCGGTGAGCTCCGCGCCGAAGGAAAAGGTCGTGCTCGATTTCTGGACGTTCTGGGGCTCGGAAACGCGCCGCCCCATCATCGAGAAGATCATCAACGATTTCAATCAAGCGCACCAAGGCACAATCGAAGTCAAACATACTTATTATCCCTATGGCGACATTTGGACCAAATCGCTGGCCCAAACCGCGGCCGGCAACCCGCCCGACGTCATCATCAACAGCATCGAAGAAACCGGACTTCGCGCCGCGAAGAAGCAGAACACGAATTTGGCCCAGTTCGTGGCGAAGGATAAGGATGTCAAGGATCGCTTCCGCTCAGACCTCTGGGATACCGTCCTCTTTAAAAACGATCCATACGCGCTGCCGTTCACGACCGACACGCGCATGATGTTCTACAACAAAGCGGCGTTCCGGGAAGTCGGCCTCGATCCGAATAAATTCCCGACCACATGGGATGAGCTCGAGCAAGTCGCCATGAAGCTCGATAAGAAAGACGCGAGCGGCAAATATACCCGCATCGGCTACGCCCCGCAATTCGCAGGCTTCGACGCGAAGAGCATCGCGGTCAACTTCGATGGAGGCAAGGGCTTCCTTGACGAAAAGGGCAAGGCGTCGATCAACACGCCGGCCAAGATCGAAGGCTACAACTACGTGCTCCGGTATGCCGACCGCATCGGCCAGAAAAATCTCGACGAGTTCAAAGCCGCCTTCGGCAGCAAAGAAGCGAACCCGTTCATCGCCGGCAAGGTGGCCATTTGGCCGGACGCGGTCACGTTCCAGACGCAAATACGCGACTTCGGCAACGGCATGGAGGTAGGCGTGGCGCCCATCCCGGAAACAAAGGCGGGGGCGGGCCACTGGAGCACAGGCGGCGGCTTCGTAGCCGAAATTCCGGCCGGCGCGAAGCATCCTCAGGAATCCTGGGAATTCATTAAGTACTTGACCGACGTCCAGGCCCAGACGTATTGGGCACTCAAAAACTATGACAACGTTGCGAACGTGAAGGCCTCCAATGATCCCGAGCTGATCAAGGATCCGGTGTACAAGGCTTCCGTCGACAACCTGAAAGATACGCGCGTTTATACGCGTCCAGCAGCGGCGGCCGATATGTTCAAGATGATCGATCCGCAGAACGATGCCATTCTCACCAAAAAGAAGACGCCTAAGGAAGGACTCGACCAAGCGCAGAAGGACGTTTCCGACCTGATCGCCCAAAACGGCGGCTGATATGCGATAACGAAGAAATCCCGGTGGAGTGGTTGATTGTGGACCACTCCTCCTTTGTTCATAGCCGCTCTCTCCCGCCATGGCCCCTAACCTAAGGAAAAAACGGGCCAGCCCTTGGAAAGGAAGGTGTTTCGCTTGTCCAACACGACCGTCAAAAAACGCAAGCTGTCGCTGGAGCGGAAGGATGCCCTCTGGGGATATGTGTTCGTGTTGCCATGGATCGTCGGATTCCTGGTGTTCACATTCGGCCCGCTGCTCTTCTCGCTCTATACGAGCTTCACGAACTACGACATTACCTCTCAGATGGATTGGGTAGGGGTTCGCAACTACCGCAATATGTTTTTTCACGATTCGCTGTTCTGGAAGTCGCTCCGGAACACGCTGTTCTACGTCGTGTTCAACGTTCCATTGACCACTTTCGCGGCCCTGCTGCTCGCCGTCGCGATGAATCAGAAAATTCCCGGTATGCGAATTTTTCGGACCGTATTCTACTTGCCGTCCGTCCTGGCAGGCGTGGCCGTATTCTACCTCTGGATGATGCTGCTGAACCCGGGAACGGGGCTTGTCAATATGCCGCTTGGGTGGATCGGGATCGACGGCCCGGCCTGGATGACCGATCCGAACTGGACGAAGCCCGCGGTGATTCTCATGAAGCTGTGGGGTGCCGGCGGCGGCATGCTGCTGTACTTGGCGGCGTTACAGGGCGTCCCCGACCATCTGTACGAAGCGGCCGAACTCGACGGGGCGAGCCCGTTCCGGCGTTTCTGGCACGTCACGGTGCCGATGATCACGCCTGTCATCTTTTTTGAGCTCGTGACGAACTTGATCGGGGCGTTTCAGATTTTCCAGGAAGGATACGTCATGGTGCAGGATCAAGGTACGCCCGGCTCTCCGATGAATTCGCTGCTGTTCTACAATCTGCACATGTTCCTGAAGGCGTTCCAATCGTTCCAAATGGGCTATGCGACTGCAATGGCGTGGTTCCTGTTCGTCGTCGTCATCCTGCTCACCTTGATTAACATGGCGTTCTCCAAACTATGGGTGCATTACGAAGGAGGGGATCAGCGATGAGCATGACAGCCGCTTCCTCGGGCCGGTATTTTCAGAGCCGGCGCACACGCAAGCGCATCGTGAATACCGTCCTCACCTTAATTCTGATTGGCCTTGGCATTATCATTCTCGCGCCGTTCTGGTGGATGCTGTCGACCTCCTTGAAATCGATTCAAGAGATTATGACTTATCCGCCGACGAAATATCCGCATTCGATTCAATGGAGCAACTATGTGCACGCGTGGGTGACCGGAAAGTTCAGCCGCTATGCGCTCAATACGCTGTTTCTGGCCGCCGTCGGCGTTTGCTCGCATGTGCTGTCCAACACCTTTATCGCGTACGGTTTCGCCAAGATCAAGTTTCCCGGCCGGAATTTCCTGTTCTCGCTTATGCTGGCGACGATGATGATTCCCGGCTTTTGTACCCTGATTCCGCAATACATCCTATTTTCGAAGCTGCACTGGGTCGGGACCTACTTGCCGCTTACGATTCCCGGCTTTTTCGGAAGCGCGTTTCAAATTTTCATGCTGCGGCAGTTTTACCTCGGCATTCCGAAGGACTTGATAGAAGCGGCCAAAATCGACGGGGCCAACCATTTCTACATTTGGGCCCGCATTATGGTGCCCTTATCGAAGCCGGCGGTCATCGTCATCGCGATCACGACGTTCCAGGGTGCCTGGAACGACTTCCTCGGCCCGCTGCTCTACGTGAACAAGGAGTCGATGTTCAACATCCAGATCGGGCTGACCGCGTTTCGCAGCGCCGAGCTGACGCAATGGCATTACTTGATGGCGGCGTCCCTGATCGCGCTGGCACCCGTCATCGCCATGTTCTTTTTCTTCCAGCGCTATTTCATCGAAGGCATGAATATCTCGGCGGGCACGAAGGGCTGAACCGGGAAACGGCTGGAGCAACCGCAGAGCGGGGAGGAGCGAAACCATGCAGATTACTAGAGAGAACGACAGGCTGTACATCAAGGGAGACCGCTATGCCCTGGCCTTTCCGCAAGACCGCCCGTTCGTGGTTGTCGAGGACGCGGAGGGAGACGTCCTGATGGAGCTGTTCGTGCCGTCCAGCATCCATACGCTCACCGGGCGCGACGATACCGTCGAACGGCTGGGCGAATGGCGGATCGAGGAAACGCCAGGAGGGTGCGTCGCCTCTCTCGAGGCGAAAAGCTCGATCTGGGAGGCGAAAACGTACCGGTTCCGCTGCCGGCCCAACCGGTTCACCTACGAGATGGCCGTCCGCGGCGAAGGTCGGCTCGCCGAGGTGCATTATTTCGGCGGGTATTATTCGGGACATGTGCGCTGGGGCTCAGGCTTTTTCTGGTCCGGCCAGCGGTTCAAGCGGGGGTTCAATCCCGAACCGAACGGGCAGGAGATCAACTACTTCGCCCCGACCGGAGGATCGGTCATTGACATGATGGGCGTCCCGCTCCCGGGCAAGGGCGACTGGTATTTCACGCCGCCGCCGTTCTGCTTCGCCTTCGAGGGCGAACGCGGTTGGGTCGGTCTGGGCGTCGAAGCCCAGCCAGGTCACAACCGGTTCACCGAGTACAGCTATCAGGCCCAATTCGGCTTCCACCTGACTTTGTCTTATGAAGGGCATACGGCTGTGAACGGCGAGTACTCGCTGCCGGCAATCGGCTTCGACTTCGCCGATACCGAATATGGCGCGCTCGCCGCACACGTGCGTTCGCTCCGCGAGACGAGCCTCGTCCCCGTGCCGCAGCCGGCAGAGAAGCCGGGCTGGTGGACATCGCCGATCTTCTGCGGTTGGGGCTCGCAGTGCTATGTCGCCTCTCTCGCCCAGGATCGCGCGCCTCACTACGCCCGGCAGGAGCTGTACGAGCGGTTTATAGCCGAGCTCGACCGCAATGGGGTCACGCCGGGGATCGTCGTCCTGGACGACAAATGGCAGGCACAGTACGGGGAGAACGCCGTCGACGAGGACAAGTGGCCGGACCTGTCGGCCTTCATCCGCCGCCAGCACGAGGAGGGCAAGAAGGTGCTGCTCTGGCTGAAGGCATGGGACCCCGAGGGCCTGCCCGCCGAGGAGTGCATTCGCAATGCGGCGGGACTGCCGATCGCCTTCGATCCGACGAATCCGGCGTTCGAACGGCGTCTGCGAGCTTCCGTCCGCTTGATGCTCTCGGCGGACGGCTACGACGCCGACGGGTTCAAGATCGACTTCTCCGCACGCATCCCGAGCGGGCCGGGCATCCGGGCGTACGGAGACGAGTGGGGCCTCGAGCTGATGCGCCGCTATTTGTGGATCCTGCACGATGAGGCGAAGCGGACCAAGCCGGACGCCCTCGTGATGTCGCATACACCGCATCCGTATTTGGCCGATGTGGTCGATATGATCCGGTTGAACGACATCAATACCGGCAAGGACGTCATCCAGGCGATGACGCTGCGCGCGAAGGTCGCCGCCATCGGATGTCCGGAGGCGATCATCGACACCGACAATTGGCCGATCACGAACCGTTCGGACTGGCGGGACTATGTGCGGCTGCAGCCCGAATTGGGCGTGCCTTCCCTCTATTATGTCAGTCATCTCGACATGACGAAGGAGCCGCTCGAGCCTGACGACTACGCCTTGATCCGCGAGACATGGGAGGCCGCGCGGAAGAACGGCGGCGTCGGACGTATCGCGGAAGCGGCCCGGCGAGGAACCGCGTCGACCGAAGCGACCGCTAGGCCGGCGGAGGTGGATGGTGACCCCGGATCTGGCGCCACCATGGCGGAGAAGGGGAATGGGGCGTGGTGGGCATGAGGGAGATGGCGAAGCGAGCACGGCATGGATTGTGCGATTTTGGAATGTAGCTCCAACACCGACGCAAGCGGTCATCCGCTTGGCCCAGCGCCCGGCCGCCGTCTTCTACGCGAATCTGAAGGAAGAGGCCGCCGAGCCAATCGCATTGGAGCAGGACGGGCGATTCCGGATCCGGGCCGGCGCGTCGGCCATCGTAACGTTGAAACTTTATAGGTAATCACCGTTTTTTGAGCATTCATTATTATCATCATTCATATACAGCCAGGAGTGATCAGCAATGGGTTCCGTAAACAAGCCCCACAATGTCGTAACCTTGAAACAAGCCTCCGTCATGGCCGAAAAAGGCAAATTCGCGATCGGTTCGTTCTCTCCGCGTTACACGCCGGTCATCCAGGCGGTCTTGCGTGCGGCGCAGCGGGCCCAGTCCCCGTTCATCTGCCAGATTTCGCAAAAGGAGCTCGAACGATACGGCATCACGCCGAAGGAATTCGCGGAAGAGTTCTACCTGCGTTTGAAGTCGGAGAACATTACGGTTCCCGCCGTGCTGCACTTGGATCATACCAAGGTGTTCGCCGTGATTGAGGAGGCGATCGAAGCGGGCTTCACATCCGTCATGATCGACGCCTCGGAGCAACCTTTGGAAGAAAACATCCGGATTTCCCGGGAGGTCGCGGCGTTTGCGCACGCGCGTGGCGTCTCCGTCGAGGCGGAGCTCGGCATGATCGGCACGACCGATTTCATCGAGACCGATAACGATGAAGAGCTGTACACGAATCCGCAGGAAGCGAAGCGGTTCGTCGAGGAGACCGGCGTCGACTCCCTGGCCGTTTCCGTTGGAACGGCGCATGGCGTCTACATGGTCAAGGAACCGAAAATCGATTTTGACCGGCTCGAGGCGATCCGCTCGCTGACACCCGTACACCTCGTTCTTCATGGCGGCTCGGGCGTACCGGCCTGGATGATCGAGAAGGCGATTCGCCTGCCGCAAGGCGGGATCAGCAAGGTGAACATCGCCACCGACCTGGAGCTCGCGCTGCTGGAAGCGCTCGGGCGAAAGGAACGCCTGACGAACGCCGAGCTGAAGGCGCTGCCGTCGGAGGCGCTGGCCGTCGGACTCGCGGCGGTGGAGGCCACCGTGTACGAGAAAATCGCTTATTTCCTGGGCAGCCAAGGACACGCGGCGGACTTCGCCAGCTGAGCCGGGAGCCGCAGCAACCCATCAATCAAGGATTTGCAAAGGAGATCAGTCCGATGTCTACTAAAAAGAAGCTCCATATGATCGGCAACGCCCATCTCGACCCGGTGTGGCTCTGGCAATGGCAGGAAGGCTTTCAGGAAGTGAAGGCGACGTTCCGATCCGCCCTCGACCGGATGAAGGAGAACGACGATTTTCTGTTCACATCGAGCTCCGCGGTGTATTACGAGTGGGTGGAGCATAACGATCCGGCCATGTTTGAGGAGATTCGCCGGCGGATACAGGAGGGCCGGTGGGAGATCGTGGGAGGCTGGTGGATCCAGCCGGATTGCAACATCCCGAACGGCGAGTCGTTCGTCCGCCAGGGGCTGTACGCTCAACGGTATTTTCAGGAAAAGTTCGGCGTCACGGCCAAGGTCGGCTACAATGTCGACAGCTTCGGCCATTTCGGAATGATGCCGCAAATCCTCAAGAAATCCGGCATGGACTACTACGTGATGATGCGCCCGATGCCGAACGAGAAAGGGCTGCCCGGCCGCTTGTTCCACTGGGAGTCCGACGACGGCTCGCAGGTGCTGACGTTTCGCATCCTGTTCGAATACTGCACGTGGGGCAAGGAGCTGGATCTGCACGTCGCCCGCTGCGCCGCCGAGCTCCGCGAGCCGGTTGGCGAGCTGATGTGCTTCTACGGCGTAGGGAATCACGGCGGCGGTCCGACGAAGGAGAACATCGCCAGCATTCGCCGGATGAACGAGGATCCGGGCTTGCCGGAGCTCGTGTTCAGCACGCCGAACCGTTTCTTCGAGGATGTGGCCGAGAAGGGCGTGTCCTATCCGGTTGTCCATGACGACCTCCAGCATCATGCGAGCGGCTGCTATGCGGTTCACTCGGAGGTGAAGAAGCTGAACCGCAAGTCGGAGAACCTGCTGATCGCGGCCGAGAAGTTCTCCTCGATCGCCGATCGGGCGGCAGGCCAGCCGTACCCGAACGATTTCGCCACCGCCTGGAAGGCCGTGCTGTTCAACCAGTTCCACGACATTCTCGCGGGCACTTCGATCGAGCCGGCGTATGAAGACGCCCGCAACCTGTACGGGGAAGCGCTCGCCATCGCCGATCGCAACATGAACTACGCGCTTCAGTCGCTGTCGTGGAAAATCGGCATCGAGGAGGAGGCGGGCATGAAGCCGATCGTCGTGTTCAACCCGCACTCCTGGGCGTATCCGGCGAACATCGAGCTGGAGATGGGCGGGAGCGTCAAGGACGGCACGATTCTTGTCGATGAGACGGGAAGTCAGGTCGCGTTCCAGGCCGTACAGTCCCTGGCGACGGCGAACGGCCGGTACCGGCTAAGCTTCGTAGCCGAGCTGCCCGCGATGGGCTACCGCGTCTACAGGCTGCGCACGCAAGCGTCGGAGGCTCGCCTCCAGATCAGCCCGATCAAAGCGAACGATTACGCAATGGAAAACGGCCGCTTCCGCCTCGAGTTCGATCCGGCCACGGGCTTCATCAGCAGCCTGCACGACAAAAAGCTCGGATTCGAGGTGTTCCGTCCGGAGAACGGCGGCGCTGCGCGGCCGGTTGTGCTCGAAGACAAAAGCGACACGTGGAGCCACAATGTATTCCACTTCCAGAACGCGATCGGCGAGTTCCGGGCGACCCATGTGAAGCGGGTCGAGCACGGTCCGGTCAAATCCGTCATCCGGGTGACGTCCGCCTACGGCAGCTCCAAGCTGGTACAGGACTTCACCATGTATCGGGAGCTGGACTACATCGACGTCAAGGTGACGGTCGACTGGCGGGAGCAATTCCGGATGCTGAAGCTCGTCTTCCCGATGAACCTTGTCTTCACGCGCCAGTCCTACGAGATTCCCTACGGCTTCAAAGAACGGGAGCACAACGGGGAGGAAGAGCCCGGACAATCGTGGGTCGATTACGGCGGCATCGCCCGGGACAAGGGCGTCGTCTACGGCTGCAGCATTGCGAACGACGCGAAGTACAGCTACAGCATCCTGAACAAGGAGCTGGCGATCACCGTCCTGCGCAGCCCGATCTATGCCCATCACGATCCGCTCGTGCCGGACATGAACGGCCACTATACATTTATCGATCAGGGCATTCAGACGTTCCATTACCGGATCCTGCCCCATGAAGGCAATTGGGAGGAGGCGGGTACGGTCAAGCGGGCGCAGGAGCTCATCCAGCGGCCTGTCGCGATCATCGAGACGTACCACGAAGGCCCGCTGCCGCAGCAGGATTCCTTCCTGTCGGTAGACAAGGACAACGTCATCGTCGGCGCTATGAAGAACAGCGAGGACGGAGACGACCTCATCCTCCGGTTGTACGAGACGGCTAAGGTTGCGACAGAAACCACGATTGAGCTGCCCCACTGGGGACGGACGATTCGGACGAAATTCGGGCCCTGCGAGATCAAGACGTTCCGCATCCCGAAGGATGGGAGCGCTCCGATCCGCGAAGTGAATTTGATCGAATGGTAAGCGGAAGAAGGAAATTCCGGGCAAGGAGGCGAATTCGATGCTAACCGACTTGGACACGGTACGCGCCGAGCTGCAGGCGGCGGGGCGGTATATGATGGCGCACGGTCTGGCATGGGGCAATGCGGGCAACATCAGCGCCCGCACCGGCGACAGGCGTTACCTGATCACGGCGAGCGGCACATTCCTGGGCGAGTTGGCGGACGACGACTTCGCCGAATGCACCTTCGAAGGGAAGACGTTCCCCGAAGGGCGCAAAGCATCCAAAGAGATGCCGATGCATCGGGCGGTCTATGAGACGAGGCCGGACATCGGCGCCGTCCTGCACGCCTCCCCTTTCTACAGCACGCTCGTCGCGTGCTCCGGGGAGGAGGTGCCGCCGGACTTGTTCGTCGAGACGATGTATTACCTGGAGCGCGTCGAGCGGGTGCCGTACCGGCATCCGGGTTCGGAGGCCCTCGGCGAGGCGGTGCGGGAGAAGGCGTCCCTGGCGAACGTCCTGCTGTTGGAGAATCACGGCGTGCTCGTCTACGACACGACGATTCGCGAGGCGCGGATGGCGCTGCAGACGCTGGAGATGGCGTGCCGGATGTGGCTCTCCGCCAAGAGCGCGGGTATCTCGCTCGTTCGTCTCTCCAGCGACACTGCGGAAGAGTTCCGGCAGCATGCGGGGTATAAACCGAGAAGGGAGTGGCCGACATGAGCGGACAGGACGGCGCGCCTGCCCGGATCGGAGTCGTGGCCGACGATATCACGGGAGCGAACGATATCGGCATCATGTATGCCAAAGCGGGCTACATCACGTATGTGTACTCGTACGAGGGAGCTTTCTTTTTGGACGCGACAGACGGGGAGCCCGACGTTATCATATTGGACACAGACTCGCGATTCGACCCGCCGGAGGAGGCTTACCGCAAGGTGCATGCCGCGACATTGGATTTGGTACGGGCAGGCTGCTCGACGTTCGTGAACAAGACTTGCTCGGTCGGCCGCGGCAATATCGGTGCGGAATTCGATGCCATGCTGGATTCACTGGATGCGCCCTTCGCCGCCGTCGTCTTGGGCTTCCCGAAGAACGGGCGGCTGACGCTGGACGGCATCCATTACGTGCACGGCCGGAAGCTGGAAGCGTCCGAATTCCGGCACGATCCGGTACACCCGATGACCCGCTCGGATGTGGCCGGCATCTTGCAGGCGCAGACGGATCGGAGGGTCGCGGTGTTGACGCGGGAGACGATCGCTCAGGGAACTGCGGCGACGAAGGCCCGGCTCGAGGAGTTGAAGGGAGACGCCGCCTACATCGTGTTCGACGTGGAGGACCAGGCGGCGCTGCGCACGATTGCCGAAGCGGTCCGTGACGAGCGTGTCACGGCAGGCGCATCGGCGCTCTCGGAAGAGCTTGCGCTCGTCTGGGGCGCCAAGCCCGTGACCGCCGCCGGACCCGGCGTGACCTCGCGCCCCGGGCTCGGCGTCATGCTGGCCGCCGGCAGCCTCATGCCGCAGACGGCGGCGCAGATCGAGGTGCTGCGCGGCGCCGGTTCCGCCGCGGCGCACGAGCTCGACACCAGCCGGCTGTTCGCCCCCGCGGAGCGCGAGGCCGAGATTGTCCGTCTCGCGGGCGCCTTAGCCGCCGACTTGCGGGCCGGCCGGGATGCGCTCGTGCATGCGCCGAACGCGCCGGAGGCGGTCGCCCGCACGAAGGCGGAGGGCGTGCGCCGCGGGCTCGACAACAAGGTGGTGTCGCGCCTCGTGTCGGGTACGATCGCACAGATCGTGCGGCGCGTCCTCGCGGAGACGGGGCAGAACCGGCTCGTTGTGGCCGGCGGCGATACGTCGGCGGCGGTATGCGCCGCACTGGGCGTGAAGGGCATGCGCATCTACCGGGAAATCCAGCCGGGGCTGCCGTCGTGCGTGTCGATTGGCGACAACCCGCTGCTGCTTGTACTGAAGTCGGGCAGCTTCGGCCCGCCCGAGTTCCTGCTGCAGGCGGCGGACCATCTGCGCGAGGCGTGATGGTTGGACAGTAAGCCAAGGCATAATAGCAACGAAACATGGCAATCTAGAGGGGGCATTCCAATGATGGTCGGACAAAGGCGCAACAAAATCAAAGAGCAGCTGCTGTTGGAAAAAAGCGTGAAGGTCGCCGACCTGGTGAAGGAATTCAATGTGTCGGAGGAGACGATTCGGCGGGATTTGAATCAGTTGGAGCGCGAAGGGCTTATTCAAAAAAACTATGGCGGCGCGATCTTGATTGAGGAGTTGCAGCACTTGTCCGCCTCGATTCCACCGGTCCAACAGCGGAAATTCGAACTGTATGAAGAGAAGGACGCCATCGGGCGGAAGGCGGCGAGTCTCGTGAAGGAGCACCAGATCGTCATCGTCGACTCCGGTTCGACGACTTGGTGCGTGGCTCGGCATTTGAAGCAGCGCGCCGGGCTTACCGTCGTCACCAACGGCATCAACATCGCCGAGGAGTTCGTGGAGAACGAAGATTCCCATGTGTTCCTTCTCGGCGGCATGGTGATCAAGAAATCGATGAGCCTCGTCGGTCCCGTAGCGGAGGCCGAGCTGCAGAAGTACAATGCCGACTGCGTGTTCATGGGGACGTCCGGCATTTCCCTGCGCAAGGGCTTCACCAGCTCCGACATCTACGAGGCGGAGATCAAGCGCGCGATGGTCGCAGCCGGCCAGAAGGTCGTCGTCGTCGCCGATCACAGCAAGTTTCAACGCCAGGCCCTGATTTCCTACAGCTCGTTCCAGGATGTGGATGTCCTGATCACGAGCTCTTTGGTCGACCCATCCATCCTGACCGAGATCGAACGGCTGGGTGTAGAAATCATGATATGTGAGCTGTAAGGGGACGTATGAGGGGAGGAGAGGGATGTTTTGGACGCCAAATGGATTGTGAACGTCAAGATCGTGACTGAAACCGGAATCATCGATCGGGGATCCGTGAAAATCGAGCATGGTAAGATTACCGCCGTACAAGAAGGGCTACCGCAGCGGACAGCCGGATTCGAGGTCATCGACGGAGAAGCGGGCTGGCTAATTCCCGGCATGATCGACGTCCATATCCATGGGGCGAATGGGTGCGATATGATGGACGGTACGGTTGAAAGTATCCTGGAGGTCTCCAAAACATGCGCCGCTACGGGATGTACGTCGTTTTTGGCCACATCGGTCAGTTCCCGTTTGGAGGATCTGCTTCGCATGATCCGCAATGTGAAGGAGGCGGCGGGACAAGAGCAAGGGGCCCATATTGTCGGCATTCATACGGAGGGACCGTATCTGAACGCCAAGCGCAAAGGCATGCAGAACGAGGCCTTTTTGCGTCATCCGAACATAGCGGAAATGGAATGCGTTCTGCAAGAAGCGGGACATCTGCTCAAAATGGTGACGCTCGCTCCGGAATTGCCCGGCGGCATGGAGCTTGTCGCTTATTTGAGCGAAAGAGGCATCATAGCCGCGGTCGCTCACTCCGATGCCATGTATGAGGAGGCCGCCGAAGCGTTTCGGCTCGGAGCGAGCCATGTTACCCATTGCTTTAACGGCATGCGTCCGATCCACCATCGCGATCCCGGCTTGATCGTTGCCGCTTTCGAACAGCCCCATGTGAGCCTTCAGGCCATCGCGGACAACGTACATCTGCATCCGGCGATGATCCGCCTGATGCACCGGATCAAAGGGCCGGATCGCATGGTGCTGATCACCGATGCTCTACAGGCGATGGGGCTGGGGGATGGGGATTACCTCTTCGGCGGTCATCAGGTAAAGGTATCGGAAGGGATTGCCCGGTTAAAGGACGGAACGCTTGCTTCAAGTACGGTTACGATGGCCGAAGCCTTAAAAAACACGGTGAAGGCGGGAATTCACTTTGCCGACGCGGTCCAGATGGCTTGCCGGACGCCGGCTGAACTGTTGAAGCTTCCTCACAAAGGCAGAATTGCATTCGGCTGTGACGCCGATCTGGTGCTGCTGGACGAAGAGTTGGAAGTCGTATCCACATGGATAGCCGGCAAGAAGTTTGAGGCCGGTTAAAAAAGCGGATAAGTATTAAGGGATAAGTACCGCTCGTGAACAGCAAAAAAAGAAAACGGCGCTTTTTCGCCGTTTTCTCCTGATCGCCTTTTGATTTCGCTTATTGATACAGCTGGTCACTTTGTCCCGCTTCCGGATTCTGATACTGAGTTAAATATTGTTGGATCCGATTCTGTTCTTCAGGCACAACCTGATACATGGCGCCGACTTTTTGAATCATGAACGGATTCGCCGGCTCGAGGGCATCACTCATTTAAGTCATGAAGTTCATGTGCAGCCAGCTTCACGGATTCATTTCTCCTTTTTCATTCGATTATCACACCCCCTCTATGCTGCGATCTTGTTCCGCTTCTTATTCACCCGCATCAACAAAAAATAAAACTTGTCCATACTGCTTCATAAACCTTTTATAATCAGCGCTTCGCTTCAAAACGATTATGGTCGGATACGCATTTACTCCCCTTTGCTTTAATGCGGCAAGTAGCTCCTGCTGTACGACGGAATACAATTTGCCTTCATCATACCTAATAATAAGGGGTGCTCGATCAGTTATATTCAAATTCGTTTCATCATGGTTTTCCTTCATACACAGTCCATCCCTTTGAACCAAACGCAAGGGGAGTTTCACAACCCCAAAATAGATAGGATCTTCTTTCACCAAAGCACTTAAAGCTGGAGTGACTTTTACGGAAAAGAGAAGATAGCATTGCATCCACTCTTCAACCATACCGACATTTGCATATTGTACAGCTGATATTATATTCGGTGCGTATGTTAAACTTTTATCGTTTTTCTTTGAATAAATGATTTTTTTAATGGAATCCAAAGATAAAAAATACTCGTCTGCAAGCTCGGAAATCGTCATCCCATGTGCATACTTATTGCAAATCATGAGGTTGCGCCTTTTCAATTGAGCTCTGTAACCTGATGATTCGCCCCAGGGCTTTTTTTCATCTCCGGAAGGAATATAAAGAAGTTTGCCTGCCGCGTATTTTTGAACTTCTTTTAAAAGTTCCTCCGGTAATACATCACAGGCATTTTCATATTTCATAACATCACCGTCTATATGGCGTTTATTCGATCTTTCAGTTCACCTATTGATTTCATGATGGACTTGCAGGATTCCGTGTCATCAATCGAGGCATGCCAACGTAATGTATCGATCCCTTTATAATAGGCCATGCATAGGAATCTTTCCTTATAATCCTGGATGACGATATTTCTTTTCTTGCAATATTCAAAGAACAATTCGGGTATTTTTAAGTAAGGCTTATTTAAGTCCATGATGGCAAAATCCAAAAGGAAATCGCAAATACCGGATCTGCTCCAGTCAGGGAAACCTACCATTGTTTTTCCATCGGTTATCATGTTGATAAAAAAAGTATTATTATTAACTAAAAAACGTTTTCCTTCACAAAATTGAATTCTGTCTTCCATTTCCTTGAAGTATGATTCGAAAAATTGTCGCTCTAATAGAGTCGTTTCAAACATTTCCCTCCAATTATACCAGTATCCATCTTTATCCTCTGTAAATGTATCGATTAGAAATTCTCTGCATGTAGCATACTCCGTCTTACAATCCTCATTAAACTGCCCATATCCTCCTACTCCTGCGATATCGGTAGAACTAATTTCTAAAATCTTGTCAAAGATCAAATCGCAGCAATCTGCAAATTGTTGTGGAGTTAATTGATCCGCAACAAAACCATGCGGGGTCATACATATCTTCTCGGAAAGCATGGATTTAAGGATAAGGTCCTTACTCATTCGCTATATCTTCCTTTCCCTTTCAGCTAATGATCATCAGTTGCGCACCTGATCCATGTAAATCATATCACTCGTAATGTTTCGGAAAATAGGCACTGAATGACTTAAGTCAACTTTACATATGTTACTACATGAAAAGAGGCCTCAACCCTTGTCGGTTAAGGCCCTTTGTCATTCACTCAAGCTTCCGAGACGGGGTCCCGGTTCAAAACGAGTCTGGGTTCCGCTTTGGCTTGCCCGGTACGTTTAATGAAGAACGAGAGCAGCAGGCCGAGCACCCCGATGCCGACGATGACCAGATAAGCATCGTTAATGCCTTGAATGGACGCCTCCATGATCAGATGCTCCTTCGTCGCACCAGCAGCTGCGCCTGAGGTGAGACTTTCCTGCAGGTGAGCTTGGGTACGGTTCGTCATCACGGTCACGAGCAGGGAAGTCCCTACGGCGCCGGCCACTTGCCGAACGGTATTCGAGATCGCCGTGCCGTGCGCGTTCAATTGCCGCGGCAATTGATTAAGCCCTGCGGTCTGCACCGGCATGAGGAGCAAGGCCATCCCGATGCGGCGGCCGGTAGACATCAGGATCAGATAGGTGTAGCTGGTCGAGTCCGTCAAATCGATAAAGCCGATGGTGGTGAGAATCGTGATGAATAGGCCGATAATGGCCAGCCATTTCGCGCCGAACCGGTCGAACAGGCGGCCGGCGACCGGCATCAGGAATCCCATGACGAGCGCGCCGGGAAGCAGCAGCAAACCGGACTCGAGAGCGGTATAGCCCCGCGCATTCTGCAAGTACAGCGGCAGCAGCATCATGTCGGCATACATCACCATAGTGACCGCGATATTGATGATTGTGGTCAAGGAGAACATGCTGTACTGGAAGGCGCGAAGATCGAGCAGCGGATTCCGGGAAACGAGCTGCCGCCATGTGAACAGGGCCAGGGCCAAGATGCCCCCGCCGATCGAGGCGAGGATCTCCGGGCTCGACCACCCTTCGCTGCCGGCACGGCTGAAGCCGTACAGCAGAGCGCCGAATCCGATCGTGGAGAGGACGACGCTGAGCATATCGATTTTGGTCGCTTCCCGTTCCGAAACTTGCTGGGGGAAATGGATCTGGAGAAAATTACGGTCAATCGGATCGCCGAGCGCTCTACGATCAACCGGGTTACGTTTTATCTGCATTATCGGGACATCCCGGATATGCTGGAGAAAATGGCGGACGAGATGACCGAGAACATTCAACGTATTTTGGACGACGAATCCGGGGCACCGCATACCCCGGAAGAAGAGGAAGATTGGCCGCAGCTCGTCAAGCTGCTGGAGCATATCGCCGAACACGCAAAATTGTACAAAATCATTCTTACGTCCAGAAGGACGCCCATCTTCACCGATCGGATGCTGAGACTGTTGTCGCGTTCGGTTACGGCCCGAATTGAACGGATGCGAACCGAACCTTTTTTTGCCGCCGCCGGTATCCAAAAGGACATTGCCGTCTGGTACGGAGCGTCCGCCTTGATCGGCACAATTGTAGCTTGGCTGAAAAAGGATATGCCGTATACCCCTTCTTTTCTCGCCAAACAGTTTACCTTGATGCGTTCGAACCTGAAGCTGTAGCAGGCGGCCGCAGACGCTCCGCTACGGACTCGGGCGTCTCGAGATTCGACCAGAACAGCTTCAACTCGTCGCGGAAACGGGAAAGCTCGCGAATCGGAAGGCCGAGCTCGACGTGTGTGCCGAAGGTAGGCGTAATCTCCCGGTACAAGTGGTAGCGCGAAGGACGGTACAGGCGCTCGGCGCCCGTCCATTCGGCCGAAGCTTTGTGGGCGGGGATGCTCAGCGTATGCTGCCGAATATACAACTGGGACGCCTCGGAGCTCATGAAATCGACGAAGAGCTTCGCGGCTTCTTTTTGCTTCGAGAAGCGGTTTATTGCAAGCCCGGTGACGAGCAGCAGCGTTCTTGCACTCTGTTCATACGGAAGAGGGGCGAGATCGTAGTCGAATTCTACCTGTTTCAGGTGCTTCAAGCCGAAATAGGTGGTCATGATGACAGCCGCCTTTTGCTGGGCGAACAGCTTCTCCGCATCCGCATCGTTCTCGGACAGGAAAGCCGGGAACAGCCCTTGGCTATACATAAGATCCCGAAACTCCCCCAGACAGCCCCACAAGCCCGGATCGTCATAGAGAAACCGAGGCGAGTCGCCGGCAAAGCGGTAGTTCCGCTGAAGGAGCGGAATCGTAAACCGGTTCGCAGAAGCGATATGGGCATAGAAGCCGAAAATATCCCGCTCCTGCTTGATCCGCAGCGCAGTATCGAGCAGTTGTCCCCACGACCAGCTGCTGTCCGGCTCCTCCATCCCCAGTTCCCGAAACATCGTCTTGTTGTAGCACAAAATGACCGGCGAGAAAATGAGCGGCTGCACGTACATCTTGCCTTCGTGGCTGCTCATCCGGTGTAAGTAAGGATAGCTTCCGCTTGAGGCTGTCTGGGGCTCGAGCAGGTCGAGGGCGTCGTGCTCCGCGATCTCGCGAAAGTTCCAGCCGTTCAGGGTAATCACATCGAGCCACCCATTCTCGAGGTAACGCTTGATCGAATCGGGATAATCCGTATAGGGAAGGGAGACGGTCTCCACTTTGATATGCGGATATTGCGTTACGAATCGACCGATCAACTCAGCGAACTGAGCCTCCCCTTCCACCGAGGGATAGAAGCCTACGGTGAGAGCAACCGCCTCCTGCGTCTCAAGCATGCGAACCCGATTCCCCACGCGAGGTACTTTCGAGATGAGTCCTTCCTCTACCAGCAGGTCAAGTGCTTTGCGCACCGATTTCTTACTCAGGTTATAGTGCTCGGCGAGCGAGAGCTCGGAGGGCAGATAGCTACCAGGCGGACGCTCGGAACGAATAATTTCGCGCCTCAGCGTTTGGATCATCTCGTCGAATCGGGCTTGGAATGTGACGCGGTCGGGCTTTTGGCTCATGCCGGCAATCTCCTTACTTAACTCAAAGGATTTTCATTGCACACAGTATAGCATATCACACGGATATTAGGTACAAGGATACCACATGTAATCTAGAAAACAATAATTAAACGCTTCCAAAAGGGATTGACAGCACGTGAATGGGGAAGTACGATTATTTTGGATACCTCATGGATACCACAAAACAGATTGGAGGAGGATTTAGCCACAATCAAGTCCGCAACACTTGCAGCAGGTCGAACAGACAATTCCATGTGTGGGAGGAAATGAAATTGAGACCATTCTCGATCCGAAGTAGCATTGCCTCGATGCTGTCGCTCACCGTGCTCGCTTCGATGTTCGTCATCCCAATCGGTGCGGGAGCGGCTACGGTCGATATCCCGTTGACCAATCCGGGGTTCGAAGAACCTTTAGCGAACGGTAAAGTTCCCGGTTGGAGCAGCATTTTCGCCGTCAAGGAAGGAAGTTATACGTATGCCGTGACGAATGCCAAAAGCGCGAGCGGCCAGTACAGCTTGAAGATTACGGATACCACGACTGCCAACTCTGTCGCCCTGCAGACCGACAAGCTGCCGGTAACCCCCGGTACGGCCTACACGGCCAGTGCCAAGGTGTTCATCGAGAGCGGGGGCATCGCCAGCTTGAACTTGCGATATTTCAATTCCGCGAACGTCTCGGTCGGTGAAACCCCGATACATAACGATCCGAACAAGGGCTTCACTCGCGGGCAATGGAACCCTACTTCGACTACGATGACCACGCCTGCCGATGCGGCTTATGCCCGGATCATCGTGTACACGACCGCTTTCAGTACGTCGACGGCCTATTATGACGATATTCGTTTTACTTATTCCAAGCCGGATGTGATCCCGGGCGTGTGGAACCTCTCGGCGCCTGCTCAGGTCCAGGCGGGGCAAGAATTCAGCACGACCGTGAGACTGTCGGAAGTGAAGGCGCTTTCGAGCGTTCAGGCGTCCGTCTATTATGATAATTCCAGGCTTGAGCTGGTCTCCGTCTCGCCGGCCGGCGCGTTCGCGGGCGATGCCGCCACTTTCGCTTCGAGCGAGGACGACGGTACGATCCGGCTCATCGCGGCGCAGAAGGACGGTAAGGAGCTGAGCGCCGATACGGATCTTGCGAAGATCAGCTTCCGCGCGAAGGTGGAGAACGGCACGGCGTGGGTGCTGCTCGGGAAAGGGTCGACGCTGAACGAATCGTACGCGTTGAACCAAGACCAGGTGAAGCTCGTTACGATCGGCACCGGCTCCTCGGAACCTGCCGTGCCGCTGGACCAGATCCAGTTCGGAACGCCTGAATACCGTACCGCACCGATCGCCGATGCGGTCGGGGTGTTCGACGGAGAAGCCGGCGTCGAAGACGGACACAACGTCATGTATACGACGGTGAAGGGCATTCCTCCGATGCTGCATGTCGTGGATTTGGACGACTACCATCTGGTGCGAAGCGTTCCGCTCGAGGGCGGCGGAGAAGTGTGGAACCATGCCATCGCTCCTGATGGCACCGTCTATATCACATCCGCCGGCCAGCTGTGGGCTTATTCTCCGGTGACGAAGCAAGCCGAGAAAGTGTTCACGTTCCCAGGAGAAAGCACGTTCTGGTGTCTCGCCATCGACGAGCGGGGCAACGTCTACGTAGGGACGGGGCCCGGAGGCAAGGTGCTGAAATATGATCCCGTTACGAAGCAGAGCCGCGACTACGGACGCCTGGTGACGGAGATCAACCAGGTATACGTGAGATCGATCGACTATAGCAACGGATATATTTATGCCGGCACGTCCAACAGCAAAGTATACCGCGTGAACGTTGAGACCGGGGAAAAGGTGGAGCTCGCTTCCTCGCTTGGCGAGAAGGGCTATGTGTACGACCTGAACATCGTCGATGACAAATTCCTTGTCGTGCGCTACGACACTCCGCAAAGAAGATATATCTATGACCTCGAGCAGGGTGCATGGCTCGACCTCGTGATCGAGAAAAGCTCTTCGGGCCTGCAGCTTCCGAAGAAGTCATTGAACGGCAAGATCTATATGCCGGTGGACAAAAAAATCGTCACCTTCGACGTAGCGACACATGCGATCGAAGACTCCGGGATGGTGTACGAGACCGCCTTCCGGGGGGCGAACTGGGTGCAGGTGGACGATCCGGAGCTGCCGGGAACGAGTCTCGTGACCATGAATTTTGCCGGCATCATTGTGTTTATGAATCCGCAGACGGGGCTCGTCAAGCGCTATCCGAACGTGCTGCCGCCGAATGCCACCGTCACCAACAAATTTACGAACGGGCCGGACGGCAAAATCTACGTGACCGGCATGCAGGCTTCCAAGGCGGCCGCCTATGATATTGCCGCGAATACAGCGACAACGTTCCCGATGGGGCAGGCTGGAGCGGTGACTCCGTTCGGCAATAAAATGTACTTCGGCGTTTATCCGGGCGGAGATGTATACGAATACGATCTCTCTTTGCCTGTCGGCGGAACGAATCCGAAGCGCCTCTTCATTATCGGCAATGAGCAGGACCGTCCCGGTGCAGCCGTCGTGGCGGGCAACAAAATCTACATCGGATCCGTTGCGACTTACGGCGCGGTTGGCGGGGCGATCACAGCTTTCGATCCGAACAGCACGGATGTCGCGTCCTCGTACCGAGTGTACCGCAATGTCGTGCAAGACCAGAGCGTGATCTCGCTCGCTTACCGTGACGGCAAGCTCTATGGCTCGACGAGCATTAACGGCGGGGTTGCTGCCGATCCGAAGGCCAAGGAAGCGAAGCTGTTCGTATGGGACACGGTCAAGGAAGAGAAGATTGCCGAGGCTTCGCTCGACATACCGGGGCTGACGGAACCGCCGGCAATTGGCGGGCTGACATTCGGACCGGACGGTCTCTTGTGGGGAGGGGCCAATGGGTATGTGTTCGCACTTGATCCCAAGACTCTCAAAGTAATCAAGTCCTCCAACATCAATCCCGCCGATAACGGATTGGGCTTCCGTTGGGGCAACTTCGGGCTCAAGTGGTCGGAGGACGGAATTTTGTTCGCCATGCTGGGGAAAAAGCTGTACGCCATTGAGCCGAGCAGCTTCGCGACGAAATATTTGGGCGATGGGGAGACCTTTACGCTTGGCCCTGACGGCCATCTGTATTACGCTCCTTCCGAGAACCGCACGTTGATGTATCGGATTACGGTTCGTACTCCGGCGGAGATCGCGACGGGCCTGGAGCTATCGGGACTCACGCCGCTTGTAACGGGCGAATCCGGGCAAGCGTCGGTCGCCGTACAGTTCCTGGACGGTTCGAAGCGCACCCCGGCCACTGGAATCTCTTACTCCAGCAGCAATCCGCAGGTGGCTGCGGTTGACGCGACGGGCAAAGTGACAGCGGTCAGCCATGGGGAAGCGGTGATCACCGCCACCTATGAAGGGGTATCCGCCACATACACGCTTGTCGTCAGCCCGGCCTTAACGTCGGTCGCGATCACCGGGCTGAGCTCGGCGAAGGAAGGCGACAGCCAGCAAGCACTTGTATCGGCGGCTTACTCCGATGGCAGCAGTACGGCTGTCTCCGCTGGGATTACCTTCAGCAGCAGTAACCCTGATGTGGCTGCAATCGATGCGTCAGGAATGATTATGGCAAAAGCCGTCGGCGAAACCGTCATTACGGCTACATATGGGGGCAAGTCCGCCGAGTATCGTCTCGCCGTGACCGCCTCTCTGACGGGCATCGCCATCACCAAGCTGAAACCGATGAAGGAGGGCGAAACGCTGCCAGTCACGGTTACCGCTAAGTATTCAGACGGTACGAGTGCGGATGTGACCGCACGCGCATCATTCAAGAGCAGTACGCCGGAAGCCGCGACGATCAGTCCTGCCGGCCTGCTGACCGCGGTTGCCAAAGGGCAAACCGACATTATCGCGGCGTACGCCGGCAAGGAAGCGAGCGATAAGCTCGTTGTTACTAAGCTGAACGAGAAGAACGAGTAAAACTAAAGTAGGGACGGCTGGACGAGGAGGTTTCTCGCCCAGCCGTTTTATTTTTGCGGGGAGGATTGGAATCTCGCACGGATAACTACAAATGTGCAGTTATTTCCGCCGCAATACGGGCTTTGGGCGCCTACCTACTGAATTCGATGGCCCGCAACGGCCCCTGAACGGCATTAGGGTGAAGCCGTACTCACTTTGCGCTTACGTCAGAGGGAAAACCTCCCTCTCATTGGGCCGATTTTTCGACTTCTGGCTGCATCAAGGGGAAAACCTCCCTCTCTTTCCGAGCGAATGCTCCGATTGGACGGATTTCGATTGAAAAAGGAGGAGAAATTCCTCATCATGGAGCCGATCTGGCTGCCTATCCATCGAAAAGGGGGAGAAATTCCCCCTCATGCCGAAAGCGGGCGTAGAACGTACGGAGAACGCAACGCTTAACAAGATTTTGAGGAAGCGGCCTGAACCCTCTGTCTGCCTCCCCGCGCGCCAAACTGAACGGGAAACCAAAAAACTCCAACCTGCCCGCAATGTGATGTTGAGGGAGGTTGGAGTTTTGATGTTGCACGAGATTACTTACTTCGTTTCAAGATGTAATCCACATCCTGCAGCAGCAGCCCGGCAAAGGCGGGATCGATGCTTTTTTCGTCTGTCGCCTCTTGCACCATTCCCACGAACGGGTTCAAGTCGGTTTTCAGCTTTTTGGCATCATCCTGATTAGCAGCGGCTTGCTCGGCTTTCCGGATTAAGTTCTTCACAACACTTTCGTTGCGGATCCACCCTTTGGCGGCTCCAGCTTGCACGACGGCAGACAGGTGTGACGCATCCACGTCAACGCCGAGCACGAATTCGCGCACCGCCTCATTGCCGGCCCGGTCGACCGCGACGACGCGGACGGTGTGCTCGCCCACGGAGAGCTCCAGCGGCGCAATCGTAAATTGCGTACCGCGCGGGGAGCCGTCCAAGGTGACGCTTAAGGACGATACGCCGGTGATCGCGTCATCCGCGTAGACGTTCAGCGTGACGGAATCGCTTTGCCACACGCGAGCAGGAACGTTCAGCACGATTTGCGGCGCGGTCAGGTCGACCGTGACGGTGGCGGACGCCGTGAAGCCGCCTTCGTAGGTCACGGCGGTGACCGTCGTGCGTCCGTCGCCTACAGCCGTAACCGTGCCGTTGGCGTTAACGGTAGCGACGTTCGGGTCGGCGGTTGTCCACCGTACGCTGCGGTTCTCCGCCGTATCCGGCAGCACACGGGCGGTCAGCGTCGCTTCGCGTTCGCGGCCGCTCAGCACAAGCTCACTGCGGTCGAGTTCTACGCCGGAGACCGGAGGGGGGCCGTACACCATCACTTCGGTGATGCTGTTGTAGTTGTTGGCCGAATTGCCGCTGCCGACTAGGCGGACATACTTCGCTGGCGTCGCCTGCAGGAGGAGCGTTTCCGGCTGCACGGTCGTCCCCGAGCTCTCTCCGCTGAACAGCTTCGTCCATGTTTTCCCGTCAGTCGAAGCTTCCAGATCATAGTATGCACGCCGCGTATTGCCGTTGAAGATCGCGACGGATACCGCGCTGACCGTTTTCACGCCGCCCAGATCATACTGAATCCACTGTTTCCCTGCAGCCGACCAGCGGGTGTCGAGATTACCGTCGATCGTCTTCTCCGGCGTGTTGCCTTGTGCAGCCTCCGGAACCGCACTGGCGGTGACGCCCGCGATCTCGTACTTCTGCAGGCCCGGCGGGTCGCCGATCATCGGCAGCCGTTTGAAGGCAATCGTATACGAGTTCATGAGGGACGGATTCGTCCGGTCTTTTACGATGACGCGCGCCATTCCCGGAATACCCGCGGCCTGCTCGATCGTGACCGTATGAGCCGATGTTGCCGCAACCACAGGCACGGCGGTTGCTTCGAACGGAACGGGCACTTCGTAGTACGTTCCCTTCGGGGTGAATCCCTGCACCGGTTGGCCGTCCACCGTCAAGCCGTCGAGCGTCGGACGGGTAGGCTGCGGCTGCAGCGCGCCGTCCGGAATCGACCAAGCGGCGAGCGGAGTGAAAGCAGGAGCCGCAGAAGGGATCTCATCCGTGTCGTAGAGCGGCACGAGCCACACGGCCAAGTTCGTTTCCTGCACGCCCGTCATATGCACGGCGAGCTTCCGAACGCCGAAGTTCTGAGACTGGTCGGCCGGATTCGGCGACGTCGGCAGCGGTTCGGCATCCATTACCGAGAAGGCTGCACCCTCGGGCGCTTCCAGCAGCTTCGCATACAGCCGCTTGTCGCCCTGCTTCAGGATGGCGGCGCGGCCGTTCTCGATGATGTCGATGCTGGCCTTCGTATGCATGAACCAATATAGCTCGGAAGGGGTCTTCAGCTTCATTTCATCCTGCACGATCAACTGGGTGCGGTCGGCGGTCAGCATCATGCCTCGCTTCATGCTGACGGCATCCCTCTTGTACACGTCCGTCATGTCGAGCACCGAGAAGGCGCCCCGCGGCTTCGATTCCTCACGGATGCGCAGCGCGGTTCCCCACGGATCCTGCTGGACGACCGGGTTCTCCGCCGGGTTGATGACGATCGTGTTATGGCCTTCCGTGGTCTTGCGATAATACGTCCAGCGCTGGTTCGTGTAATCCCAGTAGCCGGGCAAGCTATAGCTCTCATTGCCGGAATCCATCGCCCATCGCGTACCGAGGGCGTCGAAGACGAAGGTGCCGGCGTCGAGATCGAAATGGCTCTTCAAGGTTTCATTAACGCCCTTCATGGAAGCAAAGAGTGCGTTCGGGTCGTCCCAGGCGCTGCGCATCGAGCCCGATTCGATCGCGGAATAAAATTGATCGAGCTCCGTCGGCTTCACATCGAACATGCCGGGTTTATACAGGACGAGGTACAGCGGATGGAAGACCCCTTTCCGGCGGTACAAGTCGCCCAGATGCCAGGCGAATTCCGGCTTGCCGAAGAAGTCCGCGAACCACATCGATTCCGGTTGGGCCATCGAGATTCCGCCGTCGAAGAAATCGAAGTAACCGCCTTCTCCGAGCAAGTGAAGCGGGAACGCACCCGATTCCTCGAAGCCGTCGAGCGCGGACAAGCCGTAGTCCGTGCCGAGCACTCGGTTCATTGCCGCAATCATGTAGGACAAATATTGTCCGCCGTAATGCCAGTACGCCGGCCCTTCCGGCCAAGCGCCGTCCGGCGTGTAGTGGCGTAGCGCCAGCTGCAGCTTCTTGTACATGCCCGCGAGCGTTTGTTTGGCCGCCGCTTCGGCGGCCGGATTCTCATCCGCGATCGCAAGCGCCGCGAGGCCGAAGTTGCCGTTGTCCACGAGGTTGATGTTGTTGAACTCACCATTGTGTGTGAAGACGCCGCGGTACCAGTCGTTCGCCACATTCAGCACCTTCACGCGGATCGCATCGGCCACAAGCGTTCGCTGGGCTTCCGTCATCGCATCGTAAACCCAGTCATACGCGAGAGCAACCGGAGTCGCCAGCTCCGCCATCGCGAGGATGTTGTTGTACCGGTCCCCCCAGTCGGCATAACCCGCCAGCGCCTCCAGCTCTTGGATCGTGCGCTGGGCATACCGGGCGTCACCGCTCAGCTGATACATCAAGGCCGTATTCAGCAGTCTGTCGCGGATGGTGGAATTGTTCGTCCCGTTGGAAGCGTAGGGGAGAGGAACGGTAGCGAGCACCGGGTCGGCCAGCGCCTTCAGCTTGCCATACCATTCGCTCACATACGAATCGGTGCCGATCAGTGACCGGGTCCGGTCGAAATCCGCTTTCCCGGCCAGCAGGCGCGGATGTTCCCCGTACGTAGGCTGGCTCCGGAATTGCGACATGAAATCGTCCTGCGCCGGGACGACGAACACGCGCACGCTGCCCTCCGTGCGGCCGCCCTGCGGGTCCTGAGCCGCTACGCGAAAGCCGTCATAGCCGGTGAAGCCGTTTTGGGGCGTATAAATGTATGTACCGTCCGCATTCACCTGCAGCGTGCCGTGTTCCGGATCGGCCACTTTGCTCCACACCAGCGTTTGGTTTTCTTTGTCGGTCCCTTGCTGCAGCTTGTCATTCAGCACCGTGTTTTTAGGGGTGGACGACCATTTCAAGTCCAATGCAGGGGCGTCGTTAACCGGCCGAACTTGAACCGTCGCTCTGGCGAATCCGGGTCCGCCCTGAGACGTTTTGGCCATATACGTGAATTCATCCGTTCCATTGAAGTCGGGATTCGGATAATACAAGAATCGGCCGTCGGGGAATACCGTCAGTTTGCCGTTCTTCGGCTCGACGATCTTCTCGAACGTCACGGCAGCGCCGGTGCTGTCGTGAGCCGACAGAAGGCCTGCCAGCTCCCCGTCTTCGAGGACGGTGCCGGCATACGGCTCTACCGTCAACGTCGCAGGTGCGCCTACGCTTACGACCGAGCTGTACGTATACCCGCCGTCCGCGGTTTTCACCGTAATGAAGGCATACCCGTTCGCATGAGCGCTGACGGTGCCGGTATCGCTGACGGTGGCAACCGCTTCGTTAGACGACGTCCAAGTTACGTTGCGGTTCGTCGCGTTGTCCGGTTGAAACTGCGGTGTCAGCGTCCCTATCTCGCCAGGCTGTAAGCTGAGGGTGGCGGGGGTTATGCTGACGCTCTGCACTCCGTTCCATTCTTGAACGGCGAGATCGTCGAACCACACCTTGCCGGTCCCGGTCTCCAGGAACGCCTCGACCTTTAGCCAGGCCGGACTCGTCGCGTTGTCGGGAATCGTGACCGTCCGCTCGAAGTAGAACCAATCCTTCGTGCCGGCCGCTTCGGCCATATTGACGAGCAGGTTGCCGCCGGACGTCCGGCCGACTTGAAACCGCACGAGGCCTTTGCCCGAGGTCATCTCCGTCTTCATCCAACCGCTCACCTTATAAGTTTTGCCGACGGCAACCGCATTCGTCTGTTGATAGACCGTCCCGCGGGCCGCCGGCGAGGCTTCCAGCCGCACCGATTTGGAGCCGCTGTGCGCTACGGAGGAGTCAACCGCGAAGAGGGGCGTACCCGTGAACACATACCGGGTCCAGGATAGAGCCGAGACGTTGCCGACCCAACCGGCAGCGGTAGCGGTCTGCTCGAATCCGCCGTTCTGCAGTAAATTGGGGGCTGCCGCTTCATCCGCTCTGACCGATCCCCATCCGGAGGGAATGAATCCTGATGCCAATAAAACCACTAATAGTCCGCTAATCATTCGTTTCATGAACGTACGTACCTCCTATTCCGACTCAACTTTGCCTAGCTCCGTTCCGTATTGTAAGCCCTTACAATTTTTGGTCTATAATAACCCTCCTTCATCTGAAATAGATCTTACATAATTACCATAAAGGCAATTCCGCTCCAAAGATACAGTTTGTTCGAATGCCGAGTTATCCGGGGTTAAGTTTCCGGGCTATCCAATTTTAAACAAGATTATCCGCAAATAAGATTGGACGGGTTCACTCAACAAGCCGCATTTGTCCAACCGCCGCTCCGATTTGGCCTGGACCGTGCCTTGAACGTACGGCCCTTATTTTGTTTTGAAACGAAGTGCTTGAGCGTGGCAAGGGAAAATTAAAAATAGTATATAAGTCCTCTATTTTTCATTGAATATAGGTCTAAAGTTGCGGTTATTTCTTTACATTGGAAAAGATGTATAGTTTAATAGTAATAGTTCGACAATTCTCGCGAGACTTAAGTCTCCTAATAAATGTAAAATAACGATTCAACCAGAAGCGTTTATTACGTATTCCTGCATGATTTGCATTTACTTACTAGGAGGTACTTATGTCGGAAATAGGATTCGTTTTAAAAGAAGATCAAGATTTTGAACGGGCCATTCAAAAAGGATACATAGTAGAAGCACTGGAAGGTAATCAGAAAAAATACGGGCCTGGAAAAATTACATCTTATGGTTTTTTGTATGTTGCAATTGAGGACAAATATTTGGTTAGGTCTGCAAACCAATTTGTGGTTGTAGGGTTCACGTAAACCTTGTAAATGATAGATTACTGATTTCCACCATAACGGGTATCGTTCTCTCTGAAACCTGATCAGGTCCACTTCAAGTGAGTGCATCTCGATCCCGTTATGGTCGGACAATGGAGTCGCGTTCATTTTCTTTATTAACATTTCTCCCTCGTTTCCCTCACGTGCGTCACATGTACTCCCATCGCTGGAATCCAATTCCCCCTTCTAGACTTAATTTTGTCATGATCCAATTTTGTTACTGCTTTGTTACCGAATTTGTGACTTGAATGTTACAGGGGAAGTTTATGATAGGACTAACTTGATACATTGCGAATGCTCTATATTCAATTGATTATGGTGGTGCATTGAAAATATGAAAATCAAAGTTTTACTCGTTGACGACGAGCCTCATAATTTAGATATTTTGCGTATTGTTCTGACCGCATTAAGTTACGAGCTTTATGAGGCGGTTTGTGGGCAAGATGCTTTGAGAATGGTAGATGAATATGCCCCCGATCTGATCTTGCTGGATGTCATGCTGCCTGATATTTCGGGCTTTGAGGTGTGTAAACAATTAAAAGAGCGGAGCGGATTTACAACCCCGATTATTTTTCTTTCGGCAAACGTCCAAGCTGAAGCGATCGAAAAAGGGTTGAGTATCGGAGGGGTAGATTATTTGAAAAAGCCTTTTGATTTTGATTTGCTGGAAAAGAAAATCAGCTTAGCACTCGCAAATGCGAAATAACGTTAGGAAATCTTCTGACGAAAGGGAATGAAAATGACAACATTAAAAAAGTCAAATAAATTATTCGAAATGACGAAATTGATCAATTCGAAATTCGAGTTGCGGGAAATTTGCCAAATTCTCGTGCATGCGATTGCCGGGGAGATTGCCGATGCCGATTTGGTAGGGTTCTTCCTGAAACACGAAGATGGTAGATTCCGCGGATTTGTTGCCAATAATCTTCCTGTCGATATTACGGAATTGACGATTGATCCGGAAGAAGATCTATTTGTAAAAGATATTTTGTCTACTCGAAAATGCGAGTATATCCCGAATACGAAAACTGACCCTAGACCCGATAAAGAAAAGCTGGAATTAACTAAAATTGAATCGATGCTTGGACTCCCCGTCATTGTAAACGACGAAATTTTTGCTCTTGTGTTTGTACACGACTTCGGTAAATCGATGAATCTGACGGAAGAACAAATTGAGACAACCGAAGCGTTTGTCAATATGGCCAGCGTTGCGATCAACAACATTCAAATGTTTGAGAAAATGCAAGACCTTCTAAAGAGAGAACAGCTTTTATTGGATGCGACCAATGCCTTATCCAAGTCGCTGTCGTTGCATGAGGTTCTGAGAACGTGCTTCGAGTTTTTAACTAAGACGACCGGCATCGAAGATGTAGGTCTGCATCTATATAACGAAAACGAAAGAATGTTCACAGCCTACGACTTATCGTCGGTGCATTTTACAGTAGAGGAATGGAAAGGGAAGCATAAGCAAGGTATTCGCTTAAGCATCGATGACGACCTCTTGTTTAAGGAAGTCGTCGAGACCAAAAAAGGGATCGCGGTTGAAGATGTATATGCGGACCCGCGCCCGAATCATAAGGCTTGCAAAACCTTCGGCATCGAGAGCTTATTGTTGATTCCATTGGTGGCGAAGGGCCAAGTTTTCGGCACGGTAGCACTGCCTTCCGTAGGGATTAAAAGAGTGTACAGCGCAAGCGAAATTGAGCTGTGCCAATCGATTGCAGATGTAACGGCTACTGCCTTATCCAACGCCATCTATGCGGAAAATTTGGATAACGCGGTAAAAGAACGAACGGCCGAACTGCAGCAGGCAAACTTCAAGCTCGAGGGACTGGTCAAGGAGCTGGAAACGGCCAGTCTTATGAAAAATGATTTTATCGCCTCGATCTCTCACGAGTTAAGGACACCGATAACCGCTATAAAAGGGACGATCGATATTTTTCAAAAAGGCATTCTGGGCAGCTTAAATCCGCAACAAATGGAATTGGTCGAAATGTCGAACAAGGCGGTTAACCGGCTTCTCAACCAAGTGAACGAACTATTGGATTTTGCCAAGCTGGAGAATGGGACTTTCGAGTTAAACTATGGGGATATCCTCATTGGCGACATGATTCGTGAAGCTGTTGTCATCATGGATCCCCTGATTAATAAAAAGAAACAACATTTGACAATCGAAGTAGAAGCTGGAGATCAAATGATTCACGTGGATCGTCAACGCATCTTGCAGGTGCTGCTCAATCTGCTGTCCAATGCCAATAAATTTACTCCCGACTTCGGACACATTACGGTCAAAGGGTATGCACAGGCATCTAAATACATATTTGAAGTGCGCGACAATGGAAGCGGCATTCCACTGGAGAAGCAGGATAGAATTTTCACGAAATTTTATCAAGTGAACAACCAATTGAACGGAACCGGATTAGGTTTGGCTATATCCAGGCAATTCGTCGAATTGCATAAAGGTGAAATATCTTTTACCAGCCATGAAGGTGAAGGGTCTACATTTCGGTTTATGCTACCCTTAAAGGAGAGAGAGACGCATGAGGGCAATTGAAGCAGGACTGAGATTTCTTGTTCAAATGGGCGTCAATCATATATTTGGAATACCGGCAGGCTCGATTAACGCGCTGTATGACGCCATGATCGACATCCCGGAATTAAGGTCCGTTATTGTCAAGCATGAGACCAGCGCCGGCTATATGGCTGCTTCCTATACACGTATCACGGGAGTTCCTTCCGTATGTGTAGGCTCAAGCGGCCCGGGAGCTACCAATTTGGTTTCGGCCGCTGCGAACGCGTGGGTGGAGAAGCTCCCCATCCTATTTATTACCGGCTCGGTGCCTTCGACTAAACTTGGAAAAGGCGGAGCACAAGAACTTGCCGCCGAGCCTATATTTTCCTCGATCACGAAGCTGAGCAAAACCGTGCTTGATCCTAAACGACTGCCGGAAGCGATTGCCCACGCCTATCATGTCGCGATTAGCGATGTTCCCGGACCGGTGCACCTGGCGGTGCCGATCAATATTCAAATGCAGGATATCGGAAATGTCCAGCCTCCTAAGCCGCATGAGCTAGCCTTTTCCCAGCAGGTGGACGATTTGACGATTCGGCGAGTGGCTCAATTGATCAGTGACTCCGGCTCCAAGGGTGTTCTGCTGTTGGGACACGGGGCGAAGGTGGCCCGCTCTGCCATCGTTCGATTGACGGAGTATACCGGATGGTACGCAGCTACGACGCCAAGAGGCAAAGGCGCATTTCCAGAAAACCACCCGCTCTCGCTCGGAGTATACGGATTGGCCGGCAACGCAAAGGCGATCGAATACCTGAATGGCAATGAACATCAAGTCCTCATGGTCATTGGTTCCAGTCTTGGAGAACTATCGACATGCAATTGGGATCCACGACTCGTAAAAGGCAAGAAGCTCATCCATATTGATATCGATGCGACGGAATTGGGAAAAAACTATATTCCGGACATAGCCGTTTGCGGAGATGCGGAAATCGTAGTTGAACAAACGCTTCGCCATCTGCACTCGTCCCAGTTTCCCGAGAGTCTAAGTAAGCTGCAGGCAACGATTCATGACGATCTCCTTGAGCCGGTCCAACCGAAGGAAGAGCAGGATTGGAACACCAAGATTGCCATTGAGCAGATTGGTGCCTGTGCTCCGCAGAACGCCCGCTTCTACATCGATATCGGGGAATTGATGACGTATGCCATTCAAAATATACGGATCACCCATGATCAACATTTTGATATCGACATCAACTTTGGCGCGATGGGCTCAGGTATCGGAGGAGCGATCGGAGCCAAGCTGGCGGAACCGCATAGGCCGGTTATCTGCATAACCGGAGACGGAAGCTTCTTCATGCACGGTTCTGAGGTGTTGACGGCCAAAGAATATCGAATCCCTTTACTCTTTTTTGTCATCAATAATGCTCGGTTAGGGATGGTTTACCATGGGCATATGCTCCAGTACAAACGGTGCCACGATGATTTTTCACAAGAGCGTGTAGATCTTTCGAAGGTAGTCGACTCGCTTGGGATTCGATCGGTACAGGTGAAATCGCTGGACGAGTTACAACCGGAGCAAATGCAACAATGGTTAAGCTATAACGAACCCGTCGTCATAGAGGTCGTTGTAGAAGGTAATGAGATACCGCCGATGGGGGAAAGAGTGAAGTTTTTGGAAGGCGCAACGTACTAACTCACCCGAAGGCGTACAAATGGCCTATATTTGTACGCTTTTTTGTTTTTACTAGGACTATAGACTTATAAATTGGGCGGTGCTACTATGAATATATCCAGTTTTCGACAATCCTCCTTCATTGGCAGGTGATACCGGTTGACAGAACACAAAAAAATCTTAATTGTCGAAGATGACGCTTCCATCACTCGTGTTCTTGAGATTATCTTAAATTCAAATAATTTCAAAGTGTATAGTACTGCCTTCGGTGAAAAGGTGAACGAACTGGTGGCAGAGATTCAACCGGATTTGTTTATTCTAGATATTGGCCTGCCTGATGCCAACGGAATTGACATCATTAGTGTAATTCGACAGCAAACTCAATCCCCCATTATTATGCTTTCAGGGAAAAATACGGACATTGAAAAAATTACTTGTTTTCAGTTAGGTGCTGACGATTACGTCGTGAAGCCTTTTAGCGCTGCGGAACTGGTTGCTCGCATTCAATCGCTGTTGCGGCGATATCGCTATACGTCCCCTTCCACTCCAACATCCGAAGAGGGATCCGAACAAAGCGAAGATACGAATTTGTTTCGAATCGACGTAGAACGGCATCGTGTGTTCATCAATTCCCAAGAGGTTTCCCTGACCAATAAGGAGTTTATGTTATTCCGATTATTGCATTCGAAGAAAGGGAAGGTCCTTTCCAGAGAGGTCATTTTGGATAACGTCTGGGGAATCGATAATTTGGATGTAGAGACACGGGCCGTAGATGCATGCGCAAGCCGGCTGCGTAAAAAGATTAAGGCTGTTTTGGATAAGGATATTATAGAGGGTGTCCCGGGAACCGGATATCGCTTTTTGGAAGATTAGGAGAATGGTTCCCCTATTACTTTGAACCAATCATCGGAGGGATTACATGTCAAACCGACGTCGGGGTGAGCGGCTGACACTAGATGAAGTAGTTGAACTTTCCTTACTATATCCGGAATCGCAACAACAAGGACCGCTTCTTGTAGACGAAATGAGCTATGAGTTCGCGAGGAAATATGGTGTACATTTAAACCTTTTGCTAACCGGGCTTCGGTTCAAGGGGAACGTCGATTTATCGGTAGGGCAAGAGATTTCTTTCCAAGTACCGGATCAGCATGGCTCCTTAAAAGGTGAAGTCGCCTGGAAAAAACAAATCAATGCGAGCGATTACATGTACGGGATCAAAGTACCGGTAATGGTAAACCGACGAAAAAACGAAAGAGTCGATCTCGAGGAGTCGCTTGAAATGACGCTCATCAAGCCCGAACATCAGGAGCATGACTCGTTTACGGTAGAGGAGATAAGTTACGGGCTAGGACGGAAGCATGGGGTGCACCTAAGACCGCTTGCAACCGGTTTGCGATTTTCCAGCAACTTGGACTTACCCGATGGGCAAGAAATTACTTTCCAGGTACCCACAGAAGAGGAAGTTTTAAAGGGGACCATAGTTTGGAAAGAGAGAAAGAGCGACGGGTGCATGCACTATGGTGTCCAGTTACATCCTTAACGACAAGGGACGGATTATCCGTCCCTTTGCTATTTTCCGGCACCGTCTGAAACACGAATTTTACAAGTTTATCACCGTATTGTTACACGAGAGGGATATACTTTTTTTAACATACTTAGGTTACCTTAATTTAAGGAGAACGATCGTGAATATATTGCTTGTAGATGACACGGGCTACATTCGAATCATTCTGAAACATGTGCTAACGGCAATCGGGTTTGAGGTGGTTGGCGAAGCGTCCGACGGTCAAGAAGCGGTTCGCATGTATAGGTCGCTCTCCCCGGATCTGGTCATTATGGATATTACCATGCCGCAGATGAACGGCCTCGAAGCGGTAAAATCCATTATCGGTTATAACCCCGATGCGAAAATCATCATGTGTTCCGCGATGGCCCAACGAAATTCGGTTGTTAGCTGTATAAAAGCGGGTGCCAAGGATTTTATTGCAAAGCCGTTTGAAATTAACACGGTTATTGAAGTGATCCAAAGAGTGATGGAGATTCCAATCGATTCAAAAATGTAGTAAGCATGCAGACGTAGAGTAAGGGATGGTGGACAATGTCTATTCGTATTTTAATGGTAGATGATGAACCGTTTAACCTGGATATACTGCGTATCTATTTTAAATCTCTGAATTACGAGGTGTATGAAGCGATCTGCGGGGCGGACGCACTGGATATGGTAGATAAGGTGAACCCCGACCTAATATTGCTGGACGTTGTGCTTCCCGATATTTCAGGCTACGAGGTTTGTAAGCAATTAAATGAATTTACGGATTTCGACACGCCGATCATTTTCTTATCGGCCAACACACAAAAAGAAGCCATTCTTAAGGGGTTGGAGCTGGGGGTATTCGATTATTTAACGAAACCGTTTGACTTAGAGTTGTTGGAAAAGAAAGTGAATATTGCGTTGCAGCATCGAAAGAGCAATAAGCGGGTGTTGAACAAACGCCTGGAGTCCGTCATTGGACAAGCTCGAGCCGATCGAAAGACATTATGCTTTGTGATGGTTCAAATCGACCAATTGGACCGAATCTATGACACCTTGGGTCAAGATGCGGTAGATGCTTTAGTACAAACGATGATGGTGCGTTTAAAGGAAAGCGGAACTGCCTTTACGACTATTTCTCGTCAAGGCTCGGATAAAATTCTCGCGGTTCTTTCCAACATTTCCGAATCCCAGGATGTAAAGAGAGAAACGAAGAAAATAACCCATCTCTTATCCAATCAACCCTATTTCGTCGAAGAAGGAGAACTATACATAACGATTAATATCGGAATCAGTGTATTTCCTTTTGACGGTGACAGCACGCAAACGTTAATCAAAAAAGCTGAAGTGGCCACGCACACGGCCAAACGATCCGGAGGCGGGAATAAATCCATGTTTTATAATCCTGACATGGACGGCCGCCTATCCAAAAGAATGCAGATGGAAAGCAAGCTCAGGCGAGCGCTCAAACGAAATGAGCTATCGCTGGTCTACCAACCGAAGATCAATATTCAGTCCGGGGAACTCATCGGATCGGAGGCATTGGTACGCTGGAACGATCCGGAATGGGGGATCGTGTCCCCGCTGGAATTCATTCCGATCGCGGAAGAAACCGGACTGATCGACTCCATTGGAAGGTGGGTGATTCAGACGGCTTGCGAACAAAATAAAAAATGGAACGATCAAGGGTTCCGGGATTTAACCGTGGCCGTAAATTTGTCGGCGCTCCAATTCGAAAATCCGGACTTATTACAGACGATCGTCGAGATTTTGAACCATACGTCGATGCCCCCCTGCTTACTTGAAATTGAAATCACCGAAGGGGTTCTGATTCATCATGCAGCGGAAACGATGAATTTGTTAAATGAATTTAAGAAATTGGGCATTCATATTTCGATCGATGATTTCGGGACCGGCTATTCGTCGTTAAGTTATTTGAAAAAGCTCCCGCTCGATTGTCTTAAAATTGATAAATCCTTTATTAAGGATATTACCCATGCCGGGGACAACTCGGTAGTTACGAATGCGATCATTTCCTTGGCTCAAGCGCTGAATTTAAAAGTAGTGGCTGAAGGCGTGGAAACGAATGAGCAGCTCCACTATTTGAGGAATAAACAATGCCATGAGGTCCAAGGGTTCCTGTTCAGTAAGCCGTTGTCCGCTGCAGATTTTGAAACCTATTTGCGTAGTCATCATCAAAATGCGAAACACTTCTCTTTCATGATGAGAAATTAAACTGGATGTGCTCCTATGAATGGAATGATCGACCTGAATATAGACGTTATTTTATTGCATAGTTTGATTTTGTTCATTTTCCATCTCTTATATTTAGTGACCAAAAGATTAATGAAAGAGGAACAACTGTTACAGGATCGTGTACAAATCAAAAACCGATCCTATATCCTCTATATCCTCATCATCGCGTGGGCTGCGCTTCTCCTTGATTTTGTTCATTTTCCTGCCGAGAGTCGATTGGAGACCGTCATTAAGCTTATGGAATGTACTTACATCCCTATTTGTATTTATCTATGCAGAGAAGTGTTGAAGTCACACAAACAATTTACAAAAAAATCCAAGCAATATTATGAAGCTTCCATTACGGATTCATTGACAAAGCTCCCTAACCGGAATGTGTTTTATGATCGGCTAACCCAATTGTTGCGCCAAGCGCGAGAACAGAAAACTTTAATTGCCGTTATGTATCTGGATTTGGACCAATTCAAGACGATTAATGATGAGTACGGGCACCAGTACGGCGATCGGGTATTGATGATTGTAGCGGAAAGGCTGCAAGGAAGCGTAAGGAGTTTTGATACAGTAAGCCGTTTTGGGGGAGACGAGTTTACGGTCATCGCCCCCAATATTAAACATATCGAAGATGCCGAGTTGATTGCCAAGAGATTTATGGCTTCCATTTCGGAACCTATTGAAGTGGAGGATTATCGGTTCTTGTTATCTGTGAGTATTGGCATCTGTTTTTTTCCAGGGGATGGCGATGTACCGGACATCTTGGTGAATAAGGCCGACTCGGCTCTATATCAGGCTAAAAAATTGGGGAAAAACAACTACCAGTTTTTCAAGAACGCTAACGCCAAAGGACCTCTGGAATGATCCGCTCCAGAGGATTTTCTTTTACGGATCCAGTCGTTGGCGGCGACGGCCGACGACGCAACAAAGCCGTATTTGTCCAACCGCCGCTCCGATTTGTCCATTCTTAAGGGTCATTCGAGTCGGTTAAAATGAAGGCATTACAGCATAGAGTCGGCTCTCGCTTAGGCAAAGGGGGTGAGTCGTTATGTAAAGACGGTAAAACGATCTAAAATGTAAGCGGTTACCAGAATGGCATCCATGCAGGCAGGAACACCAATTTATCAGAAACGAGGAATCTATTATGAACGATTTCGCATGGTTATCGGACCAAAGGTCCGAGCGGCTCCCCGCAGTCATCAAGCGGGCGGTCGCGATCGCGGTGTTCTTGGTCTTGCTGCTCGCCGCCTCCAAGTCGACTTTTGCCTACACAGATACGAGCAACATGACCGATGCGGACTTTTTCGCCAAAATCAATCTCGATTACCCCGGCCTCTCTACGGTCAAAGCGAATGTTCAAAGCGGGGACTATACCTCGGCCAAGGCGAATTTACTCACATACTTCAAAAACCGGACCAGTCCCGTCTATTTCACCGTAGGCACCGTCCCGGTTACTGCGCCTATGTCCTCGACGGCCGACGACTTGGTGGGCTATATCTTCAAATTCACCGACGGGCAAACCCGGAATTTCGCCGGCAATATCGATTGGGCTTACAACTGGTACCCGGACGACCCGAGTCAGTACGGGGGACCGCACTATTACATCATGGACTTCATGATGAACTCCATTCTGGCCCCGTCTTACAACGCGCTTTCCGCCGGCGACCCGAAACGGGCGCAATATGCGGACACATGGATGAAATTCACGCTTGAATATCTCACGGACGAAGGCAATTCGCTCGCCTTCGGTGTCGACAACAACCAATTGGACATGGCGAAGCGGATCGCCAACTGGATCAGCGCTTACACGGTGTTCAAGAACAGCTCGGTCATCGACGCGAACGGCAACGCCGCCTTTTTGAAGCATATGTGGCAGATGGCCGATATGCTGTATAACGGCATTGAAGGGACGAGCGGCAACAACTGGTACATGAGCGCCGTCTGGTCGATCTTCGCCTCGGGGACGTATTTCCCTGAATTCAAGGATGCCGAGAACTGGCGGGCGCGCAGCGAAGGCGCCACATACAAATATATGTCCAAAAACATGAAGGGCGACGGCATGAACGTCGAACCGGCGGAGGGCTACCATCACTACTCGCTGTCGCTCGCCGACCGGCTGCAGAAGCTGGCGGGCATGAACGGTAATCCCGTCCTGGGCGAGCTGGCGGAGCTGCTGGAGCGCGGCGGCGAAGTGCTGATGGATTTGCGACTGCCGAATTTCGAGACGCCGATGATCGGCGATACCGCGGAAAAGGATTTGAACATCAGCGGCTTGATGAGCGATTACGCCTCCAATTATGGACGGAGCGATTTCGAGTATATCGCAACGAATGGCGCGTCGGGAACGGTGCCGACCAGCCGCTCTGTACTGTATCCCAACAGCTTCGCGATTATGAAGAGCGGATGGGGCACGAACGACAAATATATGGCGATCGAGAACGAGGACACCGACTTTAACGGTTCCCACAGCCATCCGGACGATTTGAGCCTCATGATGTACGCGTACGGCAAGCGGCTTGTCGTCGATCCCGGAGTGAACGACTACAACAATAATGCGGCCAGCAACTGGCTGAGGGATACGACGCGGGCGCACAATACGATCGAGGTGGACAATTTAACCCAGGGTACGAATGACCGGAAGCATGTCAATTGGGTTTCGAACGGCGGCTTCGACTTTTACCACGGCCAGCATAGCGACTATTCGTCGCTCGGGATTGTCCATACCCGGAAAGTGTTTTTCGCCAAGCCCGACTTCTGGATCGTCTCGGATCTCATGACCGGCAGTACGGTGTCGAGGACGTATCGGCAATATTGGCATTTCATGCCGACGACCGTAACCATGGATCCGACGTCCAAGCGCGCCTCGACAAGCTTCGCGGGCGAAGCGAACGTCAAGGTGGTGCCGGCCGACCCTTCGTCGTTGACCGGAACGATTCACACGGATGGCTATTACTCCGACGACAGCGGCATAGTAGACAGCGGTGTCCAATATGTTCACTACGGCCGGACGGCGACCGGCAGCACGTCGTTCGATACCGTGCTGTTCCCGGAAGCGGCAGGCGCGAACAAAAACGTGACGGTCACGCGCCTGACGATGAGCGTGCCCGCCACTACGGCGACGGCGCTCCAAATCGACCAGGACGCCGGCAACAGCGGCAACGTCTCGACCTACTATCTCTCGCATGAAGCGACGCCGGGCACGCGCAGCTTCGGGACGTACAACTATAACGGCGAAATCGCCTATGTGGAAAAAACGTCGGCCGGGGCCTTGAAGACGGCGTCGATCGCTAGAGGCACGCTCCTCAAGGACGGGACAACGAATCTGATCAGCGCCACCGCGACCGTGCAGAACTTATCCGTCCAATATAACGGAACGACACTGGAACTGTACTCCAGCGATGTGCTGACACCGACGATCACGATCTACGCCCCGGGCGTGACGACCGTGAGGCTGAACGGCAGTGCCATCGGCTTCACGCCGAGCGGCAGCAACGTCATCGTAGGCGGCAGCTCGCTGCCGACCAGCGGCACGAGCGTGTTGATCGACAGCTTCGATGTAGCCGGCTTGACGAGCCAGACATGGGATTTCGAGAACGGACTCGAAACCGGCTGGAAGGAGAAGGTCGGGACGTGGAGCGTGCAGACCCAAGGCACGAGCAAGGTGTACCGCCAGTTCGATAGCAGCCAGGTGAGCGCGACGACGGTGACGGACAGCAAATGGACCGACGTGCTCGTCGAAGCGAAAGTGACGACGCTGGCCTCGAACGGCAGCTATAACGGGGTGGGCCTGTATGCGCGGTACCAGGATCCGGCCAACAACTACTTGTTTCAATATTATACGAACGGCGGGTCACCGCAGCTCATGATCACCAAGAACTTCGACGGCACGAGTACGAATCTCGCCAGCGTCGCGTATACGATGAACCATAACACGACCTATACGCTCAAAGCGGTCGTCAGCGGCAACGTGCTGAAGTTCTACGCCAACAACGTGCTGCAGCTGACCGCATACGACACCGATGTGTTCATTGGCAAGGCCGGGCTGTACGCCCACAGGCGCGATGCGTACTTCGATGACGTGAAGGTGAACGAGATCGTCGACGGCGACACGTGGGAGATCGGCAAAGGCCATTTCCTCATCAACAACTTCGAGCTGTTCTCCGACAGCCTGAACGACACGAACTCGGAGATCCGGACGGTGAACCAAAACGATTGGTACGATTATATCGGAGAGGCGAAGGTGAAGGTCGTCGCTTGGGGGACGGCGCCGGGACGCGCCGGGCTCGTCGCCCGCTCGCTGGACGGCAACGACGGCTACCGCTTCATCGTCTATAACGATGGCACGACCCGCAAGCTTCGCATCGAGAAGGTCGTGGAAGGCCAACTCGCGGACGCCGTGCCGGTCGTACTGGCGGAGAAGGTGTACACGTTCAACACGGGCACCTATTATACGTTCCGGGCTGTAGTCGACGGCGGCATCCTGAAGTTCTTCGTCAACGGAACGGAAGAGCTGTCCGCTTATGACACGCTCATCCGCAAAGGCGGCTTCGGCATGCACGCCTCGAAGGCGCAAGTCCGATTCGATGATGCATCCGTGCAATTGATTCCGTAAGCAACGGAAACGCAAGCTCTTGAATAAGCCGCGGGCCGCCGAATGGTATTCGGCGGCCCGTACTCATGCAAGAGAGTGCTGAAGCGCTTGTTCGTCCGGACTCATCGCTTTCAGCTGTTTCATATACAGGTTGCGATACACGCCGTTTGCAGCGAGTAATTCCCGGTGGTTGCCCTGCTCTACGATCGTCCCGTGGTCGAGGACGAGAATCTGATCTGCGCGGACGACCGTCGCCAGCCTGTGCGCGATAATGAACGTCGTGCGATCCTTCATGAGCCGCTCGAGCGCCTCTGTCACGAGCGATTCGGACTCGGCGTCGAGCGCCGAGGTCGCTTCGTCGAGGATCAAGATGCGCGGCTGCTTCAGCAGCGCGCGAGCGATCGCGATCCGCTGCTTCTGCCCGCCGGACAATCGGACGCCACGTTCGCCCACAAGCGTCTCGTAGCCGTGCTCCATCTCCATGATGAAGCCATGGGCGTTGGCCGCCTTGGCTGCGGCTTCGATGTCTTCTCTCGTCGCATCCGGATTGCCGTAACCTATATTCTCGAGCAGCGTACCCGTGAACAGCACATTATCCTGCATGACGACGGCGATCTGCCGGCGCAGATCGTACAGATCGAGTTGCCGGATATCCACCCCGTCGAGGAACACGGTGCCTTCATCCGGATCATAGAAGCGGGGGATTAAGTGAATGAGCGTCGTCTTCCCCGCTCCGCTGGGACCGACGAGAGCGATCACCTCGCCGGGACGCGCCTCGAAGCTGATGTGCTTCAGGGCCGATTGGGTTTCCTGCACGGTAGGCGGCGGGTCCATCCGGGTCTTGGGCGGAATCAGATAAAACTTTTTGGCCGGTTTGATCAATTCCACCAGATCCGGATCGACAGGGTCGCGATTCGGAACCTTAGGAGCCGGTGACGGGCGATCCATCACATAAGTGAACGAGACGCGCTCGAACCGAATCCCGCCTTTGCACGAGGGCAGGGGTAAAGCGTTCTCAGGACTCTTAACCTCAGGTTCGATATCCAGAACCTCGAAGATGCGTTCAATGTTGGAGAGCGAGTTCTGGATCGTCGCATTCGCTTCCGCGAATCGTTGAATCGGGCCGTACAGCTGCCCCAGATAGGCTTGGAAAGCCACGAGCGCCCCGATCGTCAGGTGTCCCCGCAGCACCAGCGTGCCTCCTGCCAGCCAGATGATCAAGTTGCCGGTTTGCGTGAACGACTGGCTGATACGTCCCAGAGACGAGGCGAGCCGTTGCGCTTGATTGGCGAAGCCGATGTGGTGCTTCGCTTGCTTTTCGAAGCGCTGCATTTCTTTCGTTTCCTGGTTGTACGACTGCACGACCTTCATGCCGCCGATCCGCTCCACTAGCAGCCCGTTGATGCGCTCCATCTGCCGATGGACCGTCCGCCATGTTAAGCGAATCCTTACGTTCATGTTCGTGAAGGTCAAGTAGTAGAGCGGGAGCATCCACAACGACAGGAGTGCGAGCTGCCAATGCAGCGTGAACAGCATGAAGCCGGCGAACAGCACGAGAAACAGATCGATGATCAAGGTGATAAGCCCGCTCGTTACTATATTTTGCGCACCGTTCACGTCGTTGATCACTCTCGAGACGATGCTGCCGACCTGGCGGTTGTCATAGAAGCGCTGGGACAGCAGCTGCATATGGCGGTACAACTGGTGCCGGATATCGTACACCATCTGATTGCCCAGCCGGAATGTCGTGGTGCTTCGCAGGAAGTTCAGCCAGATCCCGATTATATACAAGCCGGCCAGCAAAGCAACAACCTCTCCGAGCGTCCAAGCGCTCGGCTTCCCTGGAAGTACTTCATCGATCAAGATTTTCGTCATCCATGGCGAAATCATCGGCACGGCGAAGTTCAAGATGCCGAGTCCGATAATGGCCAACAATCGCAGCCGATAAGGCTTCAGAAATACCAGATACCGCTTAAACAGCTTCGTATTGCTCCCCAATCCCCCAACCCCCCTGTATCTACGCTCAATAGCACTTCACACAACCTAACACAAAAAATCCCAATAAGAAATGAACGATTCCATCAAAAAACATGGACAATATTGGATTTTTAAGTGGAGGCTGTCAGCGGATAGGATAAGGGTTCGAGAACGACGTTCACTCGAAGCTCAAGCAAACGGCCGCAACGGTATAAGCCGGCACATCGAAAGAAACCATCTCGCGATCGGTCCGAACTTCCGTAGCGTCCGGCATCTTCCGTTCATTCGAATCGACCAAGTAAGCTTCGGACACGGCTTGGAAAAGACGAAGCTTCACCGTCGTCGGCTGTCCTTCCGTCTCGTAAACGCGGACGATCCAGCGACTCCCGTCATGATCCTCCGGCATCTTCACGGCGGATACGGCCACCGATCCTTCCATCAGCTGCAGGAAGGTGGAGCGGGTCGACTTCTTGCCGCCGTGCGCCGTTCCCGACAGCACGCTGAGCGGGTGGTTGAACCGGTATGCGGTTTCGATAATTTCACGGTTGCTCTTGAAGTCGACTACGCTTACCGCCAAGCTGATTTTGTGATGATTGCCGAGCTCCGGATACGGGTCGGGGTCGAAGGAGCTGCGAATTAACGAGACCGACAGCGAATCGTCCGTGCCGCGAAATCCGTATTTATTGGTCGTCACGACCATGACCCGTGGTTTTCCTTCATCCTGCTGCATGCCGAGCGCCCAACTGTTGCCCGGCACGTCCATTTCAAGCGGCTGGCGCTCGATGACGCCGAAGGGGACATCGTATTTGTACGAGCTGCACTCGTGGGCAAGCGGCCAATGGAAGTTCAGCTGGGGAATGCTGTGGCCTGGTTTGCCGATCTCCTGCCAATCGCATTCGGCTTGGAAGTGGAGATACGGGCTGTTCCGGTCGAGCGAGACCGCCACCTTCAATGTGGAGCGGCCGAATTCGAGCTCGTAGCTGAGCGACTGGCGCAGTGTTCCTTGCTCCGCTTTTTTCAACTTGACGTTCTGATGCACGCTCGCGATGCTCATGTAGCGGCCGACCCACCAAGCGCTCATGCCTTTGTTCGGGTCCTCCTGAATCAGGCGGAACAGGCCGGCCGGGCGCGACCGGTCAATCATTTCTTCGCCGGAAGGCTTATGGACCATCGATACGACGGTCGCATCGAGGGAGTTGAACGTTACTTTGAGTATCTCATTTTCCAGGACGAACTGGTCTTCACGATCTACCCGCGGATCGGCCGGCAAGAACGGTTTCACCGCATCATCACCTGGAGATATGGTGTACGTGGCGTACCCGCATGCCGGCACATTGGCGTGAATGAGCAGCCGCATATAATGATGGCCCCAGTAGCTGTTAAAGTTATGGTCGATCAATTGATATGCCGCATCGTTCCCTTCACCGTCCCGGACGAGCAGCGTCCGGATCGGAGTCTTCCAGTCCCACAGGATGAACTCTACCGGTTCCTCGCGGACATGAAGTGAGGGGTTGAAAATATGCACGATCCTCGTAAGGCCGTTCCCGCGCTCGACTTGTGTAATTTTATACGCCATCGTACCGAATCCCGCGCCGGCGCCTTCGGATACCGATAGCTTATCTTCCGGTCCTCCCAGATGGGAGGTGTCTATGCTCGCGGCGATGCGTTCCAAGGCCAGCTTGCGGTTCGTGCCCGCGATCGCCATCGTATTCTGAAACAAGCCGAGCGCATGTTCGCGGGTTTCGATCACGCCTGAGCCGGGCAGGATGTCGTGAAATTGATTGAACAACACGTTTCTCCAAGCCTCCTCGTACGCCGCTCGAGGGTAGGTGAAGCCAGTCGCCGCCGCTGCCGCGGAGCTGAACAATTCGGCCTCGTTCAAGGCGGCTTCACCGATCCGGTTGGCCGTTTTGATCCGTGTCTGGGACGTGTAACATCCGGTGAAGACGAAGTTGAGCTCGCCGCGGACGACCGGGAGCCGATCGCTCAACGGTTCCAACAGCTTGTAATAATCGGCATACGTGCCAAAGTGAATCGTCGGGTAAACCGGCCAATCCGTCATATCCTTCAGCCGCTCCAAGTCCCGCCTCGTCGGACCGCCTCCGTGATCTCCAACCCCATAAACGTGCAGATGCGTCTTCAAGCCGGTTTGCCGGCATATATCAGGCACATACGAGCCAAGCATCGGCTGGGTGGAGTCGATGTACCAGGTCGGCTCGCGGTACACGAGGATCGACCGGCCGGACGGCGCCTCCCAGCGGTAGGCGATATGCCCGTCGAAGCCCCGGCAATGGTAATAAAACTTGACGCCGCCGTTCGCGAGAATTTCCGGTACATGAAGGCTATGTCCGAACGTATCCGGCTCGAAATCGAGATTCAAGCGGTCCGCCTCGATGTCGAACAGGCTGGACAAGTATCGTCTCGCATACAGCAAATGCCTGGTCAAGCTCTCCCCGCTCGGCATGTTTTTGTCCGCTTCCACCCAGTGCGACGCCGAGACCTCCCAACGACCCTCCCGGACCCGAGTCTTAATTTCCTCCAGCATTTCCGGCGCATACTGCTCGACGATCCGATAGATCGACGCCTGGGACTGGGAAAACCGGAAGAACGGATATTCCTCCATTAATTTCAGCATCGTGCGGAACGTATCCAGCGTCACCGCTACCGTCTCGTCCCAGGGCCACATCCAGTTCATATCGATGTGGGCATGCGCGACACAGAGGATGTCGTAGCTCTTCGCCTCCGAAGCAAGTCCGCTCAGCATCTGTTCGGCATGCAGCGCGGTCTGTTTGGTGATGACTCCTTCTTCGGCGATCCGGCCTTCCACATAGGTCAGTGACGTTTCAATTTGGGGATTGAACTTCCGATCATGGACCTTTGACAGTTCATGAGCAAATACCAGCTGCGAAATAATCCGCTCGCCCCAATAGCCCGGCGAGGACTTGATTTTCTCATCCCAGTAGCTTTGGGGCACGGAGCCGAGGAGCTGCCTTAACCGTGAATCGATCGATTGCATTCCAATCCCTCCATCCTTAAATTGAATACCTATATGCCCAATATATCACATACCAAATTTGTATATTGGTATTTTTGTGTGCTACACTTATGCATATTGCACGTGAACGGAGGATAGACATAGGTGAACCGCGACACGAAACGCATTCCATTATACTTTCAAATCCGAGACTATATTCTTGAGCAAATTCACAGGGACCATTGGCGCGTGGACGATCAGCTGCCTACGGAAGCGGAATTGGCCGTTCAGTTCGACGTAAGCCGGTTTACGGTCAAAAAAGCGCTGTCCGAGCTCGTGCGGCATGGCCTCGTCTATCGCATTCAGGGAAAAGGGACTTACATCAAGGGCACGGCTCCTGACGCGCGCGAGAATCATTCGCAATCGGCGGAGCCTCCGGGCGGAGCGGCGTTCCGACCTGTCGTTTTTGTGTGTCCGAACGTTCAGAGCGCTTTGGCCGCGAACATCTTGGCCGGCATCGAAGAGCAGCTCTCGGGGAACGGCTGCCAGGTCGTGTATCGGTCATCCCGGAACGAGCCGGAGACCGAGCGCCGCATTTTGCAGGAGAGCGTACGACTGGGTGCGAAAGGCATCATTGTGTTTCCGGTCGACGGCGAGTCCTACAGCGAAGAATTGCTGCGCCTCACGCTGAACCAATTTCCGGTCGTCGTGATCGACCGCTACCTGCGCGGGGTCGAGACGAACTGTGTCTGTTCCGATCACGCCGGAGGCGCATTCGATGCCACATCGTATTTGCTCGGGCAGGGGCATACCAACATCGCCTTCGTTTCCGTACACGGCCGGACCACGACGAGCCTGGAAGATCGATTGACCGGTTATGAGCGGGCGCTCGCCCAGCATCATATCCCGGTAGACCATCACCGCTGTCTCTTCGAACTGGCAGCCGATCGCCGCGAGGAGGAAGTCCCGTTGGATTGGAGAGCGACTGTTCAATCGTTCTTGGAACGTAACCGCGATGTCACCGCGGTGTTCGCGGCAACAACAGCGAGCGGGCTTGCGGTCCTGGAGGCCGCGGAGGCGCTGGGTATCCGGGTGCCGGAGCAGCTGTCGGTCCTTTTTTTCGACGATTATGTACATTCCTCGCTCTCCCGCATCCCGCCCAGCTGTATCGTTCAGCCCGAACACGAGATCGGCGAGGAGGCGGCGAAACTGCTGCTGTCCGTCATGGACAACCCCTTGCAGGAACGGAGGAAAATTGTACTTCCTACACGTCTGGTGCTGCGTCAATCGACGGCCGTGCCTCTTCGGGAGTAATTGTTCGGCTTATTTGTGCCGAATCACCAACCTGCGTTAATAGTTCAGTGAACTTCACGACCAAGAACCTTTGAAGAGATCGGCTTCAGAGGTTTTTTCTTATTCCAGAATAACAAAGGAAATGTAAAGCCCGTCTATTCCATGGCTTATTGCTTGCATGCCACGATATGGAATGCATGGGAAAGGGGGATATCGTTTAACGACTTACAACAGGTCATACATCAAGCCTTGCATCAAGCTGGGTTGGTAGTGAGAAGGGAACCGTAAACGTTCAAAGGAGGAATGTTATGAGCAGGAAATCAAGTTGGCATCGAGGGTTGAATCTGCAATCGATTCCCGGCGACCGTCACATTGTAGTCATGCCATGTGTCCAGGAATGCCTCTGATTCGTTCTGAAACCTCGTTTCGCGATAATGGCAGGATTGCTCTCTTACTTCGCGAATACTTCTAGTCTGGAGATTTTGCGAAGTTCGTGAAAAAGACGTTAGGTGAAACTCTCAAAACATTAGAATAAATATTAATTCGCGTCTTTTATTACCTGGCTGAAGGTCTCGAAATAAGAAAGGAATGTAATCTTGATGAATTTCGTTCATTAACCTATTGGTAAAAATTATTCATCATTTACTATTAATAGCTTCAATCGGATTTGCCTTTTTTCTATACTCGGATGACTATGATTTCTTTCCCTGGGCCACACATGATGAGGGTCTAAAGTTCTTACATCTCATTATCAGCATTCCTTTGCCGTTATTAAGTGCAATAGTAATAAATGCTTTTATAAGAAGAGATGGCGGAAAAATACATTTATATTTACTTAAGTTTTATCCGGTAATTTGTCTCTTTCTAATTTCAGGTTACTTCTTTCTAATTAATTCATTAAATCCAATATTACTAAGGATAGGTTTTGGTATTACGACAGGTCTTTTATTGATTGAAATTTATCTGATGATATATGACTTAATAAGAAACAATGAAAGTAAATTCGGAGAGGCTGAGAGCATCACCTAACACCGTATTCACGCTGCGGTCGGCTGCGCCGACCTTGGTCTGCCCGAAGCTTATTCAAGGAAGTGGAATCAGGCAGACAACCCAACACTGGCTAACCGCGTCGCGGCCGGCCCTGGAGGGCCTTAAGCCAGTGAGGGTTCGTGAATACAAGAACGTTAGACGAAAGTACGATGTTCAATATTAAGAAGGAAGTGAAGAGCAAATGAGAAATGTTAGTTTATTGATTGCAGGGTTATTAACGATAATTATGTTTCTGTTCTATCAACTTCTAGAATTAAAACAAGAAGTACGAAATAATAATAATAATTCAAACCAAGTGGTTACGATGCAAGGGAACCTTGGTCTCATTGGTCAGAATAATTTGTCTGGCGGCACTTCGCAGGATGGTTACTGGTTGTATAAAGAAGATGAGAAACAGGTCTATTTTTTTAGATACGACAAAGAGAAAGATTCAATAATACAAATCAAAAAGAATATCAGACAGTAATAAATTATTAAACAATCCGGGTATTTCAATGTACCTTCGTCTAACACCGTATTCACGCTGCGGCGGGCTTTGCCGACCTTGGTCTGCCCGAGGAATTTCGAGGAAGTAGAATCAGGCAGACAACCCTGCACCGACTAACCGCATCGCGGCCGGCCCTGGCGGGCCTTAAGTCAGTGAGGATCCGTGAATACAACAACGTTAGCTGAAATTGCAATGATTAAAAAGAGGTGAATCAATTGATCCTTTGGATTAATGGAGCATTTGGATCAGGTAAGACAACAATATCGTACGAATTAAAGAGAAGAATACCCAACTCGTTTGTTTATGATCCTGAGAATGTTGGCTATTTCATTAGAAAGAATGTTCCAAAACAAATATTAAAAGACGATTTTCAAGATCATGTTATATGGAGAGAGATTAACTTTTCAATTCTTCAAACAATCAGCGATGAATTCCCCGGCATTATTATTGTTCCTATGACGATTGTAAACCCTCAATACTTTAATGAAATTATAGATAAATTAAGATCAAGTGGAGTTGAAGTCAATCATTTTACCTTACTAGCAAACCGTGAAACATTGTTAAAGAGATTGAAAAGCAGAGGGGATAATGAAAACTCATGGCCTGCCAATCAAATTGATAGATGCATATCTGGCTTATCTCAAGATTTGTTCAAAGTACATATTCAGACGGATAACTTAACAACAGAAGAAATAATTAACTACATTTCAAGAGAGTGTAATATTAAGTTGCAACCGGACAATAGAGGATTCATAAAAAAGAAAATAGATAGATTAATAACTCAAATTAAACATTATAGGTTCTAATAGCAATTGGAAGCCAGCTCAAAGTAGGAAATGGCTTCGGCTAACACCGTATTCACGCATCGCAGCCTGGTGGCTGCTCGGTCCGACAGAAAGCATTTCGAGGAAGCGGTATCAGGCGGACAACCCTTCGAACCTAACCGCATCGCGGCCGCCCCGTTGGGGCTTAAGGTTCCCGGGTTCGTGAATACAAGAACGTTATCGGAAATCAATGCAAAACAGAACTAACAGCGAGAGGAGATGGTCGAATGAAAATAGGATCAATCGTGATCCACTGTTATGAATTCAATCGCATGGTGGAATTTTGGCAGGCAGTGCTCCACTATGTTCCTCGAGATGCTGATTACAACGATTGGGTAGTGTTATATGACCCTAAAGGAAAAGGCCCTAATATATCTTTCCAAGCAAGAAACAGGCGAGCAGGACGAAGAAACTGGATACACCTAGACTTGTATACGAATGACCAAGAGGGAGAAGTTGATAGGTTGCTACTTTTAGGTGCACGCCGCTATCCATGGCGATATCCTCCATACGCAGACTACGTTGTGTTGGAAGATCCTGATGGCAATCTATTCTGCGTTGTTCAAAAGACTGAGAATTTGGGAATATAATAATTTCGTAATAATCACCGCAATATAGACTTGTCTTCTCGCAGGAATTTGACATCCGATAACACCGTATTCCCGCGTCGGGCCGACATGCGTCGACCCTAGGTCCGCCCGAGGCATCTCGGAGAAGTTGATCCAGGCGGACAACACTGCGAACCTAACCGCCTCGCGGCCGCCCCGTTGGGGCTTAAGGTTCTCGGGTTCGTGAATACGAGAGACGTTAGAAATCGATCAAAAAGCATATTAACTTGGGGGGAGCACTGTTTGAAGGAATTATATGTAGTTCGACACGGAGAAGCTGAGCATTTGCTCACAGGGACAGTGGGAGGCTGGACAAATACATCGTTAACTGATCTTGGAAGAGAACAAGCAAGAAATACGGGAAAGAGATTAAGAAAATTTCTTGGTGGAAGAGCGATTAATTATTATAGTAGTGATCTTTCACGAGCAAGAGAAACAGCAGAAATAATCGCTGATGAGATCCTATCATCACCGACAATTAGTGACCATCTAAGGGAACTAAATAATGGAATTGCTGCGAATAAGTCAAAAGAAGAAGCAGAAAAATTAATGTTACCTCTTACAGAACCTGCTATAGATTGGGTGCCTTATCCAGAAGCAGAAAGCTGGAATATGATGCGTATGAGAATCAATAATTTTATGGACCGAATACTTAACGATAAGCATGATACAACCCTAATAGTATCACATGCAAATTCAGGGATCTCGATAATTCATTGGTGGTTAGAGTTTCCTGAAGAAGTAATATCAAGAGTATCATTCAAAGTGGCGCCTTGTAGTATAAGTCATTTAATCATAAATAGTTGGGGCGAAAAAACAATTTCAAAACTTAATGACACCTGTCATTTAGAAACTTGTGGGTAGTTCGACGATGCGATCGACATCATCTAACAATACATTCACCGCATCGGGCCAGCTCCGCTGTCCCTCGGTCCGCCCGAAGCAGTAGAATTGAAATCACAACGGAGCGATTTCAGTAGTAGGGGAGCGGAATTAGGCGGACTCACCCGTACCACCTAACTGCATCGCAGCCGGCCCTTCGGGACTTAAGGTGGTGGGCGTCGTGAATGCGGGAACGTTATAAGAAAGTGGGGGAATTGAATATATTTCAAGTCCAGAAGCAATAGACAATCAGGAGGGAATCTTTTTGCCGATCTCGATGAAAGTTGGTCATGAAGAATTTTTACTTAGAGTTTGTGGAGTCTTGATAAATCAAGGTAAGATTTTGTTACATAGGACAAAGAGTGAGAAGGGTTGGGTATTACCTGGCGGTAGAGCAGAAATTAATGAAGAAAGTTATCAAACAGTAGTTAGAGAATTTAAAGAAGAACTCAATCTAGATGTAACTGTACAAAGATTATTAGGGATTATTGAAAACTTTAATGCATATGGAAATGAAAATTTACATGAATTTGGAATTTATTATTTGATGGAATGTAAAGAAGAATTAGTAATTAATGATAAAGAATTTATAGGGAATGAAGAAGATATAAACCTGATTTTTAAATGGATTGATATTAATGAAATAAAAGGAATGAATATTTATCCAAGATCATTAAAGGGATTGATACAAAACATTAATTTAGACAAGGGGATAAAACATTTGATAAATAATGACTTAGAATGACTTTATTGAATGGATCTCGAAGAAGTCCCCACCTTCTTATAACACCGTATGCACGCTGCGGTCCTGACGGCCCTCGGTCTGCAGAGGCATTTCAAGGAAGCGATTCAGCAGACAACGCTGTACTGGGTAAGTCCATCGCACCCGGCGCTAAGCGCCTTATGCCAGTGAGGGTTCGTGAATACAAAGAACATAACAGTAAATCGCCGGAAACCTATAAACAGAAAGGGTCATTTAATGGGATATATTTTAGATTTAAGAAAGGTCGTCGGGACACGACCTTTAATTATGGCCGGAGCCTGTGTACTTGTATTTAATAATGAGAATCAGTTACTCCTTCAATGCCGAACTGATACGCTTGATTGGGGAACAATTGGCGGATCTATGGAACCTGGAGAATCTTTTGAAGAAACCGCAAAACGAGAATTATTCGAGGAAGCGGGCTTAAAGGCGAGGTCGTTAGAATTTATTAATATTTATTCGGGACAAGATATGTATTACAAGTATCGCTTTCTAAGGGGGATGGATGTCGCGAATACAACAACGTTATCGGAAATTACTGTAGAGCATGTCAATTCATGAAGGGCGGAGATCATTTGGTTATTGTACGGACGCAGATCGAGATCTCTGCTCCAATTCGTCTTTGTTTTGATTTAGCAAGAGACATTGAAATTCATACAAAAACAGTCTGGAAACATACAAGGGAAAGAGCAATTGATGGAATCATCACTGGCCCAATTGAATTTGGACAAACGGTAACATTCCAAGCCAGTCATTTTCTTTTGAAGCAAACACTCACCTCAAAAATAACAGTTTTTGATGAGCCTTTTATATTTGTCGATGAAATGCAAAGAGGCGCATTTAAAAGACTTAAACATATTCATGAGTTCAAAGAGTTAGATGGAAAGACATTAATGATTGATACTTTGCATTTTGAAGCCCCATTTGGGCTTCTTGGCTGGATAGTTGAAAGGATTATACTTAAGAAATACATGAAGAAGTTTATAGAACATCGAAATATTCAATTAAAAAAGATCGCAGAAGAACGTGCGAAAGCAGCTCAAGAAGACACTAACTTCTGATAACACCTTATTCACGCGTCGGGTCGGCATTCGCCGTCCCTCGGTCCGCCCGAGGGATTTCGGGGAAGTGATTCAGGCGGACAACCCTGCGAACCTAACTGCGCTCGATTAAGTCAGTGAAATTCTAACTAGGGCATAAACCAATAAATGATACAATAAAAGCAAAACGTTTGGAGGGATCAAGCGTGAAATGGCAGGAAGTCAAGAACATTTATCCAAATCAATTCGTAAAGTTCGAAATCCTTCACGCTGAAGAGATGGACAACCAAGAAATCATTGATGAAGTTGCAGTTATTGGACCTGTCAAAGATGAAGACGCGACGCGGGAACTTCTAGGTTGCAAAGAGAAGACCCTTGTTTATCATACTTCAAAAGACCAAGTTATAGTAAAAATCCGAAAGAGTACTGGTCTAAGGAGAACACTCTAATGCGGATTGTATATAGAGACGGACTTCTTTTTACAGAACTTACGATTCAATATAACGGCCTAAGAAGAAAGTGAATAATATCGTAATAGATACGGGAGCAAGCCATACCTTGCTATCACAAGATGAAGTCGATGAAATCGGAATTAAAGTAACATATGAAGATGATATTATTACAAGCTACGGAATCGGTGGGAAGGAACACGCTTTTGTAAAAACCGTACAATCAATAGAAGTCGGTGAATATGTATTGAACGACATTCCGCTTGATTTTACTTCCTTTAAGTATACCAACATAAATGGACTACTAGGACTTGATGTACTAATGAATGGGAAATTCAACATAGATTTATACAACCTAGAACTGTTACAACGTCTGCAATAAGTATTGCAGCTTTTTTTTGTATGTTTTTCGAAGGAGAGATAAAATGCAATTGGCAGAGGAGTTGATTCAGCGGACACATCCACACCGACTAACTCCGCAAGCAGCCGGCGACTTCGTCGCCTTAAGTCGGTGGGGCGTCGTGAATACGGGAACGTTAGGCGAAAACCGAGCAATAATCTATTGTAAATTCGGTTAGAAATTACCGAAGAGAGGATTAGAGTATGGATGATTTATTTTTACCAGTAAGAAAGTACAAATCCGATCCTGATCTAAATGTTAAGATTGTTCCTGAAAAAACAGCTTTCTTATTAGTCGATTGTGATGAATCGAGTGCAGATCAAAAGATAGTCGAAAATCAAATATGTTCATCTTTAGATATCGCTAGACGTTCTGGAATGAAAATAGTTTATTTATATAACGCTATTCAGGGGGTTGGCGGGCCTTATGATGTTACGACTAGGATTCACGGATTAGATTATCTTGAGAACAGTTGGAAGCCATTAATGCCTACTTTCAGTAAATTAATACAACCGCTTGAAGGAGAAGCTATTTTACCGAAATCGCATAAAGATGGGTTCAACGGAACAATGCTTGATTACTACCTAAAAACATGGAATATAGATACGATTATTGCTGTGGGATTTCATATCAAATCATGTTTGTTTCATACTTGTATAGGTGCAAGACATAATAATTATCGCGTGATTATGTTGAGGGATTGTACAAATACATTAGAATTTCCTGATACAGTTGATTCTAGCAATCCAGAAGGTGGATGGTTAAGGTTTGTTTTTATAAGAATGTATGAAACGGATATAGGTTACACTTCAACTTCGATCGAACTAGTAAGGGCTATATTAAATAAATGGTTGTAGAGTAATTCGGGAAGCGATTTCAGGCGACACACCCGCTGGAAGGACGAGCATGTTGACGCCAAATTTCAGTTCTACGATCTGAACCCGAACATGTGGGAAGTCTGTCACCCCTAATCGTTCTCTTTAGAAGGGCCAGGCCGGATCGACTCCGCCCTAACACAAAAGCCGCGATAGCAGCGGCTTTTGTGTTCCTTGATTATCGCTTGAAAACAACAGGGAAGTATTCATTGTTGAAAGGCATGCCGTGCGAAGGGCGCGGCCCTAAAAATCGTACATTGTCATGACGCTGAATATGGGCTTTATAGCACGTATCCCCCGGCATCAAGTGGGCAACCACCGACATTCGGGGTTGATCGGTGTTGTTCGCGCCTGAGCCGTGGAACGTAAGCGCATGGTGGAAGCTGGCTTGCCCCGCTTTGAGAATGCACGGTTCCTCGACCCATTCGCGGCCGTTCGCGTATTTTCGCTGCAGTTCCTCCATGTTCTGGTTAAAAAACGAGTCGCTGTCCGGTACGAGTCCCCACTTGTGCGAGCCCAAAATCGTCATCATGCCGCCATTCGTCAGATCGGTATCCTGGAGCGCAACCCAGACCGTAATCATATCGGATGTGCTGGCACATTGCCAGTATCCGTAGTCTTGGTGCCAACCGACGTTTCCGGCTTTCGTGGGCTTACCGTTTACCCCGGGTTTGTAGATCACTTGGTCGTGCCAAAGCCGGATTTCATCTATGCCAAGCAGATCGGCGGCCCATTCGCCCATGATCGGGTCGGTTACCGCACGCCGGACTTCGTCGTTAATCCACCAGCCATTATCCATTTTGCGGAGCGCATCGGGATCCCGCTTGGAATAATAACCGTTCATCGGGTGTCCGTCCCCGTCACAATCGCCGGACCAAATCCGCTCATGCGCCTTTCGCAGCCTCTCAATTTGATCGTCATCGAACAGCTTGGGGCTGATCCAATAGCCGTCACGCCAAAACACCGTTTTATCTTCTTCCGTAATCCGATACTGCCTTTCAGCGGTCAAATTCATACTTCGTTTCCTCCTTTGCATGTCTTGATCCTATCTTAAGGAAGTGAATGGGGCTTGGCGTTCGCTTTCGTACAGAGTAGAATCAGAAACATAGGAAGAAATCGATACATGAAATCGGGAGGGGATCTTGTCCACGATGAGATGGGTGTATGACCAAGAAGTACCCTCCGTTCCGGAGTTGGTCATGGTAGGAAGCGATGACCCTCGCAAGGCATTGCCGCTCAAGGATCATATTCACCCCGGCAGTTATGAATTCGTGTTCGTTGAACGGGGCAAGGCGAGCTGGGAAATGGACGGAGCGTTGTATGAAACGCGGTCCGGAGACGTTTTTCATACACGTCCGGGAGAAATCCATCGAGGAGCGTTCCATGTCATCGAACCGTGCAAGTTTTGGTGGATCATCCTTAGGGCGCCCGAGCGGGAGGATTGGCTTCGCTTGTCCCCGGGAGAACAGACCGTTGCGAGAACAGCGCTGCACGCTTTGCCGAGAATCATTCATACCGGACTTCTGCCCGTCGAGCCGTTCAAGCAATTGCAGCGCAGCCTGCAAGAGAAAAGCGAGTTCCGCAGCATGGCCGTACGTCAGACCCTGGTCCAGCTTTTGTTGCTATTTCTTCATCCTGTTCCCGATGAACGCGTAATCGCGGAAGATCTCCTTCGATATTTCGACCGTATGATCGCTAGGATCGAGAGAGAGCCGTCATGGCGGCCTACCGTTCAAGATTTGGCCGGCGATGCCCGTGTCAGCGTTTCGCACTTTCACCGCACCTTCCAATCTTACACAGGCTTCTCGCCCATGTCTTATTTGGAGCGGACAAGGATTAAGGAAGCATGCCGAAGGCTGAAGGAAGAGGCTCAGTCGGTCACCCGAATCTCGCACGAATTGGGCTACCCGTCGAGCCAGCATTTTGCCACCGTGTTCAAACGGCATACGTTCGCCACGCCGACCGAATGGCGGAATCGCGGTTAACCAGCTTGTCAAACTAAAGAGTGATACTCCGCTGCCGGGATTGTTTCGGCGGCTTTTTTTTTGCATTCGATTGAAAAAAATAGGCGCGGTTCGCCTCGCTGCTGCATGTCACACCATTGTCACGCATCTGACCCATGAATGTCACGCATCGGACTTATGATGGGGACGAAGCAAAAAGAAACCATGCAGAGACGAGAGGATGGAGATCCGAATGGAGAACAACAATCATGCAACAAAATCGATGAAAAAAAGACTGATGGTCCTTATGGGCGCTGCTGTCATTGCGGCATCGGGCAACTTTGCCACTCCAGGGCACCCGGCGATAGCAGCGGCGGCCGTTCAGGCAGAGGCTGCCATGACTATAGCGCATACGGATCAGATCGACTTCATTACGTTACTGGTGTACAAGCAGCTGCCCCTGATCGTTGTCAAAGCGGCTGCTGTTGCGGATCAGGATTACAATAAAGTGCTCGATGCGGTCGAATCCGGCAGTTCGCTGGCGGAAGCTACAGGGATGGGAGCCGCTTCCCTCGTGGAGGCGCTGCGCGATGATTTTGGCTGGGAACTGGATCGGGACGTGATGAGGGGAAGCATCACCCGGCAGCAGGCGGACGAGGCGCTCCAAGAGGCGACGAGCTTGTTCGAAGAGGCCGTCTCCGGCTCCCGGGGCGCAAAGGCGGCCGCGAGTGTTTTCCCGACGCGCGGGGTGGACGTTGTGGAACGGAGGCTCGCAAGTATCGTGCAGGATGCAGCCTTTTGGGCTAAGAAAAGCACGATCGAGATCAGACAGGCACTCCGTGAAGGCCAAACCCTAAACGCCGCGGCGATTCGAGATGAGTCGGGTGCGGATTCCACGGTGTCGGATATTGAGGATACTACGCTATCCGTGTACCTCGTCGGTTTGTTGCAGCAGGATCTCGATGGGAGCGTTCGGGCAGGCGAGTTGACCGCTGAAGCAGCAGCCGAGAGCATGGAAAAGGGCACCCAAGCGATCGACCGCATCTTGGGCACGGCCCGTTACGAGCCGGAGACGTCGGTTTGGATGCAAAAGTATGGTGAATCGCTGCTGCACGACCGCCTAGATTGGATTATTATGGATACGGCCCTCCTGTGTGACCAGGAGTCCTCCGAGGTGATCGAGTCGCTCGAGCAAGGGGGGACTCTCGTATCCGCCTCCGGCATGACCGAATCCGACTTGCTGGCGGGATTGGGCGCGAAAGCCGACGAGGCGATTGATAGCGCGTGGAGAAGCGGAAGCGTAACGGTAAAGCTGGCGGACGAATTGAAGCAGAAGGCTGCAGAGAGGTTGAAAGAGGCCGTCAGGATGGCCGGTTACGGTACTGCGGCGTCCGCGGACGCAAGGAGCGATTCCGGTGTCGCCGAGGCGAGCCTCCGTCACATGATCGAGCGGAGCGCCAGCTACGCCAACCTATCCACCGTAGAAGTGCGAGACGCGCTGAAGGCGGGACAGACTCTCGTCGAGGCTACCGGCGTGGAGCAGGATGAATTGCTCATGGTACTGCAATCGACCGTCGATGCTTATATCAACTCTGCGGTCGATGACGGGACTTTAGCGCAAGGCGCCGCTGCTCTGACCAAGGCTGAGGCGGGACATCGTCTTGAGCAGGCAATCGAAACAAGGGGACACGTCCCCAAAGTAGGCGTAGAAGCTTATGTGCAGGAACGACTCGAGCGGGTCGTAGCGGATGTGGCGGCACTTGCAAATAAGCCTGCGGATGAGCTGCTCCTTGCATTGGCTCAAGGCCGGTTGCTGGCTGATGAGGTCGGGACAGACAACGGCAGTTTGGTGTACAAGCTGCTGAGCGATGTGAACCGTGAGCTGAACGATTTTGTCGTGAGCGGCAGCCTGACTGAAGAGGAGAGTCAACAGGCGCTATCCGAATATACTTCGAGGTTGTTAGACGTTTTGGGTTTGAGCCAATAATGATTAAAAACAAAGCGGTTGGCCGTGGAGACATTTCTGCGGCCTTTCCGAATTTGAGACCATATCACCTAACTTATAACATAAAAGGAGGGATTCAAGAAGAAATATAGAACATAAGTTTGCAAGAAGTATCGAAGAAGACTGGTACGTCTTTTAACAAGGTGTTAACGAATGGCAGTCAGTTATATGGAACAGACAATAACATTTTTCCGCTTTCAGGCATGGAATTTCTAATCCCTAGTAGCAGAGAAGGAGCCCGATAATGGCTGAACCCTTAAAGTCAATCTACAGTCCTGCGTTTTTGCACAGCTTCGCCCATATAGTGCGAAATCGATACAGCGGCTTTAACCAAGAGGCATTCGTAGCCAAAGTTATGGAGGATGGTTGGGAGGAGCTCGAGTTGAAAGCCAGGATTCGCCGAATCTCCACGGTATTAGGCTCCTCTCTCCCAGAACGGTACGAAGATGCCATAGACGTGCTGCTCTCCATTTGTGAGGAGTGTTCCGGATTTCCGTATTTGTTTTTCCCGGATTTCGTTGAAGTGTACGGGACGCGTGAGGAGCATTGGGAGTTGTCCATGAAGGCACTGGAACGGTTCACTTGCTTCTCTTCCGCCGAGTTCGCGATCCGGGAATTTATCGTTCGGGATCCGGACCGGGCCATGAAGCAGATGCTCGTCTGGTCGAGACACGAGAATGAGCATGTCCGGCGTCTGGCCAGCGAGGGTTGTCGGCCCAGGCTGCCCTGGGGGAAGGTTCTGCAAATGCTGAAGAAAGATCCGTCTCCGATACTACCCATCCTGGAGCAATTAAAAGCGGATCCGTCGCTGTACGTAAGGAAGAGCGTCGCCAACAACCTGAACGATATTGCCAAAGATCATCCGTCGATTGTGATCGAGACGGCTCGACGCTGGTTAGGGAAGCAGGCGGAGACGGATTGGATCGTTCGGCACGCATGCCGGACCCTGATCCGGAAGGCGGATCCGGACGTGCTCGCCTTGTTCGGCTACGAAGAGGAGAACGATACGATGGCTTTGGTGACCGGCGCCCGAATCGTATCCGAGCCATCCACGATCTCGATCGGCGAGCGTTGCGATCTACGGTATGAATTGACGATCCGGGAAGGCGACCCCAAGCGGTTCCGAGTCGAATACGGGATATACTTCGTAAAAGCAGGGGGGAACACTTCCCGCAAATTGTTCTTGCTGACCGACAAGATCATGGAAGGCGGATTCCAGCTGAGCGGCAGCCGATCGCACAATTGGTCGGATCTAAGCACACGCCGCCATTACTCCGGCACGCACCGGATCGTGCTAGTGGTGAATGGGCAAGAAGTCGCCGAGACGGAAATTGAATTGGTAAAGGCCTAGAATGTCGAATAACTGGTTCGTCACGTCACACCGCCGAGCGCTTTATGCGCTCGGTTTTTTCATTGTGCGCAGGCGGTTAAGACCCGGATTCTTTAAAATCGTCAGCCTCTCTTGCTTATTGTCGGTGCCTTACCGGAGAGGCGGCCAGCTATAATGAGTTTGTATTTTTCAATCCAAGGCAAAGGAGGAACGGATTGCTCAGCTGATTTAACTATTGAGAAGGAGTTGAATGGATTTGTTGAAAAAAGGGAAAACATGGCTTATTTCAGCGTTTTGCTTCCTTACTGTCGCTTCAACAATCGCCCAGCCTGTGACCGCCTCGGAGGCCGCTTCGGCTCCACCCGCGACAGCATCAGTAGCCGCACCCTCAACCGCTGAATCGGACTTGGACGCGTTTTACAAGGACTTGAATGGGTACCCTACCTTTTCAGCTACTTATAACGGAGGCGTGGCCGCAATCGAGTCTTCCGCCTTCATCGTCGCGGTGAATCCGGATACGACTCCCATCCTCGCGGCGGCCAGGTATGGAGCAGGACGTGTCGTAGTGGCAGGGGACGACTCCTACTTCAAATTTTCCTCAGATATCACCGACGAGAGGAAGACGGTAGCCCGCAACATTCTTTCCTGGGTGACGGAAACCGCCTCTCCGATTACGTACCGGGAAGCCCTGCAGGGACAAGGGAAGCTTTCGCTCGTAAGTGCTACCACGAAAAACTGGACGATTGACAGCCAATATCCGATCGAGCATCTCAAGTGGAGCAGCTTCACCGACCATGCTTTGGATCCTGCGGTGTATCCGGTAGCGTATGTCGACGGGACGGTCAAAGCGGAAGAGATTCCGGTTCTGGAAGCATACATACGCCAAGGCGGAAATGTGGTGGTGCCGTTAAAAGGCTGGGTCATGGAGCAATATCCGTCCGTTTTCCTAGGCAGCGCCTATGAGGGCCGCTCAGCCAAATTGTCCGAGGATTTTCCCGTACAAAGGCTGTTGAATCAAGTGGGGCTTGGCCTTATGAACAACACGGCTACGACCAAAACCGCGGTCCTTCCGAAAACAACCGTCGAGCAATCCGTCGCGTATCATATGAACACGCTTCGGGACCAATCGAAGAAGATGGAAGCGGGTACGCTGACGATCGATGACGTCAAGGTAGGAGCACCCGATGCTGCACCGACCAAGAAGCTGCAAATCATGGCGGCGGCATTGTCCGGCACTTTCGGGACCTTGACCCCATATAGTTCGATTTACGCGGAGGTGCAAGCGGAGGCGGAACAGTTAAATACGCTGGAATTCCCCTTGGATAAATCGAAAAAGCCTTACACCAGCGCATTGCTGTCTTACAAACTCAGTCAAATCCCGGGGAATTTGACCGGAGCCAAATCCCCTTATGCGGACGTTTTCCCGGGCGTTGTTCCCAGTAATGCCGAGCGCGTCCGGAACGTTACGATACCGGTAAGCTTCGACTACTCGACCTATGATTATTTACGCCAAGGCACGGTTCCCAAGGGATGGGTCAGTACGGGCTTATACGCTCCCGCCGGAGAGTGGGTTAAGGTTCAAGTGCCGCCTGGGGTGACTAACCTGGACGTGCAAATCGGAGCGCAGACGGACAATTTATCGAGCAAAGATATTTGGGATCGGGTACCGGTTGTATTCCAACGTAAAACGTTAACGGCCGGGGAGAATCTGATCCGCAGTCCGTACGGCGGTTTGATCTATCTGATCCCGACCAAGCCGCAGCCAGGTGTGCAAACCGTCGTTACAATCAGCGATGCGGTGCAAGCCCCTTATTATGTGTTAGGGCGAACGACGGCGGCAGAGTGGCAAACGATTCGGAACGCCCCGGCGCCGTGGGCAGAGCTACAGGGCAGACGGGTGATTGTCACCGTACCATCCACTGTTCTGCGTACCCTGGACGATCCGGAGCAAGTCGTTAAGAGCTGGGATGCCATCGTGGATTTTGACGATGAGCTCGCCGGGTTGGCACCTGATCAGCCGCTGCCTCACCAAAGCGTGAACCTGCCGTTCCGCTACGTGGCGGACATCGAGATCTCGGCCGGATTCATGCATGCCGGTTATCCGATCATGTTCCATATCACTCCGTCAGCGCCGTATGCGGTAGATAACGATCGAATGACGCGAGGGGGCTGGGGCTTCTGGCACGAGACCGGACATGAATATCAGCAAGTGCATATGAACTGGGGCGTAACGAGCGAGATCACCGTCAACATTTATTCCCTCTACGTCCAGCAGAAATTCGGCAACAGCAGCAACCTGCTCGTTGCGGATGCACAAGGCAAAACTCTCTATGATAAAGCTCAAGAATACATCAATAATCCGAATCCGAACAAAACGTATGGCGACACCGCATACCTCGATGTGATGGGCTATCTGGTTATGTTCCGTCAACTGTCCTTGGCCTACGGCTGGGAGTTCTATACGGACCTGCATCGAATCTACCGGGAACTGCCGGCCGCAAGCCTTCCCAAGACGAATCAAGAGGAAATTGACTTATTCGTCGTGAACGCTTCCCGGACGGCCGGCTACAACCTGCTTGAGTTTTTTGACAAGTGGTCGCTGCCCTATACGAAATCTGCCGTCGTCCCTCAGGTGCAAGCCTTGAATCTGCCTACACCGGAGCAACCGGTATGGCAGCTGCGTGAGACGAACAGGCTGCCCTCTCCTGTCCTCGACATTAGCTCCGCGAGGGAATGGTCTAACGGACCCGTAACCGTTACCCTGAGAGACAGCATCGCAGACGTTGTCACTGCGGAATGGCATCCGATGGCGATCAAGCAGGTGAAAGTCGGAAACGGCGGCTGGACGGATTATACGGCACCTCTAGTTATCGAAACGGAGGGAGAAACCGCGGTTTCCACACGATATAGGGAGCTGTCCGGCGTTACGGGTCCGGTGAGCACGATAACGGTCAAAATCGATCAAACGGCTCCAACGATTCAAGCTGCCGTGAGCCGGACGGTCAACCTAACCGACTTGCTCACGGTTACGGCCCAAGTCTATGACTCGCCAAGCGGTGTAGAATCTGCTTCCTTCTATCTGGACGGCAAGCCCGTTCAAGTGCCGCTGAGCGTTCAACCCCTAGACCTCTCGGTCGGTCAGCATGTATTTCGAGTAACGGCGAAGGATGCCGCTGGAAACGAGGTCACGCAGGAGTACCCGTTCCAGGTCATCCTGACGATCGATCGGCTCGATGAGCTGTTCGCGATTGTCAAGGAGCGGGGCTGGATCCAGAATGAAGGCCTTTATCAAAGTGTGATAGCCCAAGTTCAGGAAGTGCAGAAAAAGGAGAATCGCGATCAGGTGCTATCCGCTTTAAAGGCACTTGAAAACCATATTAGTGCGCAAGCAGGAAAGCAAATTGACGCTAAGCCGGCGCAGATGCTGCTAGATGCTCTTGCAAGTCTTGAGTTGAACTAATTAAGAAGAAGACCGCCTTTGAGGGGCTGTTGACAAAGTGAGGCTAGGGGAAATAATCCCCTAGCCTCACTTTGTCCTGAACCGGTGGTTTTCTCGGTCGCTACGCTTGTTTATAAACGTTTTGTTTCCGATATTCACCAGGCGGGACACCGGTGATTTTCTTAAACATCCGTATAAAAGAAGTCACGTTCTGGTAGCCGATCTGGAGACTGATTTCTTGCACATTGAGATTGTGGTTCATAAGCAACTCCTTCGCTTTGCGAATTCGGATGGCATTTAGGTGCTCGCTGAAGTTGGTGCCGGTTTTCTCTTTAATATAAACAGACAAGTAGGCAACGGATAAATTCAACTTAGTGGCCAGCAGATCAAGGGACAGATCGTCTGCAAAATGGTTCTCTAAATAGTGCATGATGAGCGAGATGGTTGGATCCTGTTCTTCCTTGATGGTCAAGATAATAGCGGCAGCTGTGGAGAACAGATGGGCATAGAATTGTTTGAACTGGTCGAGCATATAGCATTCTTCCATAAGCTCCATATAGCGCTGCTGCATCGAGGATTCCGCGTCGACTCCATAGGGCACCAATATTTTGACTACCCTTGCAATGATTCCGGCGGCCAACTGCCGAAGCTGTTGGATGCTCGCTTCCTTTCTGTCGAACTGATCGAGCATCCGATTCAAGAATAGGGTACAGAAAGCATGGTTTCCCGCTTGCAAATTCGCGTAGAGCTCCTGCTCCTGTACCACGGTGAACACCAGCTGAGGAGGAATGTGGCGGCGTTCCCGAATCACTTGTATTTCATTGATCGGCCTTGCTCGCTGCGCCATCTCCAGAACTTCACGATAGGCATCGTGAAATTCAGCCGAATGCTCGTGATCCGGGCTGATGGCGATCGTTACCAGGAAATACGGATTATCGCGATCCAACACTTTTTTAAGCATCTCGAGCGCCTGTTCCAGGTCTACGCCGATTTTTTTACCTCGGATCAGAGATAAAATTTGATTGTTTTCGATTTGAAACGTATGGGTGCTAGGAATACATTCCGTCATTACGGCACTGATATACTCCCGAATATAATAAGCCATTCGATCCTTGTTCATCTGTTGGTTCTCGATCGACAGCGTCTTAAAGTGAAGCTGATACAGCACGATGAAGAACGGTTCGTTAATCTCGGCGATATCTGTCCAATCGTTCATGTTGGAGATAATCGCTTTCAATTTATTGATATAACCAAAGTTCGTCAGAAGCGACCGTTTGTCGATCAGATCCTTGTGGATGGCCTCCTTCTCCAGCATCAAATCTCGGACGTTCTGATGGATCAAGTCGAACTCGTGAATGGTGCTTTTCAGCTTGCCCGAATCTCTGCGCAAAAGCACGGTTACCAAATCTTTGACAGGCCGATTGATGTGGCGGCTAAAGAATAGTGAAGCAAGGATGCCAATGATAATCGATAAAGCAGAGATTAGAAGCAAGGTTAGGGTGGTGTTCCTAACCCTCGATTCGATATCGGAATATGGGACGGCGGTTATGTAAGTAAGACTTGCATTGGAAACCGATTCCTTAAAAAAGTAATAATCGCCGGACAAGATGTGACTGGTCCCTTTGGGAAAGACTGGAATATCTGCTGCAGACATCAGGTCAGACGAACGATACAACAACGTACCGTCTTGCTTCAGAATCATGAACTGCCGGTCGTCTTCCTTGCCATAATAAGCTTCCCGCATCCGATCGGCATCAAGCAAAGCAATCACCTGATAGTTGGATGCCGGCATCCGGAACGAGAAGGGGATGAGCCGGACATCCAATGAAGAATTCAAAGTCGACACGTGAAATGTTCGTTCAGGGTGCAGGATGTAATTGTCAGATTGACGGAGATTTTCCTTCCAAAACGAAAGAGGGTAGTCCTCGCTTACATAGAATCGGGAAAACATCATGTCCGCATCGACGCTTCCTTCTTTTTCAAACACGATGGAGGCCGAGTCGAAATAAATCAATACATTGTGGAGGTAAAACATCGGGTTGTATGCCTCGGAACGGAGATGCTTCAGCAGATTCGTCGCGGTCGGGTACGCTAGATCGGCTTCGTTTTTTCTTAGAATTTGGCTGTTGAACGCCGTAACGTACTCATCCGAAAAAAGATCGAACAGCAAGGTCTTCATCCGCTCGAAGTGCATTTGGTACCGTTCCGCCGTATTGGTCAACATCAAACGGTTATACTGAATGATTTCCTTTTGTATGCCCCTGCCGAATAAATGGATGGACAGCAAATTAAACGTGGATAACAGCAAAATGACAATTAAAAAACTCATGAAAATTTTAAAAAATAACATTTGCCGTTTTACGGTCCATTTCATAGAAGGGCGCCCCTCCTTCTTGTAACGCTGTGCCTTAACCTGATTTTACTTATTCTACATTAACACGCCTCGACTTACATAGTTGCTTTTTTTTATGTAGTTATCATTATTTTGGGTGGGACAATGATTCGCCAATGAACACAAGAACGGTACATTTTCAATGCTCCACCACCGTGCTACGATCTGAACAGAAAATGAAAGCGGGTGACAAATGTCGAACTTATCTTCTATGTCCACAACAGAACCGAATATCAGAGCCGGAACCAAACGTTCGGCAACCCTGAGGCGAATTAAAAAGAACTGGGATTTGTACTTGCTCATCTTACCGGTCATGGCCTTCTTTGTAATATTCGAATATTTCCCGATGTACGGCGTGCAGATCGCATTCAAAGATTTTATCGCAACCAAGGGGATTTCAGGAAGTCCATGGGTCGGGTTCAAACACTTTGAGCGTTTTTTTGAAAGCTACTATTTTTGGAGATTGATCCGAAATACGCTCGGCATTGGAGTCTACCAATTGCTGGTTGGCTTCCCGGTGCCCATTGCGCTTGCCCTCCTGATCAACGAGGTGCGTTCTAAGCGGTATAGCCGGTTCGTGCAAACCGTTACTTATGCGCCGCACTTTTTGTCCACAGTAGTGATGGTAGGGATGATCTTCATCTTCCTCTCGCCTCAAACCGGCATATTGAACAGGCTGATCACCTGGTTGTGGGGGGCCCCCATTCCTTTTCTTACGGAGCCGGGTTGGTTCAAAAGCATTTATGTCGGGTCGGGTGTATGGCAGCAAATGGGATGGAGCTCCATCATCTATCTTGCCGCTTTGACCGGTATCGATCAACAGCTTCATGAAGCGGCAAGGGTAGACGGAGCGAGCCGCCTGCAGCGCATCTGGCATATCAATTTACCGGGCATTATGCCCACGATCATCATCTTGCTTATCTTGAATATGGGTTCCTTGCTCAGTGTCGGCTTCGAGAAGGTGTTCTTGATGCAGAATTCGCTTAATATGTCTGCATCCGACATTATCTCGACCCACGTATACCGCAAAGGAATTATCGATGGCCAATACAGTTACTCCGCAGCCGTAGGGTTGTTCAATTCCGTTATCAATTTCACTTTACTTGTAATCGTCAATCGGATTGCCCGAAAAGTAAACGACACCAGTTTGTGGTAGGAGGTGCTGGGATTGAATCGGCAAAGCAACAGTGAAAAAGCTTTTGACTGGATGGTCCATGCTGTGTTGGCGGTCATATGCGTCATCGTATTATATCCGTTAGTGTTTGTTTTGGCCGCATCTATCAGCAGTCCCGAAAAGGTCATGCTAGGCGAGGTTTGGCTGTGGCCCAAACAAATTACGCTCATCGGGTACTATAAAGTTTTTCAAAATAGTGAAATCTTAACGGGTTATATGAACACGATTGTCTATACCCTAGTGGGTACCGCCATCAATCTGGCTATGTCGATCGCGGCTGCGTATCCTCTTGCTCGAAGAGACTTTTACGGCCGCAATCTGTTTGCCGCTTTAATGGTGTTTACCATGTTTTTCAGCGGAGGTATGGTTCCTACTTATCTATTGGTCAAGGATTTAGGGATGCTTAACTCGATGTGGGCGCTTATTATCCCGGGAGCTGTCTCCGTTTATAATATCCTGATTATGCGAACTTTTTTTCAGAACGGCATTCCTCACGAGATGCAAGAAGCCGCTTCAATCGACGGTTGTTCCAATTTGGGTACACTTGTGAGAATTGTGCTGCCGTTATCGATGCCTATAATAGCGGTCATGATCCTGTTCTACAGTGTTGGGCATTGGAACGCCTATTTCAGCGCTCTCATTTATTTGACGGACCGCGACCTCTACCCCTTGCAGCTGTTCCTGCGCGAAATCCTGATTCAGGGACAAATGCAGGAGATGCTGGGTGTTGGCGACGACACGAATGCCAGGGTCATCATGGAAGGCGAAGCCATTAAGTACGCAGTCGTCATCGTAGCCAATTTGCCGGTATTTCTGCTCTATCCGTTCCTTCAGAAGTATTTTGTCAAGGGCGTTATGATCGGTGCGGTCAAAGGGTGAATCCTTTCGCGCACCATGGGCCTGGAAGCTGGATGGTATACGTTAAGCTAAGAAGGTACGCCTTTTAGCCAATAGATTAAAAGGAAATATGGGAGGGAATTCATTCTATGAAAAGAAAGAAATGGCTATCTCTTACAGTGGTCGTGGCTATGAGCGGAAGTCTATTGTCAGCGTGCAGTGGCGGATCGGGAGATACGTCGGAGAATCCGACCAGTCCAACCGATGCCAAGGAAGTAACTAACTTTAACAAAACGGGCATGCCGATCGTGAAAGAGCCCATCTCGCTCACCTTTTTCACAGGGAAAGCGGCGACCAATGGCAACAACTTCGAAGAAACGTTAGTATGGAAAGAATACGCGAAAATGACGAATATTAACGTCAAATTCCAGCTCGTTCCTTTTGAGAATTTAACCGAGAAACGTAATTTGGCGCTCGCGGGCGGAGATTACCCGGACGCCTTTTACTCCTCGAGAATCTCTTCAGCGGATTTAGCGAAATATGGCGCTCAGGGAACCTTCGTCAAGCTGAACGACCTGATCGACAAGTATGCGCCGAATTTTAAGAAACTGATGGAGAAGTACCCGGACTTGAAAAAAGGGCTGACTATGCCTGACGGCGGCATCTATTCATTCCCGTCCTTTTACAGTCCGGACTTTCTTCCTATGCTCATCGGAACTCCGCTGTGGGTCAAGCAGGAGTGGGTGGAGAAGCTCGGCATGAAGGAGCCGACGACAACCGAGGAATTGTATCAATATTTGAAGGCTGTCAAAACTACCGATTTGAACGGAAATGGCCAGGCGGACGAAATTCCTTACGCCGGAGAGGGCATTAATCCCTTTATTGAGCAAATAAGAGGGGCATGGGGCTTCGGGAACCGCGGGTTGGGCCACAAATTCGTCGATGTCGATCCCAAAACGAATGAACTGCGCTTCTTCCGGACGGATCCGAAATACAAAGAGGTCATCGAGTACGTGCGTAAACTATATACGGAAGGCTTAATCGATAAAGAGATTTTCACAATTAAGACAGCTGCCCTGTACGCCAAGGGACAGAAGGGAGTCTTCGGGGCGACGATCAATCCGAATCCGGTGACCCAGATGAGCCAGCCAGGCTATTATGGGCTCGGAGCCTTGAAAGGGCCGTACGGCGATCAGCTCTATACGCATATCAAGGTGCCGGTCGTATGGCCTGGAGCCTTCGTGATCACGGACAAAAATAAATACCCGGAAGCAACGATTCGCTGGATCGACCACTTATACGGCGACGAAGGAGCGACGTTCTATTTCATGGGGGTTGAAGGACAAACCTATAGAAAAGCTGCGGACGGCAAGCTGGAATTTGTCGAAGAAATTACGAAGAATCCGAACGGACTCACGATGGACCAGGCGCTCGCGAAATATATCACCTGGCTCGGCGGCAGCTATCCGGGCTATGTGCAGGAGAAGTATTTCAAAGGCTCCGAGACCTTGCCGGAATCGGTTGCTGTGGGGAAGAAAGCGGAACAGCATAAAATCAAAGAGTTATGGAACGCTTTCAACTTTACAGATCAAGAAACGGAGTTCAGATCGACAGTAGGAAACGATATCCAGAATTATATCGGCGAGATGGAAGCGAAGTTTATTTCCGGTTCTGCCCCGATGTCGGATTGGGATAAATATGTCGCAACCGTCGATAAGATGGGTGTAGCCGAATATATGAAAATCTACAAACAAGCTTACGATCGCTATAAGAAATAATGCGCTGCTTGCCGATTCCAGGGAGGGCGGCATAGTCGCCCTCCTGCTTATCTTCTGAGAGGGGGATCCATCATGGTCTTCAATCGCTGGATCGCCAATGCCAAGCTAATATGCATCGCGCTGGCTCTTTCCATGCTGCTGCCGGCCTGCTCGGATACCCAGCCGCAGGCCACGCCGGTCGCATTGTCCGATCCGAGTCCCAACATAGTGCCTGCCGTACGGACGGAGCAAATATTTGACAAGGCAGCGGATCAAGATCAGCTGACCATCCGTTATTTTTATTTGGCTGGAGATCAATTGATGGGTGACAGCTTTCTGATTGTTTCTCCGGATGGCAAAACGATGCTAGTAGACGCCGGACTTCCGCAAGCCGGACCGCAAGTGGTGGACTATTTAAATAAGCTTGGAATCGATTCTCTGGACATTGCGCTGAATACGCACCCGCATATCGATCATATCGGGGGCTTCGCCACAGTAGCGAAGGAAAAGCAAATCCAGTCGTTTTATATGGTGAATTTGCCGTATACGCAATCGTCGGCATACAACAACGCGATGGGCCCTCTGGAAGCGAAGAAAGTCCCTATCAAGACGCTGGAGGAGGGAGAGGTATTCAACCTGGGAGAGTATGTGAGATTCGAGGTGCTCAGTCCGCCCAAGGATGCTTTGCCCGGAGTTGTGAAGACGTTTTCAGCCCAGGAAATAAACGATTACTCGATGGTGCTCAGGATGACTTATGGCGAGCGCTCGTACTTATTTACCGCGGACATTTACAAACACCGGGAAATTGAGCTTGCCAATTCTCCTTGGAAAGAAAAGCTGAAGTCAGACATGATGGATATTCCTCATCATGGCAGCGAGTCGACTTCTTCTTCGGAACAGTTCTTGCAGGCCGTTTCCCCGCAAATCGTCATCATGAGCCAGAACCTGTTTCAGAGCCCAAACCTGCTGGAACGTCTGGAGAAAAAAGGCGCGAAGGTCTACTCAACAGGCATGCACGGCAACATTATGCTTCGCTCCGACGGAAAGACCATGAGCGTAACGACGGAAAAAGATTGGGTAGGGAGGAAACCATAATGCCGAAACATGACCAAGAACACCAGGAACAATCGACAAATCCCATTAGCAGAAGAAAATTGCTCGCCTCGCTGGGGGCGACCAGTGTGGCCCTCGCAGCCGGTGCCAGTCTGTTTCGAGCCCCTTTCGACGCCGTTGCAAAATCGGTAACGGAGGGGGTATACGGTCCGAATGACCATCCCGTCTTCTCGACCAAAACCTCCAGCGTGAACAACGTTCGTGATTACGGAGCCGTCGGAGACGGAACAACGGATGATACGGCAGCCATTCAAAGCGCATTGAATCAAGCGCTTCAGGCGTCGGGTACGCACGTACATATCCCTCCAGGCACCTATAAAGTTACCGATACGCTGAGGATTTACCGCCATACACGTCTGACCTTGGATCCGGACGCGAAGATTTTACGCTGCCACGATTATTCGTTTCTAGTCAATGGGGATAACGGCCCTGGCTTCCCAGGCTACGAAGGGCATGGAGACTTGTGGATTGAGGGAGGGGTTTGGGAGGGGAACATCCTCCTGTATCCGGATACGTATAATGGATTCGGCTTGGCGAGAGGCAGGAATATCGTGATCCGGAACATCGAGATGCGAGACGTCGTTTCCGCTCACGGTGTCGATATGAACGCCTGCGAGAACGTCGTCATCGAGAATTGCCGGTTCCTCGGCTATCGGGACAGTACGCCGGATCAATCCAGGGATTATGCGGAAGCGATTCAGTTGGCCAATCATACGCAGGAAGGGTTTAGCCAAATGGGAGCGTTCGATGGAACGCCATGCCGGAACGTTACGGTCCGCAACTGCTACTTCGGGGCCAGTGGAACGCCAGGCACCCAAGCATGGCCTTCGGGGGTCGGCAATCATTACGCTGTCTACGACCTTTATAACTCGAATATTAAAATCGTTGACAATACCTTCGAAGGGATGACATTCGCCGGGGTGCGAAGCTTCAAATTCGCCGAACTGTTCATCTCGAACAACTTGTTCCTGAACTGCAACAGGGGCGTTATGCTGTCCAATCCGGCGGGAGATACCAATTCATCCAAGGACGCGGCGGGTAACCAGACCGGTCTGCCGCAATCCAGTAAAAATATTGTAATAACCGGTAACATATTCAAGGGGACGAAGTCCGAAACGATATATTGCGTAGGTTGGCCCAAAACGGCAATCATTCATGCCAAAGTGGAATCGGTCATCATCGCTGACAATGTATTCGATCATGGATTGTCGAGCAAAAATTGCATCACTCTGCGATGGGTGCACCATGTGACCATAACCGGCAATACGTTTCGCAATCAGTATCGGGGAATCTGGTTATCGTATGTAACCAAAGCCACGATCAGCCAGAATGTCTTCCAGGATATGATCGTGGAGGCGATTTACTCTGAAGAGCCTGATGCCGATTACAAAAACCGCGGACTCACGGCTGACATTCAAGTGCTCCATAATCAGATCGATCGCTGCGGCAGAACCGGCATTTATATCCAGAGTATGGAGAGTTTTCAGGTCATAGGCAATATCATTCATTCTCCGGCAACGGAAACCCATAATACGCGAAGCGGTATCCTCGTCGCGAATTCCGCGAAAAAAGGGAAGGTGGCAAGTAATCGGATTACAAAAGCTCTGACCGGCAATCAAAACCAATATGGTGTAAGCGTCACCGGCACATGCAGCGACGTGCAGGTTGCCGACAACATAGCCGAAGGCGTGACGGCTGCCGTATCCGTCCAAGGTTCAACGAACTTTGACGGAATTTACTTGCACAGTCCGAACGGGACCAGGTATAAGATGACCATTGGCAACGACGGCGCTATCCTCCATAGCCCCGCTTAATTAACACGTGAACGCCAACGCCGAGGACCTCTGGGGTGATTAACTCCAGAGGTTTTTCATATTTGTACGCCTTAGGTCCCATGTGCTTTGATAAATGCCAAAATCGACGTTAAAGACACTTGATTCAAAGGCTTCTCGGTCGTGATCGCGCTGAACAAGTCACCCGTTTCCTTCAATCGGGCGGGCATTGTGGCCATCGTAAATTCCAATGGGGACACTCCGCGCTCCAATTCGGACCATCGCAACGGCGCGGATACCGTGGCTTCTTTTCGAGCCCGGCAGGAGTAGGGCGCGGCGATCGTCCGGCCTCGCCAGAGCTGGAGATAGTCCAAGTACAGTTTGCGGCCGCGCCGATCCACAACCCGATCGAGCGTGATCCGGTCCGGCAGCCGCTTCGCCAAATATCCGGCCAGGAACGCATTAATGCGTCTTACTGCCTCATATGGATATTCCGGCATGATCGGAACGAAGACTTGCAGTCCGGTTGCCCCCGACGTTTTCGGCACGCTAGGGAGGGATAATGAGTCGAGTACCGCTTTCACCTCCAGCGCCACTTCCGTTACCAAGCCGAAGCTATGTTCATCCGGCGGATCCAGATCCAGCACCAGCTCAGAGGGATGATCCAAATGCGCGACAGGATCAAACGGGACGTGAAGCTCCAATGCATCCTGGTTCGCAAGCCAGACCAAAGTGGCCAGGTCGTTCAGCAGAATGCGGAACTTTTGCTTGTATTCTACCCGGGCAATCCAGTCGGGGGCGTGGGGACGAAGGGAGCGCTCCTCGAATTTCCGCTTGCCTACGCCCTCCGGATACCTCCATATCATCAGCATCCGATCCCTGGTGTATGGGAGCAAGTAAGGTGCGACAGAGGTTAAATACGTGATATAATCCCGCTTCGTTATCCCTAATTCCGGCCATAGGACGCGATCCGGATTCGTGATGGTTACGGTCTTCCCCTCAATCGTGACTGTGATCTCGCTCATGTTCGACTCCGAAACTGTGATTTCGTCTGCCCTTCTTATACGCATCAAGCGAACTTCATTCGGAAATGCTAAAGGAATGGTTCCCCATTGTAGGGACAATTATCAACGATTTTGTTCCTTTCGCCTCGGATCGGATAGGCACATAGAGGAGGTCTTATGCCGACAGTCACCGTTAATGACACGCAACTGTACTATGAAGTGCACGGCACGGGCGTTCCGATCTTGTTCCTGCATCCTCCCCTGCTCACATCGGCTAATTTCCGGCACCAGCAACAGCAGCTGGCGGATTCCTTTCAAGTAGTGACCGTCGATCTGCGTGGGCACGGCAAGAGCGCCGCCTCCTCGGTTCCGGTGACCTACTCGGTTATGGCGGAGGATTTGCGGCAGCTGCTCGATTATTTGGAGCTGAAGCAGGTAGTCTTGTGCGGGTACTCATCGGGAGGAGGGATTGCTCTCGAGATGATGGTCACATATCCCGACCGCTTCCTAGGTGCCGCGTTGGTCAGCACGATGCCCGAGGTGGCAGACGTGCGGCTCAAGTTCTGGTTGTTCACGGCGATCGGTTTCTCGAGCTGGGATTGGTCCAAACGGCTGCTGGCCTTAGTCGTTTCCATCGGCAATGCGGACAGTTGGATGACGTTTCGGGAGCTGTTGCGGCATTCGGTTGAGGGAAGCCGGGCGAATGTGGTGCAATATTATCGGGCCGCCAGGCAATATAGCTGCACGAGCGAGATGCCTAGGGTCCGCAAGCCGATCCTGCTGTTATATGGCAAGAAAGACAAAGCGTTTCACAAGTATGCCCACGAGCTTAAGAAGTGTCTCCCGAATGCCGAACTGGCCTTCCTGGAGGGCGCGAACCATCAAATCCCGACGAAGAACGCGGCGGAGATGAACCGGCTGCTGCGGGATTGGATGAACCGCCATTTTGAATCGCCCGATTCGGTCGGAACGGTTATGCCTGAGCTCCTCACACGACTACCCGAAGGGCAAGAACAAGTACCTCTGGAATAGTTTGGTCCGGGGGTTTTTTCTTGTCCCCAATCGTACCTAATCTGGGGTGAAATTACTAATAGCTGTTGATTACGGCTTCATCCCAAAGGACACCCTACGACTAGCCACATATCGTTTGAGGAAGGGGTTGCTACTCGATGAAAAGGATGATCTTGCTTCTGTTACTTGTGTTCCCGCTGATGCTGGGACATGCCAATGCACCAGTTTACGCGGAGCCTTATGAAACTTACGGAGACGACGAGCAAACCAACACCATTCAACCGTACAAACGCGGCGGATATCGTTCTCCCTCCCGCAGCTACAATCCTGGAGTAGGGACCCCGACGCGTACGACTCCGACAAGGCCGGATACGGCACGCACTCCGGTCACTACGACCCCTCGCACCGGGTTCGGCGGATTTTGGGGCGGGATGTTCGGAGGATTGGCGTTCGGGACGATTTTAGGTTCGCTGTTCAACCCTATGGCCGGATTTACGCTAGGTACGCCCATTCTTTCGCTGCTAAGCATCGCCATCTGGGTCGTCCTCATTGTCGTCGTGGTGCGATTCATACGCCGGGCTCGGAATAAAGGATATTAATCAAAGACAGGAGACGTATCCATGCCTGCTGTAAAACCATTTGATTCCAAGGTCATTTCCCTGCTGCAAGAAAGGATCCAACGGATCCGAACCGATCGAGGAGCCATCTACCTGGTCGGACCGATTAAACTGCCGGTTAACTTGTTCGGTGAGACGGCGCAGTTCCAATGGTATTGCTGGCTGAATTGCAGCGAGGTGACGGACGATTTGGAGCGCATTATCGCGAATTTATCTTCCACTAATTTAGCTGAATATCAGCAATCCAGCGTTCTTGTCCATGGGGATTTCCAAAATGCCGACCATGCCTTAATCCGGTTTCATTCCATTTGTCATACCGGAGATATTTTCGGAAGCAAACGATGTGACTGCGGGTATCAGTTGAAACAGTCGATGAAGCATATTGCCGAGCATGGGAATGGGGCTTTATTTTATTTGGCGAACCATGAAGGGCGGGGAATCGGGCTATTCAGCAAAGCGCTTGCCTATATCCTTCAGGAGAACGGATATGACACGGTGGAGGCCAATCTTCAGCTTGGTTTTGCGGACGATGCACGCGATTACAGCGATGCGATCCAAGTACTGAAAGCCCTTCGGACAAAGCCCGTCACGCTCATCACGAATAACCCCAGAAAACTAGACGCTTTGAAAAAGGCGGGTATGGATGTAGAGGATCGGGTGCAGCTTTGGGGAGATGTGTCCGAATACAATGAGAATTATTTGAAGACCAAAATTGAGCGATCCGGACATTTGAATGAAGGTCAAGGCTGCTGCGATAATGATTAGTGTTGTGGAAGGCGATTTCAATGGGAAACGGAGCCCTCGCGCGTTGGCGGGCTCCGTTTCCATTTGTTTTAATCTTTATAAGTCAATGTCGCCTCGTCGATATAGGCGGTCATCCTCGCTCCGCCGGTGGAATACACCATCAGGTTCACCAGCGTCGTTCCGGCAGGGGCTAAGCCGGAGATGACGACGGGAGTCCATTCGTTCAATGGGTTCGCGCCGGCGAAAGCCACACCTACGCGCGTTCCGGCATTGTTGTAGAACTGCAGGTAGATTTGCAATCCGGTAGAAGGTCCCTTATTGTACATCAGGAATGAAGCCTGATACGTCTTCCCGGGAATGCCCGGGGTGTTCACCGTCTGTATCGCATTGGTCGCCGAAGCGTTGTCGTCGATGAATTTCAGGCTTCGCTCACCGGCATAAGTGACGGCGTGCGCGGTCAGGACGTTTCGCGGAGATGTGTTCCAGGCCGTCCATCCCGGGACGGCGCCGTCATTCCCTTGCGGTTGTTCGAACCCGGGATTGACGATCGGTACGACATTCGCATAAGTGGCGACGAGTGGAAGATCATTTTGGGCGATCAGCTGATCGTCCGCCGTCAACAGCTTCCATCGAATTTTATAAGCGCCCGGCTGGTCGGCTATGATCGTCCAAGGCATCGTCTCGCTATATTGAGGCGATACGTTGAATCCGGTCGAACGGAACTGTCCGGTGTTCGTAAAAGAGTAGCTTTGATTGCCATCCTGGATCTGGAACTTCAGATTACCGGTCGCCGGGGACAAGTTCTCCACCACGATCTTCACGCCCGCATAGCCTTCCGCGCTGACGATCGAGGAATCGAGCGTGACCGGCAGATTGGCGTAGACGCCGTACGTCACGCTAGTGGCGGCGGACGCGAACCGGTAAGCCGAACGGGCCGGCTTCGCCTGGACGGTGAAGCTCTGGCTCGTCTGTGCCAGTGTGCCGCCGAGCGAATCCTTCAGCTTCACCGCGACCGTATAAGTACCGGCTGTCGAGAACGTCAGCTGCCAGTTGTTCTCTTCGATCACTTGCACCGGGATCGTTAAGCCAGGTTTGCCGTAATCGCCCTGATTGACGAAGGCGGTCTTGGCCCCCGCACTGTCCGTATATTCGAACGCAACATTGCCCGGTCCGGCGGTCTTCTCCAGCGTGTAATAAGCATTCTGCAGCGGTTCCTTGCCCGGTTTCTGCGTCTTGATCAGGACGGGCATCGCGGTTGGAACGGTCTCGGTAACGGCCGTCATCGGGGTATCGACACTCAGCTCATAGGCGGACTGAGTCCGGTCCTTCACCCGTACGAGCACGGAGGAGGAGTATTTGCCGTCCGCCGTCGTCACCGTGATCGTTGCCGTTCCTAGTGCGATAGGGGTGATCACACCCGAGGCGTTCACCGTGGCGACCGAGCTGTTGCTCGTGGACCATGTGAATGTACGTCTCGTCGCGAAGGAAGGATAGACGGTAGCCGTTAGAGCCAGAGTGTCGCCCAAGAACAAGTCGGCTTCCTGCCGATCCAGCGTCACGTAGTTGGCGGCTATCGTGTTGTCTTCGATCGTATACCGCCACAAGCTTGCCTCGTCTTCTTTTTTCTTGAAATAGAAGTTGCCATAGTTGTCCTGAGTGAGCAGGGAGGCGCCTTTGGCCAATGTGGTGATCTTCGGTTTCCCGTCTACGATATCGATCCGGAAGAAGTTGTCTCCCGCGATCGTGCCGTATACGTGACCATCCGCGACGCTAGTCTCCAACTCCGCATCCCGCCAAGTGCCCACCGCTTCCGGGAATGCATCGAGCGTATACTCGTTCAGCACCTTCCGGTTTATCGGATCGAAGACGAAGAACGTCCCCTGGGCGAATCCCCAAATGTTGCCGTCCGGCCCGACGATGAGCTGGTTCACCGCCCCTTTGCCCGGCACCGGCACGGTGACGAATTCCGCCGTCTTCGTAGCGATATCGAACACGAACAGCTTGCCGTCCGCATAGGGCCATTCCGTGCCGAGCCCTCCGCTGTATGAAGTCCCGCCGTATACTTTGCCGTTCTTATAGGCGAGCGAGACTACACTTTGGTTCGGCACAAGGTTCCGGAATACCTCATAGGCCCCGGTAGCCGGATCGTAGATCGTTAGCGCTCCCCCGCTCGTCGCGTAGTCCGGGACGGTCCCGATCAACACTTTGCCCAGCTCGGGAACCCCCAACATCGCGTAAGGGCGGTCCTGCTGGTAATTCGTTTTGAGCTCGAATTTGCTCACGACGCTGGTGTTCAGTCTCCACGCCTGGGTCGTGTTGTATTCGTAGATTTTCGCTCCTGGGTAGACGCCGAAATACATTTTGTTGCCGAGCGCGGTCATGCCCTCCGTTTGTCCGATCGAATTGTTGGTCGACGTGCCGTCGTCCGGGTTGAAAATGCCCATGCCGCCCGGGAGGAAGCCCGCCGAGTAAATTTTGCCGTCCGTAGAGCGGCCGAGTGTATGCAGCTTGATCGCTACTTTGGGCAAAGCGACGTTCGTAATCCGCAGCGTTTTGTTCTCCAGGTTGTATTTGAAGAAGCCCCCGCCCGTATTGCCGTTGAAGCCGACGAGCGTGTAGCCGGGGTAGTTCGGATCGTCCAATTGCAGAATGCCCCAGCCGATCGTATTCGCCTTGAAGTCGATCTTGCCCGCCGCCGTCGTCAAGTCGGTGATCGTGTTCGTCTGCAGGTCGTAAGCTTTTAGAATGCCGCCGAAGGTCAAATAGACGATATCTCCGTAAGGCGACTTCTCGGAAATTCCCCGGGAATGGATGGCCAGCGTGCCGAAATCCTTGACGACCGCGCCGGTGTTCTTGTCGAGCACGATGAGACCGAAGTTCGCGTCCATCTTCAGGAACAGCTTATTCCCGACCAGATTCATATCATACGTCAACTTATACGAATTGCGGATGGAGTCGGGGAGCATCTCTTGCTTGCTGCCGGTGGCGAGATCATATTTGATGAGGGAAGCTTTGCTGCCGCCGACCCCGACGAACAAAGCGTTCTGCTCCTCGTCGTATGCGATGGTCCGCGCGTAGGGCTGATCGGCAACCATTGTGCCCAGCTCCGTCGTCTGCTTGGTAGCGGGATTGAACTTGAACACTTTGCTGTCCGGGTAAGAACCGTAGTAGATATTCCCGTCCTTATCCTCCGCCATGTCGTACAGCACAGCACCGGGCACCGTGGATTGCGGGCTGCCCATATCCTCGACGCGGTTTGCGACCGGATCGTACTGGAATAAGGTCGCCCTCGTGTACGTGCCGAGATACACTTTGCCATCCTTCGCGGTATAGATGCCCCAGGCGCCTTCCGCGTTGGGAAGATCGAACTCCTTCAGGACGCGCTCCGTCGTCACGTCCAGCACGACGAACCTGGCGTCCGGCTTGCCGGTGACAACCGTATACCCGACCGCGCGGCCGTTCTCCACACCGAACGCTCCGCGGTAGATCCCGTCCTGGAACACCTGATGGCCGAGATCCATGATGGACGCCGTGACGGACAGCTGCTTCTCCGAGCTCGCCATCGTTTGGCCTTGGGCATCGACGAGAAGGAACGACATGACATAATCGCCTACTTTGGAAAATTTGACAGTCCAATCCGTCCGGTGGATTGCCCCTGCGGCGAGCGGGAAGCCTTCCGCCAAGTAGCTCCCGCTATTCAGGATGCTGTAGGGCACGCCGCTCGCGTCGGGGGCCGACAAGAAGACGTCGCCGGGTCCCGACTTCCTCTCCACCACATAGTGAAGAGGACCGGCGGCCGATGCGGCGGAGCCGATCGCGATCATGGGAACCGTCATGTATGTACCGGCGCCCAGCGTGGCCGGGAAGTCGACGCGCAATTGCGTGTTGGCAGGAGCAACCACGGTTACTTGTGCCTGGTCCGATTTTTTGCTTCGATCGGCCGATGTCGCCGTGATCGTCGCCGTTCCGACCCCAACCCCGGTGACGAGCCCGGACTCATTGACGGTTGCGATAGAAGGGGCGCTGCTCGACCAAATGAGCTCCGAATTGGTGGCTTGGGCTGGCTTCACCGTGGCTGTCAATTGGCCGGATTCGCCTACGACTACGGTTAGCTTATCTTGATCCAGCTTTACATTCCCGACAGGAATGGTACCTCCCGGATTGGCGGACGGTCCGGATTCGCTGTCCGTCGCAGCCATTCCGATCCCGCTCCATAACACTTGAAGGATAAGTGAGATTGCCAGTAGAACGCTTATTCTCGAATAACGTTGTCTGAAAGCATGCATGGTCCCGGTTTCCCTCCATTCGAATAGTGGTTATCCCTATTACAGACTTGAAAGCCTCCTTTCATCGATTTGAAACCGATTACATTTTGATGAAAAATAGGAACAACTATGGTACCTATATCTGTAGTTTAGAGTTCCCCTTCGTCATCTGTCAACGAAAAAAAAGAAGCCGCCGGCAAAAGGCCGGTCGGCTCCTTTCACATGTTTATGGAAACAGGCGGTCGACGAGCTGCTCCGGGCTTTCCAGACCGGCCCAGAACTTCTTCATGCTTCGCTCCATCTCCTGTGGTTTGCCCAGATCCGGGAACAAGTCGAAAATAAAATGGGACTCCTCGAGCTGCTCCGGATGAATGCCTAGCGCGCTCCGCTCATAGGGAGACCAGACCGCGCGGTTCACGCTGTTATAGATCGAGAGAAAGCCGGTTTCCCGGGCCATCCGGCTTTGGAATTCGACATCGAGCGCGAGCTGAAGGAATCGCTTCGCCAACTCGATGTTGGGGCTTAATCGGGAGATCATCAATCCGTTGGCGATTAATAAGCTGCCCTTCGAGCCTCCGGGCCGCTTGGGCAGCGGGAGCACCTGCACCGGGAACGGCTGCCGCCTCATATTGGTGGCGAGCGTCGTCGTGAGAATCATCGCTATTCGGCCCTCATCGAACAGCTCGTTCAAGAACGCCCAGTCTCCCACTTCTGTCGCGGGACAAAGCTGTTCCTTATAAATCATGTTGCGCATAAACCGAAGCGCATCCCGGATGCCTTCCGCCGGCAAATAAGCGGAGCGGTACGCTTGCGGCTGCCGGTTGTAGCTGTATTTCATCGCGAGCACCGGCCAGCGGATGATGGAGCTCGACAACCCGAACCCGTACGTCTCGTTCATCCCGTCCCGATCCTCGTCGCGGGTCAGCCGTTTGGCCGCGTGGACGAACTCGTCCAGGCTCCAGCCTTCGATCGGCTTGTGGATACCGGCGGCGTCGAAGAGCTGCGGGTTGCAGGCCAAGAAGATGGGGGAGTACGTTGCGGGAACCGCATAGAGCTGATCTTGTTTGCGGAAGATCCCGGCTACTTTCTCAGGGATGTCGCTTAGATCCGCGATCAGGTCCTCTACGGGTACGAATTCCTTGACGTTAAACTCGGCGAAATGCCGGTCCCACGCGAGTACGATATCCGGCTTCAGTCCGAGTCCGGTCAAGTCGTGCATAATATTTTCGACCAAATACCCGGTATACAGCAGCTTCACTTCGACGTTCGGAAACTGCTGTCGGAACATGGAGATGAGGATGGGCAGCGCGCTCTCGGCGAACGATGACCGGTACGGGCTCAGCACGACCAGCGTATTCGTGTCGTACGGCAGGGCAGGGAGCTGGTCCGCCACTTTGTTGCCGCGGCCTCTCATGCGGACAATGAGCCCTTCCTCCGTCAGCAGCTCCAGCGCTTGCCTCAGGGAATTGCGGCTGATCGAGTACTTCCGGCACAGCTCCACCTCGGGGAGCAAGTATTGCCCCGGCTTCAGATACCCCGACACAATCTCGGTCCTCAGCAGCCCGGCCATCTCAACGTAGCGAAAATCGTCTCTTTTCATCTAACTATCTCCCTGCCACATTCAAACTCGGCTAATCAATCGAATTATATGCCATCCTGCCATCATATGCTAGGCCTTCGCGAGGCCGATTTCGGTATAATGAGAACATAAAAACGGAGGGGGGAGGTGTGGTCCGATTGGTCAATCTGTTGATCTTGATGCTGGAGCGAGTCGGATTGCTCCTGATCGTCGTGTTTTTGCTGTCCAGACTGAGTTCCTTCCGTCAGATCATTCATAATGAGCACGGTTTGCGAGAGAAGCTAATGTTAATTGCCATATTCGGGGCCTTCGGGGTGATCAGCAACTATACGGGCATCGAAATCGGCAACGGTTCTATTTCCTCCCATGTGTGGCAGCTCGATGTGAACTATGACAGCGCCCTCGCCAATACGCGAGTGCTGGGCGTAGCGCTTGGCGGATTGCTCGGGGGCCCGCTGGTCGGTGCCGGGGTCGGCTTGATCGCCGGCTTGCATCGGATTACGCTGGGCGGCTTTACTGCGGTGGCTTGCGGGATCTCCACGATATTCGCCGGGATTGTAACCGGCTGGATCGGCAAGCGGTTCCGCAAAAACGAGAAAAAAGCCCCGTGGCAGGCGGTAGCGATCGGGATCGTGATGGAGTGCATTCAGATGGGGATCATCCTACTGGCCGCCAAACCGTTCGAATCCGCCCTGGCGCTCGTCCAGATTATCGCGATCCCCATGATCGTGATCAACGGGTTCGGGACGCTCTTGTTCATGCTGATCATTCAGTCGATCGTGCAGGACAAGGAGCGCGCGCGGGCTTTGCAAACGCACAAGGCGCTCTATATCGCCGATCAAACGCTTCCTTTTTTCCGCCAAGGCCTGAATGTCCATTCCTGCCGGGAAGTTGCGGGAATCATCTTGAGATTGACGAATGCCGACGCGATCTCCATTACCGACCGGCATCAAGTATTGGCTCACGTCGGGGCCGGCGCCGATCATCATATTCCGATGCAGAGCTTGTCTACCGAATTGACGAAGCAAGTCCTGGAGCAGGGACGGATATTGACCGCCAAGGCGAAGGAACAGATTCAATGTTTTCACCCAAACTGTCCGCTGCAGGCCGCCATCGTGCTGCCGCTCCAAGTGCATAGCAAAACGGTAGGGACGTTGAAGCTGTATTTTACGAATCCGAATCAAATGGATCAGGTGGAACAGGAGCTCGCGGAAGGACTAGGCAACCTCTTCTCTACGCAGCTGGAATTGGCCGAAGCCGAGCTCCAAAGCAAGCTGTTGAAGGACGCCGAGATCAAAGCGCTGCAGGCGCAAGTTCACCCACATTTCTTGTTCAACGCGATCAACACGATCTCCGTCCTGTGCCGGACCGATTCGGAAAAGGCGAGAGAACTGCTGCTGCAACTGAGCGTGTTTTTCCGCAGCAACCTGCAAGGGGCGCGTCAGACGCTCATTCCACTGGAGAAGGAGCTGGAGCATGTAGAAGCGTATTTATCGCTCGAGCAGGCCCGGTTTCCCGATAAATATACGGTCCGCTTGGCGATCGAGCCGACGGTCGAGAAGGTGTTGATTCCGCCGTTCACCCTGCAGCCTTTAGTGGAGAATGCCGTACGTCACGCCTTCGCGAAAATGCAGGCCAAACGCAAAGGACATGTCACGATCCACGGGTATAAGGAAAAGGACGATGTCATATTAAGCATTGAAGATAATGGGAAAGGGATCCCGACCGATTTGCTTGACATCCTCGGAAAGCATACCGTACATTCATCGGAAGGGACCGGGACGGCGCTGTATAATATCCGCAAGCGAATCGAGGAAATCTATGGGGGAGAAGCCGTCTTCACGATCGATAGCGAGCGGAACAGCGGCACCCGGGTCGTCATTCGGGTTCCTTACAGCGAGAATAGGTGGGGAGATCAGCATGTTGAAGGCGTTTATAGTAGATGATGAACCGCTTGCCAGAGAGGAATTGACCTATATTCTTCGGCGCAATAAACATGTCGAAGTAGTCGGGGAAGCCGAATGCCTGGAAACGGCGCTGGAAGGGATCGATCGGGAACAGCCGGATGTCGTGTTTCTGGACATTCAACTGGCGGAAGATAACGGGCTGGACTTGGCCCGGCGGTTGTCCGAGCTCGACCATCGGCCCGAAATCGTATTCGCGACCGCGTACGACGAATATGCGCTGAAGGCGTTCGAGTTAAACGCGATCGACTATATTCTTAAACCGTTCGACGAAGGCCGCATCCGGAAAACGGTAGAAAAGCTCATCAAGCTTGCCTCGGTTCGGGACTCCGGTCCAACCGCATCGCCTTACAAAAAGCCGTCTACACCGGATCGGACCGAAAAACTGGCCATTGTCGTAGAAGACCGTATTTTATTGGTGAGTCTAAGCAAAATAATCTATATCGGGTCGGTGGAAGGGAAAACGGTAGTAGCCATGGACGATCAGCAGTATAAGGTGAGCGATCCGCTTGTTGCCTTTGAACAAAAGCTGCAGAACACGTCGATCGTTCGCGTGCATCGGGCGTTTCTCGTCAACCTGGAAGCGATTGTGGAGATCCAGCCTTGGTTTCACTCGACTTATACGCTTATTATGAAGGACGGGTCCAAGGTGCCGGTGAGCCGAACCTATATGAAAGAGCTGAAGCAATTCATCGGATTTTGAAGAAGCTTATCGAGGATCCGCATGCCATGCATTTCAGTCCCCGGATCTTGTTATTCACTCCCTAACCTCTGCATTCTGTCCTGAAAACGAAAGGATGAATGTTTCATGAAGTAAGATGAGGACATATAGAGATTAGGGAGGGCTACAAGATGAATGCGATTACAATAGTGATAGGATCGATCTGTATTCTGATGATCGCCTACCGGTTGTACGGCACATTTATTACGGCCAGGGTGTTAAAACTGAACGAATCCACACCGACGCCGGCTCATGCATTGAACGATGGAAAAGATTACGTTCCCACGAATAAGTGGGTCACGTTCGGCCATCACTTCGCGGCCATTGCCGCCGCAGGTCCGCTCGTCGGTCCGATTCTGGCCGCGCAATTCGGGTACTTGCCCGGTCTCTTGTGGCTGCTGATCGGAGCCGTTATCGGGGGTGCGGTCCACGACGCCGTGGTCCTGTTCGCCTCCATGCGCAAAAACGGCAAGTCGTTGTCGGAAGTAGCCAAAGACGAGCTGGGTCCGGTCGCCGGGTTCTGTACCGGGCTCGCCATGCTGTTCATCATTACGATCACGATGGCGGGACTGTCGATGGTCGTGATCCATGCGCTCGAGAACAACCCTTGGGGGACGTTCGCCGTAGGCATTACGATCCCGATTGCGATGGGAGTCGGCCTTTTCTATAAGAAAACCGGCAATCTCAAATTAGCTTCAACGATCGGCTTCGTGCTGCTGATGATCGGGGTGTTCATCGGTCCTTCCATTCAGGATACCGCACTTGGAGACTGGTTGACGTTCGATGCGAAGACATTGGCTCTTATTTTGCCCGGTTACGCCTTCTTCGCTTCCGCGCTGCCCGTCTGGCTGCTGCTCGCCCCGCGCGACTACTTGAGCAGCTTCATGAAGATTGGGGTGTTCATCGCTCTTATCATCGGCGTGTTTATTATTAATCCCGGCATTCAATTCCCGGCCTTCACGCAGTTCGTGGGCGGCGGCGGTCCGGTTATTGCCGGTCCCGTCTGGCCGTTCATCTCCATTACGATCGCTTGCGGGGCCATCTCCGGCTTCCATGCGTTCGTAGGGTCCGGTACGACGCCCAAAATGATCAATCGCTGGAGCGACATTAAGGTGGTAGGCTTTGGGGCGATGCTCGTCGAATGCGTCGTCGGGATTATGGCCTTGATCGCGGCTACCGCGCTGCAGCCGGGCGATTATTTCGCCATCAACTCCAATCCGGCCGTGTTCGAAAAGTTGGGGATGAGCGTCTCCCAATTGCCGCAGCTGAGCCAAGAAATCGGGCTGAGTCTCGAAGGCCGTACAGGCGGTGCGGTTACGCTCGCGGTAGGCATGACATATATTTTCACCAAAATTCCTTGGTTCAGCCATCTGGCGCCGTATTTCTTCCAGTTCGTCATTATGTTCGAAGCGGTGTTCATCTTAACCGCCATCGATGCCGGAACCCGGACGGCCCGCTACCTCATCCAGGATTTCTTCGGGGAAGTGTACAAACCGCTCAAGCAAGTGGATTGGGTACCCGGTACGATCTTCGCCAGCGCGCTTGCGTGCGTCATGTGGGGCTACCTGCTCTATTCCGGCGATATTAGCTCGGTGTGGGCGCTGTTCGGGGTGTCCAACCAGCTCATGGCATCGATCGGACTGATCGTCGGAGCGACGGTGATCTTGCATATTGCCGATAAACGCTGGTACATGTTGACCTGTCTCATTCCGTTAGCCTACCTGTTCGTCACGGTGAACTATGCTGGATACTGGATGGTGAAGAATGTGTACCTGAATTCGAGCGCGACCGGCTACAATGTGCTGAATGGCGTCTTGTCCATTATCATGCTGGTGCTCGGCGTGATCATTCTCGTTACCGCGATCAAGAAATGGATCAGCGTTCTGAACTCTCCGCAAGGGAAATTAAAGCCCATATCGGCATAAAACAAAAAGGTACAGTTTCTCAACAATTTTGAGAGGCTGTACCTGTTTTACTTTAATAAGAAACGGCGAGTCAAAATAACTAAAACCAAACTCGACCCTTGCCGCGCGTTCATGCCCCTTAGAAAATAAGGGGTATGGGGGTGAGGGTATGAGGACGGCTTACGCAAAACCAATAATAGCCCTAAAGGATGTTGAACGGGTGGTTAGAGAAAATACGGGGCTTGATGTGACGGACATTATCCCGATGGAAGGCGGCAATTTGAGCCGTGTTTTTTCGTTCCGGCAGGCGGGGAAAGGGTTCGTCATTAAGTTCAGCGACCTGGACGGGGCCTATGCGACGGAACGGTTCATAGCGGATCTGTTGTCCGGCCAAGGCATCCCGTTTCCCCGGTGTATCGGCCAAGGGAAAGCGGGGTCCCTGTATTATTCGATCTCGGAACGAGTGGCCGGAGGCAATTTGATCCAATGCTCCGCCGAGGAGAAACGACGTCAGCTTCCGGAGCTGATGCGGCTCTTGACGCGAATGAACCATGTGGAGATAGGCGATTCCAGCGGATATGGATGGATCCGGTCCGATGGAGAGGGCACCTATCCAACCTGGAGAGACTATATCCTCGACTTTTTCTCGGAGCACCAGAAGGGGACCTTTTGGGAGGGCTGGTATGACTTGTTCGAGACCACCTGTCTGGAACGGGACGTGTTCGACGAATGCTATGCTCGCCTGATCGCTTACTGTCCCTACAATGAACCGCACCGGCACTTCATCCATGGAGACTTCCACCCGTGGAACATTATATCGGACGGTCGGCGTATCACGGGGATCATCGACGGGAACTTCGCCTACGGCGATTTTCTGGTCGACTTAGTAACCTTGAGAGGTACCTTGGGTGAGCTCGATGTGGTGCAGGCTTATCGGAATTATCAAGAGCAGGCTGGGATTGAAATCCCGAATTTCGAGGAGCGGTTGCTTGGCGCGCAGTATTTCAAGGGCTTGGATGCCCTCCGGTTTTATGCGAAGATGGGATGGACAGATGCCTACCGGCAATTGCGGACTATTTTGCTAGAGCTGAGTGAATAAGACCAACGCCCTTGGCGTCTCTTAACGGAGATCCAAGGGCGTTTGTGTTGTTATTCGGCGCTGAGCACGATATGGCACACGGTCAACTCAGGAATCGTATACGTAAACGAGTTGCCGCTGATTCCCGTAACCGGCTCGCGTTCCGTAATCTGATCCGAGTTCGCATCGAACGCCCAGACGCGCGCGGACTTGTAAGCTTTCGGTCCGGCGACGTTCAGCACGGCGTTCATGTCGAATTGATGATTCTTGTTCATCACGATCAAGTGAAGCTTGCCGTCGTCGGCTTCATAGACGGACCCGTAGACGGAGCTGTTCTCGATGTCATTCGTTTCGGCTTTCACTTTCGTATCCCCGTATTTCGAGCCGGCGCCATCGTAGTTCGTATAGAGCTTGAAGGCGGACGAAATATAGGTGGAGGCCGTTACGCCGCCGGTCATTCGCCAGAAGTAAGCGTCGTTCAAGCCGTACTTGCCGAAGATGCCGAGCGCGTCCGCTTGAGCGATGCCTCCATAGACATTGTTCTCCCCACCGAAATTGTACTCCGTAATAGCGAGCTTCGTCCCGGGATAATACGTTTCGATCGACTGCTGCAGCCTAGGAATCAAGGGGAAGAACTCGCCGTAAAAATCGAACAGCCAGTTATTCTCCTCGGAATAGCTCGGATCCCACAGCTGTCGGGGGGCCTGCACGCGTGCAAGGTTTGTCTCCAGGTTGTCATTGGAGCGATAGTCCTGAATCCGGTAGCCGCCGGCCGTTGTCTCCGGATACCAGTGGATATCCAGCGTATCGAGCAGCCGCTGTCCGCCGTTTTTCTCTGCCTCCGCCCGGAATCCGTCCAAGTAGTAGTCGAGGTACCATGCATAGTTGCCCTTCAGCGCATTCCAGTCCGGGGCTCCCCGCATGTTGTACAATCCGTCGAAGCCGAATGTCACCGGGCCGTAAATTTTTGCGAACGGGTCGACTTGCTTGACCGCTTTCGCCAGCGCGATGCCTTTCGTCAACACTTCTTCCGCACCAGTGAGCTGGGGATGCATGTATTCATGCGTTTTGTGCCAAATCTCCGGCTCGTTATCCAGTTCGTAGGCGCGAATTCCTGTAGAGGTAGAGGCGTTGCCGAACTTACCCACCATCGCATGGACGAGCTCATCCATATAGACGGCACCGTCGTTCACATTAGGGATCGTCTCGAAGGGAGCTCCCTTCTCCGGGTTGACCTGCACCCACTTGGCCGAAGGGGCGGTCTCGCTCTTGGTTACATACCCGTCCGTATCCTTGGCCGCCACGTACCCTGCAGTCTGCAGGGTAACGAGCGAATAGGCATCGCCTGCGAGCGACTTCTGATGAAATCCGGTTACCCCGATCCCAGGTTTCGACGAGGTTTCCTCGCCCCACGGGACTCCGCCGTAGTAATGGGCGACGTAGGAATCGCTGTGGAAGCCTTCGTCGTCGCCGGAATTGGACGCGTTGTTCTCCCAGTTGTAAGTCGTCAGCCGATTGCCGCCCATCCGGCGTGCGGTCCAGCCTTCGGTTCCGGTCAAGTCGTCGTTCGTCCCATAAATGTAAGGGCTGATAGGCGCGCGCTCCGCTGTAGGGTCGACGCTGATCTGCACGTCGAACGGACCGTTCGGCGTCTTCGTCGTGTTTTGAGTCAGCAGCGCGCTCCATTCACCGAGCGTGGTCCCTTCCTTGGCCCGCACCCGATACGTATGCAGCGAGCCGGGCGTTAATCCGTTATGCACGAAAGACTTACTCGTTCCGTTGTCCAGTAATTGGCCGTCCGCCTCGATATCGTACCCTGTGATGACCGCATCCGGCGCTTCCCATGTGAGCGTGATGGAGGTGTCCGTTTTGCGCGACTTGATGCTTGTAGGAGCTGGAATGTATTGAAGGCCTGTCGTTTTCACTGAAATCGGAGGGCTCCATACACTCTCTTGGGTGCCGGATTTCGTTTTTACCTTGTAAGTGTGCCGGGTTCCGGATTTCAACCACTCGTGAACGAGAGCCGTTCCTGAGCTGACTTCGTAAGCCTTGCCGTCGGCAAGAACGGTATAGCCGGTCGCGCCGTTCACCGGCTCCCAAGTGAGGGCCACTGCGGTATCGGTTGGCGCCGCGGTTATGTTGGACGGGAATGCAGGTTGATCGAGCAATTCCGGTTCGATGCCCCAGACGAGCGTGTCGGCCCAGTATCCGGTGATGCTCTGTGATTCCGCCAGCTCGGCCGAGCCGTTGTAGGAATAATCGTTCGTCTGATTGAAGCTGGACCAATCCGTTTTGTTCATCCAAGTATAAATCTGGACGAAGGCGCCCGCCGCGAGTGTACCGGAGTGGTCTCCGAATCCGAATTCCGCATAGTAGTCGGCTGTGGAGGCGGGAATCGGCATTTTCACGATCCGCACGCTCGTCTCGGCCGCGGAGCTCCAGAATCCGACCGACAGGGGAACATCTTCTCCGTCCAGCGTGAAATAATACCGCAGCTTCAGCTTGTTAAGGTTAAGCGGCTGACCGCTCTTGTTCGTGATCATGAAGTTAGGTCCCAGCATCTGGGTCGTGCTGCTCGAGCCGGTCTGAACTTTGAGGCTCACGATCGAGGCGGGAATCGTAGGGTCTGGAAGCGTCCTCGTCGTTACGATGGGGCTCCACGCACCCAAGGCTGAGTCTTGCTTCGCCCGAACTCGATAGCTGTGCGGCGTGTCCGGCTGAAGCCCCGTATGTTCGTACGACGCGTATGTTACCGCGGTAACGGTACCGTCGGCTTCGACCTCATACCCGGAAGCATTCGTGACCGGGTTCCATGTGAGGGCTACGGAGCGCATGGCCGGCACGGCGGTTAATCCGGTCGGAGCCGGAATCGGCGTCGTGGAGCCTCCGGACACCTGAAGGCGAGTCGCACCGGCGAACCATTCATTGATCTCCGGGTTCCATCCGGCACCGAATACGCCGAGGCTGACGATATACGTGCCGGCCGGTAACGACGCTGGGACTTCCCATACGATTGGAACGGTTGTAGGTACGTTCGCCGTCACTTTGATGTTGTCTTTTACAACTTGAGCGACACGCGCAAAGGAAGCATCGAAAATTTCCATGTCCACCATGATGGACTTCGTTTCAGAAGCGTTGACGGTCACCTGGACCGTGGTGCTCGATCCGGGAGCGACCGTCCCTCCCGATGTGGCGGTCACGGAGATGGCGGTTTTCGCTTCAGCGGTTGGAAGCTCAGGGACGAGCTGAATTCCGCTTAACAGCAGCAGCCAGGCGGTCACGATCACCAACAGGCGTTTCAGGGATGTGTTGCGTAAAAGATTCATAAACAATCATTCCACTCCTATCGATTTCTCTCTGATTTCTGGGAGGGCCCGATCCCACGAAAGCCATCTTACCACTTTTTTCAAATAAATAATGTTACGTATATTACATTTTTATAAGAAATTTTATTTTTTTGGATGCATATTGGGGAATGTTATTACATATCTTCCTTTACATTTACGTAATTACGTACTATAATAATTAGGTAATAACGTAATATCATAATGCGTAAAGGTTGGTGGTGACCATGACCCGTGATTTGGGGAGCGAGATCGATGCGCTCAAGCAGCAGATGGCAGACCTTCAGCAGCTCGTACAGCAATTCGTATTGGAGCGTAAAAAGGCGGGAGCAAATAGCCTCCCGGAGACCGCTACGATTCCTGCAGGCAGTTCAACTGAGCAAGACCCAAGCGCCGTGTTCTACTCCGGCCATGTTCAATTGAACGGGCAAGCCATTCGCTGGCAGCCTCAAGAGCGACGGATGGAGCTTTTGCTCGGCATGAACAGCGAGAAGGCGGCCAAGGTGCTGGCGGCGCTCGGGCATAAGCAGCGTCTCGATATTCTGAAGGCGGTGATGAGCGAATCGCTGACCGGCGCCGAGCTGGTAGAGCGGCTCAGTATGGGTACAACGGGGCAGCTGTACCACCATCTCAAGGCACTGATCGGGGCGGACCTGCTTGTACAGGAGCCCGGGGGACGCTATGCGCTGCCGGCGCATCGCAATTTACCTTTCCTGCTGCTGCTGGCGGCGGTGAATGATTTGCTCGATACGACCACCTATATGGAAATGCTCGAGACACGCAACAACGCCGGAGTGTACTTCGGCGGTACTTCCCAAGCTTACGATGCGCATCAGCTCCTGTGGGCCGTGTTGGAGAATTCGATTCTGGAGCATAAAGCCGGGTACGGGGACCGGGTCGGCATTTTCCTGCATGAGGATGGCAGTGTGACCGTGGCGGACAACGGGCGCAGCATTCCGGTTCAAGCGTTGCCGAACTCGAATGTTCCGGCGGTGCAATCGATTCTAACCGATATTCACCGGTTCAGCGGCATGACGCATTTCCAGGTGCCTGGCGCGGAGAAAGGGATCAGCATCGCCGTCGTGAACGCCCTCTCGCAGAAGCTGTCGGTCGAGATACGCCGGGACGGCAAAGTGCATCGCCAGGACTATCTCCACGGCATCCCGCAATCCCGCCTGATGACGGTGGGCCTCACTGGCGAGACTGGGACCAGTGTAACGTTCAAGCCGGAGCCCGATCTGTTCGGCGTCGGATTCGACCGCGGTCAGATCGAAGCCGCTTTGGCCCAATTGGACGCCGCTTATCCGGGTCTTGCTTTTCAGCTCATTGACGGCTAAAATCACAGTAGCGGAAGCACCGCCATACGCAAGCTTAGGAATCCTAAGCTGCTGCGTTTGGCCGGTGCTTTTTGTTTCGCATTAAACTTTTTAAGGGAGGTCATGCATGGCTATTGATCACGATCGGTTGTTCAAAGAACTCATCCAAACGTTTTTTCACGAATTTATGGAAGTGTTTTTTGCCGAGGTTCATGAAAGTATCGATTTCAATCCGCTTACGTTTTTGTCGGAGGAGCTGTTCACGGATCTGGTCGCTGGAGAGCGGCGCAGGGTCGATTTGCTGGCGGAGACGAAGCTGCGCGGCGAGGAAGTGCTCATTATCGTTCACGTGGAGCCGCAATCGTACTTTCAGAAGGATTTTGCGGAGCGCATGTTTATTTACTCCAGTCGCCTATTTGAAAAATACCGACGCCGCATTTTGCCGATTGCCGTATTCAGCCATAAAGAAGCCCGGATCGAGCCGGATTCGTTTGGTTGGGGCTTTGCTTTCTTGGAAGTGCTGAAGTATCGGTTTTTCACACTTGAACTTCAAAAGTGCAATTGGAGACAATATGTAAGGCGGGATAACCCAGTAGCTGCTGCACTTCTAAGCATGATGGGATATACTGAGGATGAGAAGGTTCAGGTGAAGCTGGAGTTTTTGCGCATGCTTGTGCGGATGGAACTGGATCCGGCCCGCATGCATTTGATCACGGGATTTTTCGATACGTATCTGAAATTGAACGATAGAGAGAAGCTGATGCTAAAGGAGGAAATCCGAATGCTGGACCGTCAGGAAGAAAGCTTGTTGGCCAAGCTGCAAACCCAGTGGGAAATCGATGCCAAGATCGAAGGCAAGCTCGAAGGAAAACTCGAAGAAGCGCGCAAGTTTATTAACAAGTATCTGCAGGCTCAGTTCGGGGAAAAACGCGCTGATATGGACAACAAGATAGCAAACTTAAATGATCTCGAGCAGTTGGAGCAACTCGCTGATCGGTTGTTCCGCGTGTCGCGGCTGGAGGAAGCGCAGCAACTGGTGAATGAGGCTTGCAGGAAAGGCTGATTAAGCAATAGGGAGGGAACCTGGTTCCATTATTTTAGGTAAAACCTTGATAGGGGAAGGTAAGAAGAACGTCATTCCCTTAAACTCTGAAAACCCGCACTTATTGACCGATTCCCCCGGTAATAGCGGAATCACGTTCCCTTAAGGTAGCTATTCCTTTATTATCGAGGGAAATAGTGGAACCTCGTTCCATATCAACCAACGACCTCTGGAGGGATCGGCTTCAGAGGTTTTTTGATTTTAGATTTTGCCGCCGAAAAACCAAACTCTATCCATGGATTAGCCGGTTTCGGTTGCCTATAATGAAGGCATGCAAGAGTAGAAGCAAAATGGGAGAGCGAGGGGTTGCGAAAAGATGAGAGTGGATGCACATCAGCACTACTGGAAGGTGGAGCGGGGGGATTACGGGTGGCTGACGCCATGGACCGGCTTGCTGTATGCGGACTATATGCCGGAGCAGCTGAAGGATACGCTCGCCGTTTATGGCTTCCGGCACACGATCGTCGTCCAGGCTGCCCCTACCGTCGAGGAGACCGAGTTCATGCTCGACCTGTACGATCAGCATGAATCGATCATCGGTGTCGTCGGGTGGCTCGAGCTGGATGCGCCGGCCGAGCAGTTCGCTGAGACCTACGCCCGTCTGCGCCGGCACGAAGGCTTCGTCGGCTTCCGGCCGATGCTGCAGGATCTCCCGGATCCGTGGATCCTCCGGCCCCAGGTGATGCGCAATCTCGAGCGGATCGTCCGGGACGGGTTCCCGCTCGATCTGCAGCTGAGGCCCCGACACCTTCCATACATGCTGGAGGTGATGGAGACGTACCCGACGCTGACGGCGGTCATCGACCATGCGGCCAAGCCCTTCATCGCGGAAGGTGTCCTCGATCCATGGCGAGAGCATTTGGCCGCGATGGCCGAGTATCCAAACGTCATGTGCAAGCTGTCCGGCCTCGTGACGGAGGCGGACCAAGCGGCGTGGCGCTGGCAGGAGCTCGCCCCTTATGTCCGCCACGTCGTCAGCGTCTTCGGCCCGGACCGGATTATGTACGGGAGCGATTGGCCGGTCTGCTTGACCACCTGCAGCTATGGGGATGTACATGACGCCTTGGTGAAGGCGCTGCCGCCCGAGCTGCCGCCGGAGGCGCATGACGCTTTGTTCGGCGGCAATGCAATACGCTTCTACAAGCCTACTCGCGTAGAATCGTATCCGTCGTAATATAGGCGACCCCCGCTTCAAGGAACGGACGTGCGATCTCCTTGTCGTTGACCGTCCAGATCGAGACGTCCACCCCGGCGGCCGCACAAGTCCGGATGTCCTCAAGCGTCGTCGACCTGTGGTCATAGTCGAGGAAGGCCGGCCGGAGCTGCTCGACCAGCTCAAGATCGGAGGGCGCAGGCGGCTTGGCCGACAGGTAGCCGAGCGGGATGTCGCGATGGAGGGAGCGCACCTTCTTCAGATCGTCGGCGTTGAAACAGATGAAGCTCGTCTGGCCGGTCATGCCGCATCGTTCGACTAACGCTACGAGCTCTTCCAGATCGGCGTCGCAGTGGTATTCCTCGATCTCGACGAAGGCATGCATGCCATAGGAATGGCAGACGGCCAACACTTCTTCCAGCGTCGGAATACGCGTGCCGGGATGCGATGCGATCCCATGCCCCGAAACGATATTCAAGCTGCGGATCGCCTCGAACGTAAACGATTTTGTCCGGCCTGTTCCGTCCGTCATGCGGTCGACCGTCCGGTCGTGATGCACGATCCAACGACCATCGGTCGTGCAGTATGTATCGCATTCGATACCCCAGAAGCCCTCTCGTCCGGCGAGCTCGAAGGCGGGGAGCGTGTTCTCCGGCGCATGCAAGCTGAGTCCCCGGTGGGCGACATATTTCACAGCGTTCATTTGTTAGTTCGACTCCTTCCCAATTAGTCAGCCGGGGCCTGTGCGTTGGCCCCGGCTGATCTTTTCAACCACAATCCTATTTTAGCTTATTATACCGGTCCGCGGCATCCTGATAAATTTTCAACATTTCGTTCAAGCCCATGTCTTGGAGCTTCTTCACATAATCGTTCCATTCGGCGTCGATCCCACCCTGCATCATCCACTTGGCGTAATTCTTGTTGGCGAAGGCATCGATGTCCGTAAAGTAACGCAGCCGCTTCTCCGTCTCTTCGCCGCTGAAGTAGACGTTCGGGTAGATGTCTTTTACAAGGAACGGCTTATAGATTTTGTCCACGTTCGTCTTCTCGATGCTGGACGGCGATTGAATAATTTTAGCCCAAATATCCTTCGTCTTGGCGAAGACGGAAGTCGAAGCCGGAGCCGTCGAGTGGCGGAACTCGTTCGAGTTTGAGCCTTGCGGAGCCGGCAGATATTCGATCTTGCCGTCGGCGGTCTCTTTCAGGTTAGTACCGAACACGCCGTCGACCGCTTGCAGGCTGATCATCGGATCGTAGCTGTAGTCGATCCAGCGCATCGTGATCTCCGGCTGCTTGTTTTTGGACGTGATCGCGAAGGAGCCTTTACTGAGAATGCCGACCGGCAGACGGTTCCACGATTGGTCGCCCTTCGGTCCTTTGAGCGGAGGCACCGGGACGAAGTCGGTTTTATCCGGCTCGCCGAAAATCGTGCTGATCGACCAAGCGCTGAAGGCGCCTACATTTTTGTCCTCGCTGCGGACCTTGGCGTAATACACTTTCTCGTCGTGGGTGAAGCTCTCCTGATCGATCAGGCCGGCGGCGAACATTTTGTTGAAGTAGCTAATCGCTTCCTTGTATTCCGGCTGGACGGCGGAGTAGACCACCTTGTCGCCCTTCATGACGATATGGTCCTGCCGGTCCGTCAGGCCGAACGCCCCGAACATCGAATACAGCCCGGTATTCGGATGATTGCGGAAGGTGAACGGGATCTCGTCCTTCTTGCCGTTGCCGTTCATATCATTGTCCTTGAACGCCTTCAGCGCCGCATAAAATTCGTCCGTCGTTTTTGGAACCGGCAGATTCAGCTTATCGAGCCATTTTTTGTTGATGAACAGCGCGTCCCGGGAATCCGGATACCCTTCGTCGATCGTAGGCAGCGAGTAAATATGGCCGTCGGGGGCGGTCAGTTCTTTCTTATAGTCCGGGTTGCTGTTCAGAATCTTCTTGAAGTTGGGGGCGTATTGCTCGATCAAGCCCTCGAGCGGGATCAGCAAGCCTTGGGAGCCGTACTTGGCGACTTCTTCCGTGTCCAAAATGTAGTGGCCATAGAAGGCGTCCGGGAGCTCGCCGCTCGCGAAGATCAGGTTTTTCTTTTCCTTCCAGCTGTTGCCGGGGTGCATATCCCACTTAATCTGGACGTTCGTCTTGGCTTCGACTTCCTTGAAGAAGGGGAGCGTGTCAAAGTCCTTCGAAACCGCGCCTTTGAAGCCGGCGATGTTGAGCGTGACTTTGTCCTTGACGATCGGCAGGCCTGTGGCGTTCATGTTGGCCGGTGCTTTCGTCTGCTCCTTGGACGGACTGGCGCTCGGGCTTGCGCCATTATCGCTTCCCCCGCTGCAGGCGGTCATTGTTACAGTTAGCGCTATAGTTGCGGCGGTTAAGCTCGACTTTTTATATCTCATCGATCCATCTCCTCTTTAATATGGGTTCCGTTACCCTTTGATCGATCCGATCATAACGCCTTTGACAAAATACTTCTGCACGAACGGGTACAGGATGAGCACGGGCAAACTGGCGACCATGATAATGCCGTACTTCATCAATTCGCCGATGCGCTGCTGCTCGGACAAGTTGGCCAAATCGTCGATCATGTTGCCGGACACGTCGTTCGAGATCAGGATGTTGCGCAGGACGATCTGCAAGGGGTAGAGCTCATCGTCTTTCAAATAAATCAACGCTTGGAAGTAGGCGTTCCAGTGGCCGACGGCGCTGAAGAGCACCATAACCGCCACGATCGGCATGGACAGCGGCAGGACGATCCGCATGAAAAACCGTGTATTGGAGCAGCCGTCGATAACCGCCGCTTCCAGCAGCTCGGACGGGATCGTACTCTGAAAAAACGTGCGGGTGATAATGATGTTGAAGGCCGAGACGGCGTTCGGGATGACCATCGCCCAGATCGTGTTGAGCATGCCGAGCTGCTTCACGAGCAAGTAGGTAGGAATAAGTCCGCCGCCGAAGAACATCGTGAAGGTGATCAGGAACATGATCAAGCCCCGGCCGGGCAAGTCGCTCCGGGACAGGGCGTATCCGGCCGTCAAGGTCAGGACGACGTTGATCGCGGTGCCGAGTCCCGTGTAGAGCAGCGTGTTCCGGTAGCCGAGCCAGATCGAGTCGTCCGAGAAGATACGGCGGTAACCCTCCACCGTCGTGTCGCGCGGAATGAGCCACAGCTTGCCCGCGTTGACCAAGTCGGGATTGCTGAACGAAGCGATAATGATGAAGTAGAGCGGATAGAGCACCAGCAGCATCAGCACGGCCAGCAACGTGTAATTGACGAGGTCAAACCATCGGTCGGACGAGCTTCGTGCGGTAATCATAGGTTTAACCTCCCTTTACCATAGGCTGGATTGCTTCATTTGCTTGGCGGCTTGATTGACCGAGACGAGCAGGATGAAATTGATGACTGAGTTGAACAGCCCGATCGCGGCCGAATAGCTGAATTGGCCGTTTAGGAGCCCCGCCTTGTACACATACGTCTGAATGATCTCCGCCGAATCGATGTTCAGCACGTTTTGCATCAAGTACACCTTCTCGAACCCGACGGTCATCAGATGGCCGATGTTCAGGATGAGCAGGATGACGATCGTCGGCATAATCCCGGGCAAGTCCACGTGCCGGATCCGCTGCAGCTTGTTCGCGCCGTCCATGACGGCCGCTTCGTGCAGGTCGGGGCTGATCGACGAGAGGGCGGCGAGGTAGATGATTGTAGCCCAGCCCACGTTCTGCCAAATGCCGGAGAACACGAAGATCGTCTTGAACCATTCCGCTTCCGCCATGAAGAAGATTGGGGTTCCGCCGAACGCCTCGATCACGTGGTTGACTAGGCCGCTTCTGGGCGACAGGAACAAGTACAGCATGCCGACGATGACGACGGTCGAGATGAAGTGGGGCGCGTAAGTAACCGTTTGCACAAGCTTGCGGAATTTGCCGTTCCCGACCTGATTGAGCATTAGCGCGAGCAGGATCGGTGCGGGAAACGAGACGAGCAGCTCGTAAACGCTCAGCCCCACCGTGTTCCGGAGCACGGTCCAGAATTGATTCGAAGCGAAGAAACGTTCGAAATGGTCGAATCCGGTCCATGGACTGCCGAGTATGCCTTTCACGGCTATGAAGTTTTTGAACGCAATCTGTACGCCGTAGATCGGAATGTAGTGGAAGACGATGAAGTAGGCGAGCGTCGGCAGCAGGAACAAATACAGCTCGTAATTGCGCGCCATCCGCTTCCATACGGCGTTCGATCGAAGCTTGGAAGCCGGCTTGCGGGCCGTATCCGTCGTTTGCTTCGCATGGACGATGATGTGGTTCACCCCCTGAGTCTATGTGCGCCGCTGGTTCTCGGCTATTCCGAACATAACAGGAACCTGGCGGCATGCGATATAAGCGGATGATGCCTCGCGTGTGCAAAAGATGACGTGCCGACGGCTCGGGCGGTGCAATCGGTTATTTTTGTCCTGGCATATGCAGGGTCTGTTGCGAAAGTTGCGGTTGCTGCTGTTGTTGTTGCTGCTGTTGCTCCAGGAGCTTCCGGTATTCGCCGGGTGTCAGGCCGACTTCCTTCTTGAACTTCCGGATGAAGCTGGAGGCATCGTAGTAGCCAATCGATTGGACGATGTCCTTCACGGAAATGTCGTTCGATTCCAGCATCCGCTTCGCCTGCCCGATCCGGATTTCATGCAGATGGTCCGTCAAGGTGCGTCCCGTGCGTTCCTTGAAATAACGGCTTACGTAAGAGGGCGACATCGACAAATAATCGGCGAGATTTTGAACCGAGAATGTGGGCTCCTGATAATGATGGCCTATATAGACGAGCATCGTATCGAGCAGGCTGTCGGCTTGTTTCCGCTGATCCTGCCGCTGCATCAGCTCGAACCATTGGGAGGAGGCGTCGGCAAGCGTCTCGGACAGCTGCTCCACGGTTTCGAACTGCAGCAGGGAGACGACGTTCGGGAACAGCGACTCGCTTCTCCATCCGTCCGGGTCCATCTCCTGCAGCGTCCGCAGGAGCGTGTTGATGACGTCGTAGCAGAGGCAGCGGGCAACGACGAGCGTCGTGCCGCTGCGCTTGATGATGTCGGCGATGTGCCGGATGGCCTGGTTCACCTTCTCGATATTCCCGTACTGCACGAAATGCTTGAGCCGTTCCAGCTCATCGGCGAGCTGAGGCATTGTGGCGGCTGTAGCCGCCGAGGCGCCTGCGCCCATTACTTCTCCGAAGTAGATCGTCTGATTGTTCCCCCGGATCAGCTTGAAATCGACGGCCGTGGATGCTTCGATATACGATTTGCCGATTTGCGCCAGCTCCGTATACGGATTGCCAACGCCAATCGTGACCGTAGTTTGGCCGCGGTCGTGGAGCCGATGCCGGATGGCGTCGAGCCATTCGGCTAGAGTGGCCGGATCGCCGTCATAGGCGAAGACGACGATCCATTGCCTTTTTTCGACGCTTTCTTTGCCGTAGGCTTGCAGGTTGGAGAGGTCGGCTTGTTCCAGCTCGCGCAGCAGCTCTTGCAGTTCTTGATTCCAGGCGTTCCTAGCGGGCTCGTCCCCGAATCCGGAAGCATCGACCACCAGGACCCCGAAGTACGGGTACCGGAACGTAAGCCCGACCTCGCCGCCAGCCCCGTTGAAGTCCTCTGCTGTGTCGAATTGTCCCTTCAATAGATTGGACAACAAATGGTCGCGTACGGCGAACCGGTTCTGGCGCACCTTCTGGTCCAGCTCCGAGTTGTGCCGCGACATATGGTCGAGGACGGAGGAGATGACGTCCAGCTCGTTCATCCGTCGCTCGTCCGGCTGTCCCCAGCGGGATTCAGCTAACCTCACCAGGCGGCGGATCGGATTGTAGTTGAGCACCATACCTAAGAACACGGCGAGTCCGCCGACAATCAGGATGATGATGGAATAAGCGAGCCAGCGTCTTCCGACGGCGTTGATCGGCTGATGCACATCTTCCGCAGGCAGTAGCGTCATGTACGTCCAGCCGGTGAGCTCCGAGACGCTGCGCGAGACGAGCAATGGGGTCCGGTCGAGCTCGACCGTGTCGGTGCCGGAGTCCTTGGCCGTCAGAAAGGACTGCAGCACGTCCGCCCGATCGAGATACTTGTCGTTCGCAGAAGCGATCACGCGCTGCTGCTCGTCGAAGACAAGCGTATTGCCGTTCTTGAGCGTTTGGTCGTACTTGAGATAGCCGAGCAGCGAGCTTTCTTTGACAAGGAAGAGCACCGTTCCGTAAGGGTCCCGGCTGTTGACCGGGATCGGTACCATGTACGTGATGATGCGCTCCTGGTTCGCGTTCGCCATCCGGACATTCTCGGCCGGCCTCAGCACCGGCTTGTTGCCGGAGTTGATATCCGCCTGGAACTGCTCGGGGCTCCAATGCTCGAACTGATACACGTCCCGGATGAACAGCGGGATGTGGTACGTGCTCTCGGAGGAGATGAAATAGTCCCCGCCGCGAATATGCAGCAGCACTTCCTTCAGGAATTCGTTCGCCACCCGGTACCGGAGCAGCGGCTTGATCTGCATCGTATGGTAAAACCCTTGCTTCAGCGCATAGGGCGTCAAGTCGGGGTTGGCCGACACTTCCGCGGCGATCCGGTTCAGCTCGATAAGCCGCGTATCGATCGATTGCTGGATTTGTGCCAGGATGTCCTCGTTGTTCCGCGTCACCTCGTGTTCCATGATCGACACGATGTCTTTGTACCCGGAGATGCCGAGGAATAAAGAAGGGATGATCAGAATGAGCAAATACGAGCCGAGAAATTTATAGTAAAGTGACAGTTTTTTGAGCTTTCGCACAGGACGCGCCCCTTTCTGTCGCTTGGTCTGTTGTAAGCGATTTCTAAATTTTAGTCTATTATGGGGATTTGTCAATTGCCATGGGTCATTTCTGACCTGGATATGCGGATTTTATGGTATCTTAATGTTACTGTGGGAACTCCCACCGAACAACCTAGAACTTCCTGTGGTTCGACCCAACGAACATAAGGTACAATAGAGTTTACATCTGAGGGGAGCCGGTTAGCCATGCGAACAAGCAACGTACTTGACCTCTACCGGCACATGCGGATCCGCAACAAGCTGTCCGTGCTGATCGCCTTTATTATCGCGCTGTCGCTGGCGTTCACGATTCTGGTGCAGCAATATGCGTTCTCGATCTACGACGGCCAAATCTACGAAAAGTCGTCCAGGGTGCTCAATCTGTCATCGTCCGCGATCGAAACCGAGCTGAAGCGGCTTCAGCAGCTGTCGTACAATATCGCCACGGACGTGACGATCCAGGGGTGGCTGACGACACTCAAAGAAAGCGCTTCCGATTACGACCGGCTCATCAGCCGCCAGCACCTGGTCGACCGGTTGTTCAGCTACACCGGGTCGGAGAAATATTTGTTCTCGATCCAGCTGCTCGATGCCCGGGGCACGGAGCATGCCGGCGGGAACGTCATACGGATCGAGTCGGACAAAATGAACCGCATCCTGGACGCGACCACATCCGCGATGGGGGACAACCGCTGGATTTACCCGGACGCCGGAGATCCGGCGCTCATCGCCGCCCGGGAAATCCGCTCTTATTCCAATACGAACTTCGACCTCGCCCATCTGGGAACGCTGGTCATTCGGATCAACATCGATCAGATCGTCAAGGACCTGGCGTCCGAAGAAGGCGATCTTGTACTGACGTCCGGCGGCGAAGTGATCTATCCCAGGCAGCCGGACATGGACGTGAGCCGGATCTCGAGTCCGATCGATTCGGACCGGGGGTACGCCATTGAAGAAATCGGCGGCGAGGAATATTTTATCGCGCATATCCGATCCCGTAACACCGGCTGGACTTACTTGAACGTGACGCCGTTTCATCAAATTTTCAATTCCATCCTGTTTATCAAGCAGCTGGTCGTGTTCGTCTTCATCGGCATATTCGTACTCGTCATCCTGCTGGGCATCCGCTTCTCGCGCAGCCTGACAAGGCCGATCGACGATCTCATAGTGCGGATGAAGCTGGCAGAGAAAGGGAATTTCGAGGAAGCGAACGTCATGGCTGCACCGGACGTGCGGCTCGGGATGGACGAGATCGGGCTGTTGCATCGCACGTTCCGGTTCATGATCGATCGGATCAATTGGCTGATCAAGGAAAATTATTCGAACCGGCTGCTCCTCAAGGAAACGGAGTTCAAGGCGCTGCAAGCCCAGATCAACCCCCACTTCTTATACAATACGCTCGAATCGATTAATTGGATGGCGAAGGTGAACCGGCAGCCTGTCATTTCCGAGATGACGGAGGCGTTAGGCTTCCTGCTGCGCAACTCGGTCGACATGAAGGAGCCGATGATCACTATAGGGGAAGAGCTCGACATCGTCCGGAGCTATGTCACGATTCAGCAATACCGCTTCGAGGACCGGCTCGAATTCGAGTTGGACGTACCGCAGGCGCTGCTAGGGCGCCCGCTGCCGAAGCTGACCCTTCAGCCGCTGCTCGAGAATGCCATTCATTACGCGTTGGAGCCGACGATCGACCCGTGTCACATTACGATTCGGGGACGAGAGGAGAGCGACTTCCTGCTGCTCACTGTTGAGGACACGGGAGCAGGGATGGCGCCTGATACGCTCGAACGGCTGCGGAGCGGTCAATTGCAGACGAAGGGCAAAGGGATCGGGCTGCTCAACATCGACGAGCGGATCAAGCTCGCCTTCGGAGAGCAATACGGCATTCGGATCGAGAGCGAGCCGGGACAAGGAACCCGCATCACGATCGCGCTTCCGCGCGGAACGGAGGGATAGATCATGTACAAAGTGCTGCTCGTCGACGACGAACGCATTATCCTGGATGGCATTTCGCGAATGGTCGACTGGACGGCGCTCGACACGACGCTCATCGGCGCCGTGCGCAACGGCGTGGAGGCGTTCGAGTTTATACGGGAAACGAGGCCGGACATCGTCGTCAGCGATATCCGGATGCCGGGCATGGATGGGCTGGCGCTGGTGGAGGCCGTCCACGAGGTTGATCCACGCATCCGATTCGTCCTGCTTTCCGGGTTCGGGGAGTTCGATTACGCCAGCCGGGCGATGCAATACGGAGTAAGGCATTATTTGTTGAAGCCGACCAATGAAGAGAAGATCAGCCAAGCGCTCCGGGAACTTGTGGACGAGCTCCGTGAAGAAGGAAACCGCGAGACGTTCGTCCAGACGATGAGGCAGGAGCTGGACCGGGTCATGCCGCACGTTAAGGAGCAGTTCCTCAAAGAGTTTGTCACCAACAAAACGTACGGCACCCGCGATTGGAACTATTACCGCAGCTTGTTCCGGCTCGATTCCGACTACAGGGTCCGGCTGCTGCTGTTCCAACTGGAAGGCGAATTCGAGTTCGAGCATCTATTCGCCATCAAGAACATTGCCGAGGAGCTGCTGGACAAACCGCTGCTCAGCACGACGATCGGCGATCACGTGCTTATCGTGATGGAGGATCCTGGCGGCGATTCGGCGGAGCTGCTGTTCGAGCGGATTTATCGGATCCGTGAGACGTTCCAGACTTATTACAAAATGGACGCGACGATCGCGCTAAGCGAGCCCGACCATATCGTGACCGCCAGAAGCATGTACAAAGAAACGCTGCAATGCCTGAACTACCGATTCTACCTGGGCGAAGGCAGCCTGATCACGCGCAAAGATACGGCGGCGTCCCAATCGGCCCGACGCAACGAATTCGCCTTCGACGAGGAACGGCTCAGCATGCCGATCCGCTCGGGGCATCGCGAGGAAGCGGCGGCGGCCCTTACCGAATTTTTTGCCGGCCTGAAGGAAGCACAGTTGGACATCGACGTGACCAAATCCTACGTTATCCAGCAATATGTGTCCCTCATCCGGCTGTGCGAGCCCGAACTGATGGAGAGCTACTACCGCAAAATCCCGCTGATCGTGGATATGACCACCTTGCAGGCGATTCAATCGTTTCTGGAGGGCGTGGTGGGGGAGCTGGCGGAACGGTTTTATCGGCACAACACGGTCAAGCACGGCGCCATCGTGCGCAAGGTGATCGCGGTGATCGAGGAGCAGCTCGGCAATCCGGAGTTGTCCCTCAATTGGGTGGCGCACGAGATGCTCTATATGAACGCAGATTATTTGGGCAAATTGTTCAAGAAAGAAACCGGCGAGAAGTTCTCGAACTATGTGATGAAAGCCCGGATTCAGAAAGCGATGGAGCTGATCGCGCTGGGCGACGTGAAAATATTCGAGCTGGCGGAGAGGCTCGGCTTCGGCGACAACCCCCAATATTTCAGCCAAGTGTTCAAAAAGTATGCCGGCTGCACGCCGTCGGAGTATATGAAGTCGCCCGACACCTCTGCATTTTGAACAAACAGATCGGGTTTTTGGATTAACGCGACTCCCCTTCATCTGGATAATAGGAATTGTAAGCACTATTAATCGCTACAGAAGCAAAGATAATGGGGAGGAAAATGGGATGAAAAAAGCTATGACCTCGTTTCTCATGGCGGCGTTGCTGCTCAGCGCTTGCGGCAGCGGCGGGGGCACGACGGCAAGTACCGGAACAAGCTCGCCGGGCACGAGCTCGACGCCTGCGGCTAGTGCCAAGAAGGACCCGGTTACACTGCGCGTTGCCTGGTGGGGAGGCCAGTCTAGACACGATTACACGCTGAAGGTCATCGAGCTGTATATGAAGCAGAATCCGCATGTCAAAATCGAAACCGAGTACGCCTCCTTCGACGACTACTGGAAGAAGCTCGCGCCGCAGGCGGCGGCGAACGGGCTGCCGGACGTGTTCCAGATGGACATCTCCTACTTGACGCAGTACGGCGGCCGAGGGCAGCTGGAAGATCTGGAGCCGTATACGAAGAACGGTACGATCAACGTGAAGGATATCAGCGAGAACAACATCTCCGGCGGCAAGGTGGACGGGAAGCTAGTTGCGATGAATCTCGGCTCCAACGTGCTCGGTTCGACGATCGATCCACAGATGCTGAAGGACGCCGGCGTCACGCTCAAGAAAGAGTGGACGTTCGCCGACTTCGAGGACGCCGCCTCCAAGCTGAAGGCGAAGGGCAAGCTGATCGCGGCGGACCTGCGGCACGATGTGTACTTCCCGTACTATCTGCGCAGCCAAGGCCAGCATATGTATGCGGCTGACGGGACCTCCCTCGGCTATTCCGACGATAAACCGTTCATCGATTTCTACACGATGTACCAGAAATGGTACGATGCCGGTTATCTGCTGCCGCTCGACAAACTGGCGCAGAAGAAGGGCACGCCGGAGGACGACGAGATGGTGCTGGGCAATGCGGCCTCGTCCAACGGCTGGTCGAATCAATATATCTTGGCCGCCAATGCGGCGAAGCGTCCGCTCGACATCATGCCGGTACCGAACTGGACTCAGAATAAGGCGTTGTTCTTGAAGCCGAGCATGTATTTCTCGATCTCCAAGTCGTCCAAAGTGAAGGAAGAGGCGGCCAAATTCATCGACTTCTTCCTCAACGATATCGAAGCGAACAAAATTATCATGGGTGAGCGCGGAGTGCCGGTGTCATCCAAGGTGAAGGAAGCGCTCAAGCCGTCGCTTACGCCGGAGCAGGCCAAAGTGTTCGACTATGTCTCCTGGGCGGAGCAGAACAGCAGCCAGATGGACCCGCCGAACCCGGTCGGCGCTGTCGAAGTCGACAAGCTGCTGAAGGATACCGTCGAGCAGGTGCTGTACAAAAAGCTGTCCGTTCAGGATGGCGCCGCCAAATTCCGCAAAGAAGCGAACGCGATCTTGGCGAAGAACAAGAAGTAATTGAACGGTCCGGTAAAGCACCGTCGTACGGAATGGCTCATCATGAGCCGTTTCGTGTACGACGGTGCTTTGTTGTTGCGAGCGTAATGGAGACGGTGCGATTGGGAGCGGGTGACCGCTCACCGCGCTCACGGCGCTGACCGCGCCCACCGCCTACCGTGCCCACCGCGCCCACGCACGCCCGTGCCCGCGCCTTCTGCGCCACTCCGGTCCCTCTCGTCCCGCGCGCCCCTGTTGTTAAGAGAAGTTTACAAATAAGCATAGTCGCCTAACAATTTTCGGATCGGTATCGCCTATGCGAGTTGGATAGTAAACCTATCTTTGGTTAATAGCAAAGTGTGATTTACAATTAGCCAAACATACCCTTACAATCCGGCCGAAATAGCTAAAATGGCGCAAAAATAGTAAGGGTAAATCACTTATTTGTAAGCTGTAGTTTACACAGGTGAGTGAGTCTGAGTCCGTCCCAGCATATGGAGCACTGGCACCCCCCATAGTGACGAAACCGGCCTCAAGCCTGGGCGCAAGCGGCACGTTAAAGTCCCTCATGCATGGAGGCTTCCAATAGGTCGGAGGGGCCGAGAAGTCCATGATCCAGCGTCAGTTCAGCTTCGCGCTGGCCAGTGAACGCCGATTTGCTTCTACCACCACCGTTCACAATAGGTTGAACTAAGCTGTCACCCCCGCCCGCCAAAGGTCGGCTAATTAAACAAAAAGGACGGTTTTTTGCCTTCTGGCTACACCGGCGGTTTCTTATAATGAAAGCATCCAAACACAGGGGATGATCATTCATGAGACTGCGGGACAACAACCATGTGGTCGGGTACGTGTTCGCGGCGCCGTTCGTGCTGGGCTTTCTAATCTTCACGCTGTACCCGATTCTATCTTCGTTTTACTATTCGTTCACCGATTACAACCTGTTCGAATCGCCGAGATGGATCGGGCTCGACAACTACGACAAAATGTTCCTCGGCGACGACAAGTTCTGGAAGTCCGTCCGAGTGACGCTCACGTACGTGTTCGCCAGCGTCCCGTTCCGGCTCGCTTTCGCGCTCGCCGTCGCCTTGCTGCTGAACAAAGCCATCGCCGGCATCGGGCTCTACCGCTCCGCCTATTACATGCCGTCCCTGATCGGAGGCAGCGTCGCGGTCGCCATCATGTGGACGCAGGTGTTCGGCGACCAAGGCTTGCTCAACTCGGCGCTCGCCTTGGTCGGCATCCACAGCGACACTTCGTGGATCGGCAATCCGTCCACGGCGCTCTGGACGCTCATCGCGCTCTCAGTGTGGCAATTCGGCTCATCCATGCTCATCTTCCTCGCCGGCCTGAAGAACATCCCGATCTCGTATTACGAGGCGGCCAATGTGGACGGGGCAGGGGCCTTCCGCCGCTTCATCCGCATTACGCTGCCGCTGCTCAGCCCGATTATTTTGTTCAATCTGATCATGCAGACGATCTCGGCATTTATGACGTTCACGCCGGCCTACATCATCTCCCGGGGCGAGGGCGGGCCGCTCGACAACACGCTGCTCTACTCGCTCTACCTGTACCGGAGAGCGTTCCAGTTTTACGAGATGGGCTACGCCTCCGCCATGGCTTGGGTCATGCTGCTCATCGTCGGGCTGATCGCACTCGTCCTGTTCCAGACGTCCAAATACTGGGTGCATTACGAAGCAAAGGGGGAATGACACCATGAACGACACACTAAACGCCAACAAAATGGCGAATTCCGTCCCATCCGCGGTGCGAGCCGGCCATCGGCCAACAACCCGCCGCATCCAGTGGCGGCCCGCCGCCTACCATTTGCTCGTCGGAGGACTCGCCCTCATCATGCTGTATCCGATTCTATGGCTGGTCGCCAGCTCGCTTAAGCCGAATGACGAAATCTTCGCCAACGCCTACAGCTTGATCCCCAGCCGGTTCGCCTGGGAGAACTACAGGAGCGGTTGGGCGGGGTTCGCCGGCAACACGTTCGCGACGTTCTTCCGGAATTCGCTGTTCATCGTAACCGTATCGACGGTCGGGGCGGTAGCGAGCTCCGCGCTCGTAGCGTATGCGTTCGCCCGGATTCCATTCGCGGGGAAGAACTTCTGGTTCACGTGCCTGATGATGACGATGCTGCTGCCGCATGATGTGACGATTATTCCCCAGTACGTCTTGTTTTCCAAGCTCGGCTGGCTGTCATCGTTCAAGCCGGTCATCGTGCCGCAGTTCTTCTCGGTCCCGTTTTTCGTATTCCTCATCATGCAGTTCATCCGTACGATCCCGGGAGAGCTGGATGAAGCGGCGAAAATCGACGGCTGCAGCAAATACGGCATCTTCTTCCGCATCATCATGCCGCTCATCGCACCGGCGCTCATAACAGCGACGATCTTCTCCTTCTACTGGAGATGGGACGATTTCATCAATCCGCTGCTCTACCTGAACAAACCGGAGCTGTACCCGGTATCGCTCGCGCTCAAGCTGTTCCTCGACGGAGAGTCGCTGAACAACTGGGGCGGCATGTTCGCAATGGCCACACTCTCGCTCGTCCCGATTCTCCTCGTGTTCCTATTCTTCCAGCGGTATATCGTGGAGGGCATCAGCACGAGCGGATTGAAAGGGTAACCGTATACGACAACCGAAGGCGTCCCGCTGCACGAGGGGCGCCTTTTTATCTCAGTCTTTCACGGTTTTCACCCTTTTGCCGGGTTTGCACTTTCTTGATTCTACCACCATGCACATAAAAAACAGCGCTTTCAAAAATGTCCGATTGTTGGAAAACCGGAGCCGTTCCATAATCAAGGTGCATCGATCGAAACCGATTGAACGAGCCATAGAAACGGAGGGAAGAACCAGGTGTCCGTCACATCGAAATCCATGCCCACCCAGGTCGACGAGACCGTCCCGGTCCAAGCTGTCCGCCGGCCGACCGTGCTGAACCGGCTGCGCCGAGACAAGTGGATGTACCTCCTTTTGCTGCCGGGCGTGTTGTACTATCTCATTTTCAAATACGTGCCCATGTGGGGCGTCCTGCTCGCCTTCAAAAATTACCAGCCGTTCGCCGGCTTCTGGCGAAGCGAATGGGTCGGCTTCGAGCATTTCCGGCTGTTCTTCGACAATCCCGAGTTTTTCATGCTGCTGCGCAATACGCTCTTGCTGTCGCTTTACAATTTGCTGTTCTTTTTCCCGGTGCCCATCATCCTGGCGCTTCTGCTGAACGAGATCCGCATCTCCTTGTACAAACGCGCAATCCAGACGCTGATCTACGTCCCGCACTTCATCTCGATGGTCATCGTCGCGAGCTTGACGTACGTCTTCCTGACGACGCAGGGCGGGGTCGTGAACGCATATTTGCAGGAGTATACGGGGAGCAAAATCGACTTCCTCGCGAGCCCCGACTGGTTCCGCCCTATGATCGTGATGCAGACGATCTGGAAGGAGAGCGGGTGGGGGACGATCATTTTCTTGGCTGCACTCGCTTCCGTCGACGTGGAGCAATACGAAGCAGCCTTCATCGACGGAGCCAACAGGTGGAGACAAATGTGGCACATCACACTGCCGTCGATCCGCAGCACGATCATCATCCTGCTCATCTTGCGGATGGGCGACATACTGGATAACGGCTTCGAGCAAATTTACCTGATGCTCAATCCGCTCAATCGTCAGGTGGCGGAAGTGTTCGACACCTACGTGTACATGATGGGGATTACGCAAGGAGCGTTCAGCTACAGCACGGCGGTCGGCCTGTTCAAAGGCGTCGTCGGCGTCATCCTCATCTTCGGCGCGAACTGGCTGGCCAAACGTTTCGGCCAATCCGGGCTTTACTAGTGGAAAGGGGGGCATCAGCTTGTCCAAACAATACCGGACCGTTCCCGGCACTATATTCGACGCATTCAACTATTTGCTTTTGGGCCTCGTCGGCCTGATTTGCGTCCTTCCGTTCCTCTATGTCGTAGGCGGTTCGTTCGCCTCGGACGCGGAGCTGACGCAGCGGGCCGTGTTTTTGATCCCGGAAGCGTTTACATTGTCGGCGTACAAGTTTATTTTCTCGACCGATACGATCTTGCGGAGCATCTGGGTCTCGATCTACGTGACGGTAGTAGGCACGGTCGTCAATCTATTTTTCACTCTGACGATGGCTTATGCGCTAGCGAGGCGGGGGCTCATGGGGCGAACCACGATTCTGAATCTGGTCGTGTTCACCATCGTTTTCTCGGGCGGAATGATCCCGACCTATCTGGTCGTCCGCGAGCTTCATCTGCTGGATACGTATTGGGCCTTAATGCTTCCCGGCGCCATCAGCGCGTTTAATATGATCATCGTTAAAAATTTTTTCCAAGAGCTGCCCGCTGAATTGGAGGAAGCCGCCCGAATCGACGGCTGCACGGATCTAGGCCTGCTGTGGAGAATCGTGCTGCCCTTATCCAAACCGGTCATCGCGACCTTCGCTCTGTTCTACGCCGTCGGCCATTGGAACAATTTTTTCGCCGCGCTGCTCTACATCAACGATCCGTCCAAATGGCCGCTGCAGGTCATGCTGAGACAGATCGTATTGCTCTCGCAAGCCGCCGCCGGGGACATCCGCGCGATGGATCCGAGTTTCGTCAAGCCGCCTGAGCAGTCGATCAAGATGGCCGTCATCGTGGTAGGCACCATACCGATTTTGCTCGTCTATCCGTTCCTGCAGAAGCATTTTGCCAAAGGGATCTTGATCGGCTCGGTCAAGGGTTGAACGGATTTGCGATAGATCCAACTCAATTATGGGAGGGTTAACAATGTTCAGTACTGGGAGACAGAAAAAATCGCGCTGGGTAGCACTCACCACGCTCGCGGCGATGACGGCGATCGTCGGCTGCAGCAGCAAGGAGGAGAAGGCGCCGGCAGCAACGCCCGGACAATCTTCAGCAACACCGGGGGCTACGGCAGCCAAGCAGCTTCCCCCGCTTGACCTCAGCATCATGCTGCCGATTTTCAAAACGAACTTCCCCAAGGACGACGGCCCGGTTACGACGGAAATTGAGAAAAGAACGAACACGAACATTCACTTGGAGTGGGTGCCGAACGCCTCGTATGCCGACAAGCTGAACATCACGCTCGCCTCCGGCAAGCTCCCCAGCATCATGTACATCGGGGACGTGAAGGCGCCAAGCTTCGTGAACGCCGCCAAGGCGGGAGCTTTCTGGGAGATCGGGAAGTACCTGAAGGACTACAAATATCTCAGCCAATCGAATCCGGTCATCATGAACAACTCCTCCATCGACGGGAAAAACTACGGCATCTACCGGGGGCGGGCGCTCGGGCGCAATGGGATCAATTACCGCAAGGACTGGCTGGAAGCGGTTGGCATGCAGCCGCCGAAGACGATCGACGATTTCTACAACATGCTGAAGGCGTTCAAGGAGAAGGACCCGGACAAGAACGGCAAAAACGACACGTACGGCATGGTGCTCGTCAAGTGGACCGGCCAATGGGCAAGCGGCTTTGACATCATCAAGCTGTGGTTCGGCGCGCCGAACAAGTGGGGACTCGCGGACGGAAAGCTCGTGCACGAGAGCCAGACGCCCGAATACCTCGAAGCGCTGAAGTTCATGAAAAAGCTGTACGACGAAAAGCTGATCAACGAGGACTTCGCCGTGTTCGATTCTGCGAAGTGGAACGACCCGGTCGTGAACGGTCAGGCCGGCGTCATCGTGGACGTGACCGATAACGCGGCGCGGCTCGACGATAAGATTCATTCGATCCTCGCGCAAGCGGGCAAGGACAACCCGAATATCCACTATGTCGACAACATGATCGGCGTGGAAGGCAAGCATGGGCTGCGCGCTCTCCCGACATCGGGCTTCGCGGGAGTGCTCGCCATTCCGAAGTCCACGGTGAAGACGGAGGATGAGCTGAAGCGGGTGCTGACGTTCCTCGATCAGATGAATGAGCCGGCCCTTCAGACGCTCGCGGGCTTCGGGCTGGAAGGGACGCACTATACGAAGGTGGGCGAGTACCTCGAACCGAGCAAGGATTCGGCGCTGCTCGAGTCCGAAGTGGAAGGGTTGAACCAAATGCTGCCGTTTATTCCCGAGGACCAGGGGCTGAAGGTGAAGCAGACGCCGCTGCGGCTCCAAACGACGAAGATCCAGAAGGAAGCGGAGAAATACGTTGTGGCGAACCCGGCCGAGCCGTTCATCTCCACGGTATACTCCCAGAAGGGGCAGCAGCTGGACAATATCATCAACGACGCCCGGATTAAATATATCGTCGGTCAGCTCGACGAAGCCGGATTGAAGGCGGCGTTCGACACGTGGAAGAAGAGCGGCGGGGATGAATGGACCCAGGAAATGAACGAGCTCTATGCCGCATCCAAAAAATAAATACGGGAAAGGACCCGAAAGTCGTGTCAATAGACGCGGCTTTTCGGCCGTACACGGCCGGACGGAGAAGAAACCGGAAAAGTGGAGAAAGTGAACGGAAATTTGTATGGCACAACGGCCGCGGACGGTATATGGTGGAGTCAAAGCGGTCCGATAGGGTGGTGAAGGGATGCGCGGCAAGTGGCAGGCGCGTTCGGCTTGGAGACGACGCTCCGTGCTGGGCGGCAAAGGCCGGTTTTACAAAAAGAGCTTGATCATGATGTTCGTCGTAGCGGGGATCCCCGGTCTCATCATGGGGGTGCTCGTCTACTGGATGGCGGGCGGCCGGGTGGAGGAAGAACTGCTCCAGCTGCATTACCGGCAGATCGAGGAACGGTCGCACAATATCGACGACCAGCTGTCGAACCTAGAGCTGATGCTTGCGCATTGGGCGTTCGATCCGAAGTTCGACTACAATCTGAAGGACAGCAACTTCGTGCGGGAATACGACAAGACGGTGGACATCACGAAGACGCTGCTCGTCATGCAAGGCTCGAACGCGATGGTGCGCAAAGCGGAGCTCGTCTTGTTCGGGGCGCGGCCCATCTTGTTCAACGCGGAATATTCCGTGATGAACGAGCAGACGGCGAAGGTGTACGAACCGCTCGTTCGCGAGAAAAAGCCCGCATACTGGACGCAATGGTCGTTCGACGCGAACAGTCCGAACGCGAAGGAGCTCGTCCTCGTCCATCAAATTCCCGGAGGCAGTCTCGAACCGTTCGGCGCGCTGGTCGTCCGGTTCGATCGCGACAAGCTGTCCCGGATGCTTCGTACGATGACTCCGTACAACGACGGCTTGACGTTCCTCCTTCACGACTCGGGAAATGTATACGCTTACGCCGGTAGCGGTCCGGAGTCCTCCGGTTTGCTGGCGGCGCTTCGCGATCATATTGCGACGGCCGGTTCGGCGAAAGGGTTCTTTTTCTTCGATTGGAAAGATACGACCTATACGGTCTCGTACGGGTCGATGTCCCGGATCGCCGCCGACTGGACGTACGTATCGGCTTCGCCGATTACCGGCATTACGGCGCCCGTCATCCTGATCTCGAAGCTGATCATCGCGCTCAGCTGCGCTTCCTTGCTGCTCGCCTGCTTGCTCGCGTGGCTCGCTTCGCGCACGATCTACTCCCCGGTTAAGCGGCTCGTACACGTTCTCCTGGAGGGGAAAGCGGCGGCCGGAGCCGAGGACGAGTTCACGCTGATCGAGCGGCAGTGGCACACCATGCACCGGGAGAGCCGCCAAATGAACACGCTGCTGTCGGAGCAGTTGCCCCATGTCCGGGAGAGCTTCCTTCACCAGCTCCTGCAAGGCTACATGTACGCCTACTCGGAAGCCGATCTGCTGAACCGGATGGAGCGGTACAAGTGGGAGACGGCCGACCGGCAATTCATCATCGTCTATGTGCGGCTGAACGGGATGGCGAACGAGGAAGGGAAGTTCCGGTACGGCGACGAAGGGCTCGTGACGTTCGCCGCCGTCAATATGATCGGGGAGCTCGCTTCCGAGCATTTCGAACAGTCGAGCGCGGTCAACTTCCACGACTTGTCGGCTGGGCTGCTGCTGATCGTGCCGAACGACCGGTCCTATGAGGACGAGCTGCTCGCCTTGGGACATCGCATAACCGAGGACATCAACCGGATCCTGAATATGCGGGTCACGATCGCGTACGGCCATCCGAAGCCACATTTGTCGGACCTGCCGCACGTGTTCGAGCGGGCGAGACAGGCGGCCGGCTACCGCAGCTTCGAATCCGGCAATCAGCTCATCGATGTGGAGCTGCACGATCCGGACGGGGAGGCCGAGTCCGAGCGTCATTATCCGTTCGCCGTGGAGCGGGAGCTCATTCAGGCGCTGCGCACCGGCCGGGAGGACGATGCCCTCGAGCTGCTGGAATCGTTCCTGCAGGCGCTGAGCGGCGGCGGGGCCAAAGAAATCGACGTCCAGCAAGGCGCCCTGCAGCTGCTCGGAAGCATCCAGCATGCGATGATGGCGTCCGGCATTCACCCGAACCGCCTGTTCCGGGGAGCGAACCCATATGAGCAGCTCTCGGCCATCCGAGAACCGAAGCTAATCCTGGCCTGGCTGCGGGACAAGGTGGCGCTGCCGCTCCTGAGAGAGCTGGCTTGCCGCTCCGACGCGCAGGCGAAGCGAATCATCGAGCAGGCAATGGCGTTTATCCAAGTTCATTATCACCAAGACATCTCCCTCGACAATTGCGCCGACCACGTCGGTACGAATCCGTTCTATCTGAGCAAGACGTTCAAGCAGGTGACCGGCACCAACTTCATCGACTATCTCACCGAGCTGCGGATGGAGAAAGCGAAGGAGCTGCTTCGGGAGAGTGAGCTGAGAATCAACGATGTCGCCGAGCAGGTCGGCTATCAGCACAGTTATTTCAACCGCATCTTCAAAAAAGCGGAAGGCGTGACCCCGACGCGGTACCGCGAGCTTAGCCGGTCTTCGCAATAGCTGCGTAAATGGGCGGCGCCCGCCGTCCCGTGTGCAAAGGCGGCAAAAAAGTGCAAACGGGGCCGCAGTCAGCTGCAAAAAAGTCCGATTGTCCGCAAATCCGCGCATCTCTACAATAAGGCATAAGCGAAAAACGAAGCGAGGAGATGAGGGATATGAACGCGGAACGGGCAGTTGCCTTGCGTTGGTTGAACGGCAACGGTACGCCGTCGACGGCGGCCGGCACGACGTGGGGAATTCCTTGGATGGAAGGAGAGCTCCGGCGCGACGAGCCGCTTCGTCTCGTGGACGTGGACACCGTTGTGCCGCTGCCGATGCAGAGCTGGCCGACCGCCTACTGGCCGGACGGAAGCGTCAAATGGTCCGCGCATGCGGCGGTGCTCCCCGACGGGACCGGAGCGGGTTGTCGTTACGCGGTGAGCCGGGGGGAAGGTCCCGCACCGTGGCAGCGAGTTACGGTCACGGAGTCCGAGGAGACCGTGACGCTTGATACAGGCACGATCGCCGTAACGCTTGGCAAGCGCGGAGGTCGTCTGCTGCGCGGTATCGTGCGCCAAGGGGTTCGCCTCTGCGAGGGCGGCGACTTGATTTGCGTCGCGGAGAGCCGCAGCGGCTCGGCCGGCGAGCGTACGATCCGGGAGCAGCGGTTTGAGAGCCGGGTCGAGAGCGCGGTCGTGGAGCAGGGCGGACCTGTGCGGGCCGTCGTCCGAGTGGACGGAAAGCATCGGGCCGTTGCCGGGACGCGGGAATGGCTGCCTTTCACGCTAAGATTTTATGCTTATGCCGGTGCAGACTCGATCCGGGTCGTCCATACGTTTTTCTACGACGGGAACCCGGACGAGGACTTCATCCGCGGGCTCGGGGTCCGGTTCAGAGTACCGATGCGGGGGCCGTTGTACAACCGCCATGTCCGGTTCGCGGGCGATCGCGGCTACTTCGCCGAATCGCCGAAGACGCTGCACACCCGCCGCACGAAGGGCGCGTACCGGGAGCTGTTCGAGCGTCAGACCGCAGGGGAGCCGGTCGGCTTCGAACCCGATCGGGACGAATATTTCCTGCATCTGCTCGACGACTCGGCGACATGGGACAGCTTCAAGCTCGTTCAGTCCAGTTCCGACTATTACCGGGTCGCGAAGCGGACTGAGGCGGCATGCAGCTGGCTGAAGGCGGCCAAAGGACGCAGGGCCGGCGGACTCGCTTACATCGGCGGCGAAGGCGGCGGTTTGGCGGTCGGCCTTCGCGATTTCTGGGAGAAGGCTCCGTCCGGCTTCGAGACGCAAGGCATGTCGCAAGGAGAGGCAGAGCTCACGGTGTGGCTTTGGTCCCCGGATGCAGACCCGATGGATATGCGTCACTATGACACGAAGACGCATGTGGAATCGTCCTACGAAGGGGCCGAGGAGCTTCGCGCCACGCCATTCGGGATTGCCAATACGAGCGAATGGACGCTATGGGGAACGGCCCATACGCCTAAGCGTGACGCTCTCGACGCCATGCTGGAGCTAGCCCGTCGACCGGCACAGCTCGTCTGCGAACCGGAGCACTATCATCGAACCGGGGCGTTCGGGTATTGGAGCTTGCCCGACCGGAGCACGCCGGCCCGAGCCGAGCTCGAAGATCGGCTGGACGGTATCGTGGCGTTCTACAAGGAAGAGGTCGAGCAGCGGCGCTGGTACGGCTTTTGGGATTACGGGGATTTCATGCACAGCTACGATCCGGTTCGTCACGTCTGGAATTACGACTTGGGCGGATGCGCCTGGCAAAATACGGAGCTCGCAGCCAACATGTGGCTGTGGGTCATGTTCCTGCGCACCGGACGCGGCGACATCTATCGGCTGGCGGAGGCGATGACACGGCATACGAGCGAGGTCGACGTCTACCACATGGGGGAATACGCCGGACTCGGGTCCCGGCACAACGTCGTGCACTGGGGCTGCGGCTGCAAGGAGGCCCGTATCGCGATGGCCGGCTTGCACCGCTATTATTATTACTTGACGGCCGATGAACGGATTGGAGATATTCTCGACGAAGTAAAGGACGCGGATTATACGACGGTGCATCTGGACCCGATGCGCGCCTATTTTCCGAAGGACGAGCATCCGACCCATGCGCGGGTCGGTCCCGATTGGGCCGCGTTCAGCTCCAACTGGATGACCCGCTGGGAGCGGTATGAGGATACATTCTACCGGGACAAAATCAAGGTCGGCATCGAATGCATCAAGCAGGCCAATTACCGTCTCCTCTCCGGCCCTACCTACGGCTACTACCCGGCGACCGGCCGGCTGGCCCCGATGGGCGACGACAACTACGCCCGTCATATGGCGATCTGCATGGGAGCGCCGCAAGTCTGGTTCGAGCTGGCCCGGATGCTGAACGATCCGGAATGGGAAGACATGCTGGCCGAGTTCGGCGTATATTACAACCTGCCTCAGGAGCGGAAGGACGAGCTCACGAACGGAGCGATCGGCGGCAAGAGCTTCGAGCATCCCGTTCTCAGTGCCGCGATCGCTGCGTTCGGCGCGTTCCACCGGCAGGATGCGGAGACCGCTCGTCGCGTCTGGACGATTCTGCTCGGCAATCCGTACGCGCGCGTCCGGCTGGGGGAAGAGGCGGAGCGCGTCACCTACATGAATTCGCTGCGCGAGATCGATTGGATCAACACGAACGAAGCGGCTCAATGGTCGCTCAATACGGTTATCGCCCTGGAGCTGATTCCGGAGGCGCTCGCGGGGGAAGACGCAACATGACCGAGTCGAACCGTTCCCCCTTGATTCCCGCGGATTGGAAGCCGATTTACCGCAACCCGCTTGAATCCGCCGACGATGTCGATGGTTTCTTCATGGAGGGGGACGGCACTGTCACCTTCCCGATGAGACGCATGAGGCTGGAGAGTGTACGGGATCCGGCGGAAGGCCAGCTGGCCAATTTGGTGTTCTGGTGCCCGGAGCGGTTCCCTGCCGACTGTGCGGTAGCGTGGAATTTCTGGCCGATCCGGGAGCCGGGGCTCGCGATCCTGTTCCTGTCCGCTCAAGGCCGCCGCGGCGAAGACTTGTTAGATTCGGCGCTTGTGCCCCGATGCGGCATCTATGATCAGTACCATCACGGTGACATCGATGCGTACCACATCTCGTACTATCGGCGCATGTACCCGGAGGAACGTCAGCTCCATACGAGCAATTTGCGAAAAAGCTACGGGTTCCACCTTGTGGCGCAAGGGGCCGACCCGATCCCGGGCGTGGCGGATGCAAGAGGTCCCTATCGGATGCTGTTGGTCAAACGGGACGGTCGGCTGCAGTTCTCTGTCAACGATTTGGTGCTGATTGACTGGCAAGATGACGGCATAACCTATGGACCGTCCCTCGGCGGCGGAAGAATCGGCTTTCGCCAGATGGCGCCGCTGATCGCCGAATATGCGGAGCTGCACGTGTATGCGCCGCAAGAATAATGCGGCTGCGAGTCCAATAGGCCTAGAGCGAGGAGGAAGTATAGCTATGAACAAGTCTGTGTTGGGGCAAGAGCCTTACTTGGCCGGAAGACTGAATATCGGGGCGGCAGGGCCCCGCTGCCGGATGCTGCTGGGCGACGTGAACGGGGACGGGCGCATGGAGCTGGTGCTCGTGCAGCCGGATGCCCGCAAGGATGTGCGCTATATCCCCCACCAGGTCCAATGCGTGACCGCATTCGACCTGGATGGCAACCTCTTGTGGCAGACGGGGGAGCCGACTACGAACGCCGGCAGCCAAGGCTCGGATTATCCGGCCCAGATCGCCGACATCGATGGTGACGGCCGGCTGGAGGTGCTGTGTGTCATGGATGGCCGGTTCGTCATTCTGGACGGACAGACGGGGCATGTGAAGTCGGCCCGCGAGCTGCCCGGCCCGCACGCCCATGATTGTATCATCGTCGCCAATCTGACTGGTGGGACGTATGCAGGGGACGTAATTTTGAAGGACCGGTATCATACGCTCTGGGCTATGGACCGCGACTTCAACTTGCTGTGGAAGCACGAGGGCAACCCGGGGCATTTCCCTTGGGTGTACGATCTCGACGGCGACGGGCGCGACGAGGTAATGGCCGGGTACGACTTGCTGGATCACGACGGGCGGCCGCTCTGGAGCTGCCGGGAGCTGGAGGACCACGCCGACTGCATCTGGGTCGGTGACGTGAACGGAGACGGCGAGCCGGAACTCGTCATCGGCGGAAGCGTTACGGTCATGTACGACCGCCACGGCAACGAGCTGTGGCGCTACACCGGGTCCGTCGAATCCCAGCACGTAGCGCTGGGCCGGTTCCGCGACGATCTGCCGGGGCTGCAAATTGCGGGCCTCGATCGCCTAGTGAGGGAGGACGACGGGAAGGGGCGTAAGGGCAAGGACGCCCTGTTCCTGCTGGACCGTGAGGGGAACGAGCTGTGGAAAGAAGACCGCTCGACGGCCGGGTGGCTGACGATTATCGAGCCGCTGCGAGGCTGGGACGAGGGCGGGCTCGATCACATCCTGGCTTACCGGCGCGGCGGCGGAGTGCCGCCGACCTTGTACGACGGCCATATGAACCCGGTTGTGCAGTTCAATGCGGAGGGCTATGCCGTATATGGCGATCTGCTTGGCTGCGGGATGGTGCAAGTCATTATCTACAATGACGAGACGGCCTCGATCTACTCCAGCCGTCCGCTCGAGCTGTCAGAAAAGTCAGGTCGACAGATTCCGCAGCCCAAGCGGCTATCCAGCTCTACGTTGTACCCGGGCGGAGAAGTTCCCATCGGACAGAATACGAAGGAGATGAGCGCTAGATGACAGTAGTAAGGATGAACATACGGCCGGAAACGCCGGCTGGCAAGATCGATCGGGCGATCTACGGACATTTTGCAGAACATCTGGGGCGCTGCATCTATGAAGGCATCTGGGTCGGGACGGACTCTCCGATTCCGAATACCGACGGGATCCGCGACGATGTTGCCGAAGCGCTTCGAAGGCTGCGCATCCCGGTGCTCCGCTGGCCCGGCGGCTGCTTCGCCGACGAGTACCATTGGCAGGACGGCATCGGTCCCGCCGAGCTTAGGCCCCGCATGATCAACACGCATTGGGGCGGCACCGTGGAGAACAATCACTTCGGCACGCACGAGTTTTTCCGGTTGTGCGAGCTCATCGGGGCGGAGCCGTATGTCAACGGCAACGTCGGCAGCGGCACCGTCTATGAGATGCAGCAATGGGTGGAATATATGACGTTCGACGGCGAATCGCCGATGGCGGACCTGCGCCGGGAGAACGGCCGGCCGGAGCCGTGGAAGCTCCGTTATTTCGGCGTCGGCAACGAGAACTGGGGCTGCGGTGGGAACATGCGTCCGGACTATTATGCCGACGAGTACCGCCGGTACGCCACGTATGTCCGCAATTACGGCGGCAACCGCATCTACAAGATCGCCTGCGGTGCGAATGCCGCAGACAATAATTGGACCGAGGTGCTCATGCGTGAAGCCGCGCGGTTTATGGACGGCCTCAGTCTGCACTACTACACGCTTCCAACCGGGGAGTGGCATGAGAAAGGCTCTTCCACCGAATTCGACGTTTCCGGCTGGTTCAACACGCTCGAGCGAACGTTGTTCATGGAGGAATTGCTAGAGAAGCACAGCGCCATCATGGACCGGTACGATCCGGACCGACGAGTCGGACTGATCGTGGACGAGTGGGGTACCTGGTATGACGTTGAGCCCGGTACGAATCCCGGTTTTCTGTACCAGCAGAACACATTGCGGGATGCGCTCGTAGCCGGCGTCAACCTGCATTTGTTCCACAAGCACTGTCGGCGCGTGCGTATGGCGAATATCGCCCAGACCGTCAACGTGCTGCAGGCGATGGTATTGACGGAAGGCGAACGGATGCTGCTGACGCCGACTTATCATGTGTTCGACATGTTCCAAGTCCACCAGGATGCGGAATCGATCCCTGTCGACTACGTCAGCCCGGACTATACGTACGAGGGCCGCACGATCCCTCAGCTGTCGGTATCGTGCTCGAGAGGGGCGGACGGGATCCTGAACTTGTCTCTCTGCAATCTGCATCACGCCGAAGGCGCGACAATCGAAGCGACTGTGCCCGGTCTTGCTTCGGCCGGCATAAGCGGACGCATTCTGACCAACCGCGAGTTGAACGCGCATAATACGTTCAAGGAGCCGGAGACGGTGAAGCCGGAGCCGTTCGAATCCTACAACCTGCAGGACGGATCGCTCTCCGTCCAGCTGCCGCCGGCTTCGGTGGTCGTACTTAGGCTTGGGTAACTAATGAATAGGTTAAAGGAGGAGCGTCTGATGTCTGAGTGGAACGGATGCAAAGGCTGCCTGGACCCGGAACAGATCGCGGCTGCGGAGCGGCTCTGGGATCGCGTCGTGCTGGGAGACGGGGATCTGGTGCCGGAGGCGCAATACCGGCAACGTCTATCCCTCTGCGAGTCGTGCGACGCTTTGCTCGGAGGAACCACATGCCGGTATTGCGGCTGTCTGGTCCGCTGGAGAGCGAAGCTCGCGGCCTCCTCCTGTCCGTTTCCGCAAACGCCGAAGTGGTAGCATTCTATTTTTTGCTGGCAGAGAAAAGAGAGGGAGAGGGGCGGAGAGGCGATGACGGATTTGTACCGGTTCGACTTCGGTGTAGACGAGGCGGAGGAAGGCTATACGAAAATAACGCTAAACGATCGCTATTCCCCTTCGCGCACGTATGGTTTCGTCCGAGCCGACAAAATTAGCGCCTTGAACCGGGGAGAAGGCGGGACGCTCCGCCGCGATTTCATTATTCCTTACGAGGCTTCATTCATCGTCGATGTGCCGGACGGGATCTACACGGTGACCGCGCTGCTCGGCGATGAGCACGCCGCGACGGAAACGACGATCAAGACCGGGGAGGGGCGGCTCGTCGTTCACAAGCTGCGCACCGGGTCGGGCCAATACGTCCGGACGAGCTTCTCCGTCTGGGTAACGGGCGGACGATTGGCGCTCGTCTTCGGGGGACTCGCGCCTCGGCTGAATGCGCTAGAAATCTCGCACACGCCGCAGACGTGCACGATCTTCCTGGCCGGCGATTCGACGGTGACGGAACAGCCTACGGACGGCTATCCGTATGCAGGGTGGGGACAGATGCTGCCGCTGTTCGTCAAGGCGGACGCCGCCGTGGCCAACTATGCGTTGTCGGGTCGGAGCTCCAAAAGCTTTATCGGAGAAGGGCACCTCGATGCGATCTGGAGCCGCATCAAGCCTTATGATTACTTGCTCGTTCAATTCGGCCATAACGACCAGAAGTTCGATGAAGCGCGTCATACCGAGCCGTTCACGACCTACCAGGAAACACTCATGCGATACATCCATGGCGCCCGGGAGCGGAATGCTTTCCCGGTGCTGCTCACCCCCGTGCATCGGCGTTTCTATGAGGACGACGGAACGCTGCGGGATACGCACGGCGATTACGCGACGGCCGTGCGCGAGCTCGCTGGCCGCGAAGGCGTGCCGCTGGTCGATCTGGCAGCCAAAAGCAAGGAGCTGTTCGAGCGGCTAGGCCCGGAAGGGACACGGTCCATATTCATGCAGCTCGCGCCTGGCGAGTTCATGAACTTTCCGGAGGGTGTGAACGACAACACCCACTTTCAGGAGCACGGCGCCATTCAGGTTGCCGGATTGGTGAAGGAGGGGCTTCAGCAGCTGGGGCTGCAGCCGCTCATGCTTTATTTGCGTTGACCGTGGAGTTGCCCAATCCGTGCTGCAAATGATGTTATTCTTCGTTCGAAGACGAAAAGTGCATTGACAAGACAAGAAGCCGGGGATTATATTTACTGTATATTCAAATAATCAAATATACAGGAAACGAAGGGCTGCCGGCATGAAATGGAAAGGACGTTTCGAAGGTTATCATCTTCAATCCTTGCAGAAAGACTGCATCTCCAGCTTAATTGTCGGGATTATCGCCATTCCGCTAGGAATGGCTTTTGCCATTGCGTCCGGGGTGAAGCCGGAGTATGGTCTATACACCACGATCATCGCCGGCATCCTGATTTCGCTCGCAGGGGGATCCCGCTTGCAGATCGGCGGTCCTACGGGCGCTTTCGTCCCGATCCTGTTCGGCATCGTCGTCCAATACGGGTACGAGAATTTGCTCATCGCCGGCATCCTGGCCGGGATTTTGCTGATCTTGATGGGGCTCTTGAAGCTGGGAGCGCTTATTCATTATATTCCACGGCCCGTCACGATCGGGTTCACCGCCGGTATTGCTGTGATCATCTTCTCGGGACAAATCGCCAATTTCCTGGGGCTCTCCGACATTGAGAAGCATGAAGCGTTCATAGCCAATATGAAGGAAATTGTCCTGCATCTCGGCTCGGTCAACCCGTACAGCGTAATCACAGCTAGCCTTTGTCTGGCACTGATCCTGATTACGCCGCGCGTCCTGCCCAAGGTGCCGGGCTCCTTGATCGGGCTTGTGCTCTCCAGCGTTGCAGCGACGATTTTCTTCGACGGTCAAGTGGCGACAATCGGGTCCACGTTCGGTCGGATTCCAAGCACGCTCCCCGCCTTTCATATTCCGGACATCACGCTGGACCGAGTCGTGCAGCTGCTGAACCCGGCTCTCGTCATCGCGGTGCTGGGCGGAATCGAATCGCTGCTGTCCGCTGTGGTGGCCGACGGGATGACCGGGGACCGGCACAACAGCAATCGCGAGCTGATCGGGCAAGGAGTGGCCAACGTCATCACGCCGCTATTCGGGGGGATACCGGCTACCGGGGCCATCGCCCGTACGGCGACCAACATCAAGAGTGGTGCGGTATCCCCAATTTCCGGGATGCTCCATGGCCTCGTCGTCCTGCTCGTGCTGCTGCTGTTCGCCCCGTACGCCGCGCGGATTCCGCTTGCCAGCATCGCACCGATTCTGATGGTGGTCGCGTGGAACATGAGTGAGCGCGCGCATTTCGCCCATACGCTGCGGACACGGTCGGGAGATTCGATCGTCCTGTTGATTACGTTCGCCCTTACGGTATTCGTGAACTTGACGGTAGCGGTGGAGGCCGGACTCGTGCTGGCTATGATTTTGTTCGTGAAGCGGATGAGCGACAGCTTGACGGTCGCCAAGGTGCTGCCGAACCGCTCCGGCCGGCAGGAGAAGCTGGAAGCCGCCACCGTAACCGATAACCACGATTGTCCGCAAATCAGCATCATTACAATCGAGGGCTCCCTTTTCTTCGGAGCGGCCTCCGCCTTCGAGGAATCGATCCGGCGGCTCATCCGTGAGGATCCGAACATCGTCCTTCTCCGCATGGGCCTAGTGCCGCACATCGATACGACGGGTGAGGCCAAGCTTGCCAAACTCGTCAAAGCATGTAAAAATCAAAATAAGCTCGTGCTCGTCTCCGGTCTCCAGTTCCAACCCAAAGAGATTTTGCAGAGAACGGGGCTAGCCGCGACGATCGGGCCGGTTCACATGTTCGAGCGGACGGGGGACGCGATTGCGTACGCTCTAGCCCGAGTGGAGCCGAACAAGTGTGTAGGGTGCCGGCACTATGCGTTCCGGGAATGCGAGCAATTATCGGAGCGAACCCCATAATGGATAAGACATCGCTAAGCCACACCGACTATGGAGGACTATGTGTTGAATCGAGAGCTTCAGCAATTTAAAGCGGATTTCTTCAAAGCGTTAGGCCATCCGTTGCGGATTCGGATTCTGGAGCTGCTGGCGGAAGGGGACAAAAACGTCAATGAGCTGCAAGCGATCATCGGGAGCGACGGCTCTGCCGTATCCCAACAGCTGGCGATCCTTCGCAGCAAGAACATCGTGTTCGGTACGAAGGACGGGAACAAAGTCACCTATTCGCTGCGCGATCCGATGATTAAAGAGCTGCTGGCCGTCGCTCGCGAAATTTTCAATAATCATCTCATCGATACGATCTCCATGTTCGACCGTTTGACGGAGCAATAGAAGGCTGTTCCCGGACTCGCAGCGCGATTTCAGTGAACAGCCTTTTTGGCGTGCACCGTACGTGGTAGGATAAGGACATAACGTCAAAGGCACCAATCACTGAGCGGGGTTCCGCAGGGAGGCAGAGTCGCATGGATAAGACTCAGAACATCGACATTAGCATATGCTCGTACAGCTTTCACCGGCTATTGGCGGCAGGCAAGCAGGACATCTTCCAATACATCGCGGATTGCAAGACGCTTGGCTGCACGCAGCTCGACCCCTGGAACGCCCATCTGGCAGAGCTCGACAGCGGCAGCCAAGTGCTGCATGCGGGCTCGAACCCGGGCCAATCCCACCATCTGACCGCGGCGGACGACGACTACTTGGACCGGGTGAAGGCCGCCGCCGAGCAAGCGGGCTTGCCGTTCGGCTGCATAGCGGTGGACGGTGCGCATATTTACGAGGAGCGCGAAGAAGACCGCCGCAAAAACCGGGAGAAAGCGTACCGCTGGATCGCGGTGGCCGCCAAGCTAGGCGCATCGCACATTCGGATCGACGCAGGCGGTCCCCAAGTATTGACAGACGGGGTCCTGCAGATCATCGTGGACGGCTACAATGACATTATAGCCCGGGCGGAGGAGGCCGGCGTGCAAGTGCTGATCGAGAATCACTGGGGGCCGTCCCGCGACCCGGACCAGCTGATTGCCATTCTGGACGCCGTCCCGAAGCTCGGGCTGCTGCTCGATTCCTGGAACTGGGCCCCGGGCAAGCAAGCGGATGGATGGCTGCAATGCGCCAAGTATGCCAAGCTGCTGCATATCAAAACCTTTCATTTCACCGATGAGGGCGATGAGCTGACTCAGAACATTTCCGCCTTCTGCCGGCTGCTCGCGGGTAGCGGCTATGCAGGCAGTTGGGGCGTGGAGAGCGTGCCGCGGGACGGGGACGAGATCGAGGGAGCGCGCAAGACGATTGCCCTGATTCGGCGTTCTCTGGCAGCAATGGCGGAATGAGTCTTGAAAAGGGAGGAGTCGGAATTATGCAATCGGTAACGCATGTAACCCCAACCGCCAGACAGCTGGCTTATCAGGATTGGGAGTTCGGACTGTTCGTTCATTTTGGGCTCCGTACGTTTTATGAAGGTTATAAGGATTTCGACGAGAGGCCGATGACACCGAATGCCTTCCATCCGTCGGGACTGGACTGCGAGCAATGGATTCGGGTGGCCAGCGATGCGGGAATGAAGTACGCGGTGCTGACGGCGAAGCATCATGACGGGTTCTCCAACTGGCCGTCCCGATATAGTGAATTTACCGTCGCGGCTTCCCCCTGGAAGGGCGGTCAGGGCGACGTCGTACGCGAATTTGTAGATGCGTGCCGGAAGTACGGCTTGAAGCCCGGCCTGTACTATTCGCCTTATGACGGATCGGCGGGGTTCTACTCGCAGGACGCGAAAGCTTACGACGACTACTTCGTGAATCAGATTACAGAGCTGTTGACCGGCTATGGGGAGATCGACATCCTGTGGTTCGACGGATGCGGCTCCGAGGGACATACGTACGATTGGCCTCGCATTATCGGGGAGATTCGCCGCTTGCAGCCGAATATATTGATTTTTAACATGGGCGATCCGAACTTCCGCTGGGTGGGCAATGAGGACGGTATCGCGCCTTTGCCGTGCTGGAACGTCGTGGACACGACCGACTTCTCGATCTACACGGAACGGCAGGACCGGCTGGACGGACAGCTGTGGCTGCCGGCGGAATGCGACGTGCAGCTGCGTTCCACCTGGTTCTACAGCGACCAAAACGAACATACGGCAAAGAGCTTGGATGAGCTGATGGGGCTGTACTATCTCTCCGTAGGCCGGGGCGCGAACTTGCTGCTGAATGTGGGCCCCGACCGGGAAGGCCGCTTCCCCGAGCTGGACGCCGAACGGCTTCAGCAGATGGGAGCGGAGATCAGCCGGCGCTTCGGATCCCCCCTGGGGACGCTCACCGAGTGCACGGTTGCCGACCGGTCATGGCTATATAAGCCGGAGCAGCCGATGCTCATCGATCATATCGTAATCGGGGAAGACTGACGGGCGGCGAGCGGGTACGGCGCTTCACGATCACGATCATAACGGCCAAATCCCGCCGGCCGGTCCCGATCTATGAGGGCCGGAATATCGGCCACAAGGCGATTATCCGGATTCCGGCCGTGAAGGCGTCCGAAGTCCGGTTGGACATCACGGAGAGTGAGGGGGAACCGGCTATGCGGGACCTCTCGTTCCATTATGTCGGCGGCTTATGATGAGAAAACGAGCCGGATTCGAAGCGAGGTTCGAGGCCGTACGTCGGGAGGTCCGGGACCGCATTCTGAGCGGGAGTCTTCACGCCGGGGAGTAATTGCCGACCGAGTGGCTGCTGAGCGAGCAGCAAGCTGAGCCGGACGTCGATTCGCCGCATCTTGGCCGAGTTCGAGGAGGACGGGCTGCTGGGCAGATTGCGCAGGCGGGCCGGCTGGACGCTCTGCTCGCCACTACACCCGACGAGTGGGGCGCGTGCTGCATGATCTATCTAAAATCATTAGCGGTGTGAGCCATGCTAATCGTTTGGCCTTACAGAAAAACTACGAAAAGACCGTTTTAAGCCTTTTTTCCAAGCTGAATACGGTCTTTTTTATATGGACCGGCTCTTTACGTTTTGTAATCCAATTTTTGGCTTCCGATGGCTCGCGCCGTTTAATCTGCAGTGGGGGGAAGGATTGGCTCGGGTTTGAAAACCTCCGGGGGACGGCAGCTTATTATTCACCGCACCGATCTCGATTCTATGCCAGGTATCCGTGTGAGCATTCGGTAATTCGGACAAATCCAGGCCGAATGATCTCCTTTTCACTCGAATATAATCGTAACGAATCAAAGGGAATGGGGAAATGGGATGCCCGCAGCCGCCAAATCGCCGTCCGTCGTTTTTGAGAACGTTTCATTCCGTTATTCGGAGCATACCGAATGGATCGTAAAAGATATCAATATTAGCATTGCTCCTGGCGAATGGATATCCATCGTAGGAGGAAATGGTTCGGGGAAGTCCACCTTCGTTAAATTAGTAAACGGCTTGTTGCAACCAAGTCTGGGACAGGTGCTCGTCTTCGGGGAATCTACCGGTCCTGCGAATGTTCGAAAGATCCGTCAGTCGGTTGGAATTGTTTTTCAAAATCCCTATGAACAGACAGTCGGCGTTACGGTCGAAGAGGATATCGCGTTCGGTTTGCAAAACCTATTGTGCCCGCGGGAGGAGATAATCTCGCGAATAGACAACATATTGAAGTTGTTGCGATTAGAAGAACTTCGGTACCGTCCCGTTCGAACGTTATCCGGCGGGCAAAAGCAATCGGTTGCGATCGCCGGTATCCTCGTCATGGAGCCGCAAATTATTATTTTTGATGAAGCCTCGTCCATGTTGGATCCGCAAAACGCCGGCAAGCTGCTAGGCGTCATGTCCGATCTTCATCGTATGGGGCTTACCGTCATTCAAGTTACGCATGATCCGGAAGACATCTGGAAGGCGGACCGGATTTTGGTGCTCCATCATGGACGACTTGCTTTTGCCGGAGACGTCCCCACATTAATGAAGCAAGCCGACATTCTCGAAGAGGCTCAGACGCTGCCCCCGTTTCTTGTACGTTTACAAAAAGCGCTTCGCACGAAAGGTATGGAACTGCCTGCCTGCTGCGGATCGGAAAAGGAATTGGCCAAATCGATATGGGAATCGATTTCCGCGATGTAAGCTATACGCATGCCAAAAAGACGGTCATGGAGCATAAAGCAGTGGGCAGCATTACGTTCTCCATACCCGATGGACAATTCGTTGCCATCATGGGCCCTTCCGGGTCTGGCAAAACCACTTTGGGATTGCTGTGTGCCGGTTTTTTAATGCCTGACACCGGTCTCGTATACGTGGATCATATCCCGACGAACAGCAGAAAAAACCGCTCCGCTCTATCGAACAAAGTCGCTTACGTTTCTCAATTTCCCGAGCATCAGTTGTTTGAAGAAACGGTATTCCGGGATATCCGGTACGGGCTTCGCCGGAAGAAGTATAGCGAGCAGGAAATAACGGGAAGAGTGAAAGACGCGATGGAATGCGTTGGACTTTCCTTTGAAGCATACAAGGATCGCTCTCCTTTTCAACTTAGCGGCGGAGAACAAAGAAGGGTGGCATTGGCAGGAGCCGTCGTTCTGGAGCCCAAGATTCTGATATTGGATGAGCCGACGGCCGGACTGGATCCATGGACACGCGGAAAGTTTCTCGCTTTGCTGACCGAACTTCAACGAACCAAGCCTATGACGATCGTCTGCATTACCCATCATCTACAGGATGCTTTGGATTACGCAGATCGGCTGGTCATATTAAATAACGGAAGATTAGTATATGACTTGAAACCTGCCGAAATCCGAAATGTGTTGGAAGATCCTGCTATAGCTTTATCACCGACACCTTTACTGCGCTTCCGCAAGGAACTCGAAATCTTTTTCCCGGGAAAAATCGATTCGGAGCTCATTCAAGAAAACCAGCTCCTCGCCTTTATAACCGAACGACTGACGCGGACTTAGGAGATGAACCATGAGCAGCTTCGGAGCGTTATCCACTCTGCAATATGTACCTGGCGATTCCCTGCTGCACCGGCTGGATCCCCGCTCGAAATATGGGTTTGCCGTTAGTTATTCGATAAGTCTTGTTACTTCCCATTCACTTACAACCTGCTTTATATATACGCTTATCGCCTTATTTTTGTTTCTGCTCTCCAAACTCCGTTTTTACTTATTCTGGGAAAATACTCGAGGACTGTTAGTCGTCCTACTCCTATTCATTTCCCTTCAAATCGTGTTAAACGGAGTAGAGGACGCGGCGCTAATGACGTTAAAAATGATTTCTTTTATCCTAATGGTTACGATCCTTTTATCGACTACGCCGCCAGAAAAACAATTGGAAGGGCTGCGCAAAATGTTGTCCCCCTTGCGCCGCTTTGGGGTGAAGACCGAATCGTGTGCGGTTATGTTCATGATTGCCGTCATTTATCTTCCGCTTCTTTTGGAAGATCTCATGCGAATCATGCAAGCACAGAGAGTACGGGGACCGCAGTATGGCAGATGGAATTTGGCTTGGCGGGGGAGAGATATGATTTTCCTGTTGACGCCGTTACTTCTCACGACCTTCAGGCGTGCCGAACGCTTGTCCGATGCTATGGAGTCCCGCTGTTTCCGGCCCGGCAGCGAGCGAACCACGCTCTATCCATTGAAATTAGGCAGGCTCGATATCATCGTGTTGATCCTGGCCCTGCTGCTTCCATTTATTCATATTAATTCTGAGTGATCAAAGAAGGGAGCGGTATAAACATGCGTGACCATTTTCACAATTATTGGGCAAAGCCGTTACCGCAGATGGAATCCGTATCGGTATTGGCCCGCGCCGGTGCCAACCCAACAAGGACACTCGTTGCGATTGCCTTTCTAAGTGCACTATCCGCATTATTCCAATCGGCGGGAGGCTTTTTACCAGGGCCGGGTTACTTGCTTAGCCCGCTATCGACCGCTCCGGTAGTATTGGCGACGCTCATTTCATTACGCTCGGGATTTGCCGCCTATGCGCTTAGCATGGTGTTACTGCTCCTCATTCAACCAAGCGAATTATTCGTCTTTCCGTTTACAACGGGATTGCTCGGGCTGGCATTAGGTTTCAGCATTGCTCGCTCCAGCAATCGCATTCAGGTTGTCTTGCTATCCGCTTTTGTATTATGGGCAGGAATTGCGCTGCTGTTATACGCTTTTCGGTTTCCACTGCTCGGCCCCTCGGTTGCCCAGAGCTGGGATATCGCTACAGCAGCGTATATCTTTCTATTTTGTTTGCTTTATAGCGCATTATGGACGGAAATCAGCCTCCGAGTATTAACGAGATTAAGAAAATCCGTACACGGATAATAAAAACGAAACGGCTCTGTAGCCCTGCACAGGGCCGTTTTTACGTTTTGGGTCTTTTGCAACTCATGCAAAGGAGTGGTATTCGTGAAATCCCGCCGGCAGGTTGAAGTCGTATCGGCTTCAATCTTGGCGCCCCCGCTCGAGCCTCACCTGCCGAAGCTTGGCCAAGCCTAACAGCACGATAGGCATGCCGATATAGTAAAACGGCAAGATGAACGGGATCGCTATGTTCTGAGGGAACTGCACCGAGCTCTGGATGAAATCCCGCGGGATATAAGCGAGCCCGAGCGCGAGCGGCGCGATGATCCAGAGCGATCGCTTCCATCGCCTAACCCCCAGCAACTGGGATGTGCCATAGGCGCTGACGAACAAATAGAGCGAGATCTTGATGAACACCCCGGAAATCCATAAGGCGACTACGATGGCATCCAGATTCTGAAACGAATCGGTATAAGAAATATATCGTACGAGCTGAAAGTAGGGGTACGTCGATCCAGCCGCCCTCGCGGCGGAAATGACGCCGACGATAAGCAATGTGGCCGCGCCGACCAAGAGCCCGGCTATCCCGACGCCCAGGATGGCGGGCCGAACGCCTGTGGCCGGCTTGGCGACAAAGCGGAACAAGAAGATCAGCATGACGCAGTCCCCGAGGAACGTTCCGGTCGGCAGGGAGCCATGGATCAAGGTCATCCAGCCGGTATCCTGATATACGGGCTGCAGATTGCGCAGATCGAAGTCTCTTAGGCTGAGCAAGATCGGAACGGCGATGCCAAGCAGGATAAACGGTCCGAAGATTTGGCTGCAGCGGGCGATCGTCACGAGCCCGCTATGGACGGCATAGACCGCCACAAACAGCATGCCGAGCATCGGAACGGTCATTGGCGTCTTGAGCAGCGCCGACCCGACGATCAGCTCCGAATATTGGCGCAGAATGATAGCCAGGACCGAATACCATTGGACCAAATACAAGACAATGAGCGCATTCCCGAGCCAGGACCCGAGCAAGCTGCGGGCATAGTCCACAAGCGTCATTCCGGGCATAAGCAGGCTGATCCTGGAGCACACCCAGGCGACGAACATGCCGATCAATCCGGCGAGGACGCTCGACATCCAAGCGTCCTGCCTCGAGATTAGGATCATCGGATTAATCGTCAGGAGGACCGTCATCCCGACTTGCATCGTCGAGATCAGCCAGAACAATTGCTTGCCGGTGATCGCCATCGAATCCGACTCCCGCATTGGTACACTCTCCTTCTCACTTCACTGAATCAAGGTGCCGAGCCGCCCGAACACCTTGTTCACAAGCTGGGTCGGTCCCGGCAATTCGGGATCCAGCATCAATGCCGCGGCCAGCAGAAAGCTCAAAAGCAGAATAACCACCCAGGCCGCCTTTTCCCGCATCGGAGCCCGTCTCACTTGTATCCAGTGGGTTACCGCTATGAGCAAGCTGAGTCCCATCCATATCGCGATCGACTTCCATGTCATGACGGAGTTTGTTCCTTGACAAGGTCCGACTTAATATTAGAACTCCCGGGACGGAGCAATTTGGTATCGGACTCGATGCGGACCTCCATCTGCGGGAACAGCATTTCCCATTCGTCCTTGCGCTTCTTCCAGGCTTGCGGATATTTCCGGTGAAACTCGCCCGCGAAATCGAAAATGTCCGTCTTCCATTTTTTCTGAGCCAGCTCTAACGCCTGCCGCACCCGACTTTCGATCTCCTGGTTAGCTGCCTCCTCGACGTCGTGAATCGCCGTGTTGTCGGTGGCGAGATCCAGCTTCGTGCCATTCTGCAGCGCATCATACTCGGACTTGATCTTGACCGTCATACTCCACTTTCCATCTTGAATGACCGGTTTAAGCTTCGTACTGCTCCTCACCATCCGCAGCGATACGTTGCCGGGCACGTCAGCCGGCTTTACCGTAATGACCGCATCCCGAATCTCATCCCGTATCCAAAGCACGCCTCTCGACGCCGTATCGTTCAGCACGCCCGCCAGCTTGTCTTTGTGAAATACCGCCGTTCCGACTGTATAATCGGACGACTTTGTCGATTGCTGATTGAGCGGAAGGAGCTCCCGAAGCCAAGGCATAGCCGCCGCATTCGTATCGCCGGTCAGCATTTTGCCGAATTCGGCCAGTGTCACGCTGAGCGACACTTTGCTCTTCGACATCTCCCTTAACACTTCGGCCGTTGTACGCTCCAAGATGGAATGCACTTCCAGTATGCGCTTGGCCTCCCCCTCGACGGTGTAGAGGTACGCCCTCTCCCGAGGCTGCGGCGCCCGCATAAGGAAGTCGATGTCATCCTCGATCCCGTTTCGAGCCGCTTTTTCTCCGAACAGGAAGATCTCCGAATGTCCCCAGAAAATTTTGCGGGGCATTTTTTCTTGCATATGGGAAATCGCCTCGGCTATGTTCGTCCCCGTGGCCGAGATGGTATAAGTGATTTGACTGCCGCCGGTCTGCTTCTGGGACCCGCTCAGGCCGCCGCCGCCGGTGCCTTGCGGGATGAAGATTTGGATCGTCAGTTCAATCTGTGTATCGTCTACTTGGTCGATCGCCGCCCCGGTTACCAACGCCAGATCGTTCACCTCCGTACGGTCCCAGCATCCGGCTATGAGGAGGAGAGGCCCTGCCGCAACCAGGAGAATAAGCCGTCTGCCCCAACGCGCAAGCGTTCCGCTCATGCAGTGCGCCTCCTTCTGGCCATCGCGATCAACAGCAGGAGAATAGGGACGAGAAGCTGCATGAGCAGCGCATAGAACGGGACGGTGGATTCCAGCAGGTGCGTCAATCCCTGCAGATTGGTGGAAACCCAAATGCTGCAAAGCACCCCGAGCACCCCGAGGGGAATGATCAATACCCGATAGCTGGCAAGCCGCAGCCATTGTGCCGTGCCGAGGGTAAGCACATAGTACAAGGTAGCCACTTTGACGAAGATCCCGATCAACCAAATGGCCATCAAGAGCGCTTCCACATGCTGAAAGAAATCCGCCAGAGAGATGTAGCGAATCGCAATGAGAAACGGATATTGTACCCGCCCGATCTTCGAGCCGAACACGAGCTGGACGGAAATATTGATTACGATAAGAGTAGACAGCACGAAGCCCACACTGAGCATGCCCCATCTCAGCGCATGCTCTTTACGCGATAAATACGGGAGCAGGAAGCCTAACACGAAAAACTGCGAGAACCACGACGCGGGTGTGATCGAGCCGAGCAGCGGCTGCCGGATCCCATTCTCCAGGAAAGGCAGTAAATGATGAGATCTCATGTCGGGAATCATGAACAAGACTAATACCACAATCATACTGATCGCAATCGGAACGAGCAGCTGGGCGCTCTTGGCCAGTACTTCGAGCCCCATATAGAGGGCATAGGCGCAGACGGCGACGAGGCAGACGATCATGACGAGCAGCGGCGTCTCGATGAAGAATTGGCCGACGAGGAATTCACCGTATTCCCGCAGGACGATGCCGAGAGAGTACAGGAGCGAGATGAGATAGACGAGCCCAAGCGTTTGCCCTAACCAGCGTCCCAGGATATGCGGGCAATATTCGATGAATGTCAACTGCGGATATGTGGCATGCAGACGTACCATGACATATACGGTGAGGAACCCGATCATGGAAGCGAAGAACGGAACCATCCATGTGTCTGTCCCCGCGATTCTCATCGTAACGGCGGGTACATAGAGCGCGGCCGTGGCCAATATCGTCGGGTGCATGATGATCGTCA